>NZ_JBSFJW010000013.1:0-221402 GCF_053598255.1 Streptomyces sp. NPDC001157
GCGCCCTGCGCGTCGCCCCCAGCAGTGGTACCGGCAACGGCACCCTCACCTGGCTGATGTCCGACCCGCAAAACTCCAGCCAGCTCACCATCGCCACCGACACCGGCACGGCCACCCGCCGCCGCTACCTCCCCTTCGGCGCCCAACGCGGCAGCACATCTCTGCCCACCAGCACCGACCGAGGCTTCCTCGGCAAGACCGAAGACGACTCCACCGGCCTCGACATCCTCGGCGCCCGCGCCTACGACCCCGCCCTCGGACGCTTCCTCACCACCGACCCGCTCAGCACCCCGTACAACCCCCAGGGCCTCAACGCCTACACCTACTCCCTCAACAACCCAACAAACCTCAGCGACCCTTCGGGGCTGGAAAGCTGTGGGCTGAAGCACTACTGCTCGGGCAGCAACGGGACATACGGCGATTACCACGCTGAAAATGACCCCGGGTCGAAGAAGTACAAGGGCTCCAGCCACTACTGCGATACACACAAGTGCTCCGGGGGCAGCAGCAGCGGCACCCACGACAGCAGTGGGACCGTTGAGAAGCTGAACAACCCGAAGCTGCCCACAGCACCCCTCTCCGCAGCCGGAGCAGCCGCAGCTGGAGCCTCACTTTACCGGGAGGCCATGAAGGCAGTAGCGGGTTACCTCGCCAAAAACTCGTGGGCGTATAGCAGATTCACCCTCGTTCTCTCTGAAGTATATGTAAAGACGGTGGATGGAATCGTTCCCCGTATCGTCGGATTTGTCAGCAAGGGTGGCCTTGATAAAAAGCTGCTGGATCTGCTGACGGAGATGGAAGTGACTGTATATAAGGCTGCGCCAGATTCGGGGAAGGGGCATGCCGAGGACGCGGCAGCTGACTTCAGGGAGGATACCGTTAGGCAAGTGGAGAACCTGGGGGGTGAGATCACGGAGGTAGAAAATGCCTATTCAACAAACCGTGCTTGCTCGGAGGCGTGCGGGAGGGGGCTGACCAAGTTTGTTGCCAAACCGGGTGTCGTGATCAAGCAGGGGGATCAGGGGTACGTAATGGGTAAGGTCATGGATGAGGAGACGATCAACGATCTCAGGGATGCCCATGGAGCAGGACGGGCTATAGATGTCATTACACGAGGACTGGAGGCGGGTTTCCTTTCTGAAGGAGCCGGGATGGAAGACGAAGAGAAGTGAATCTGACCATCGGAGAAGCGGCGCCGCCCCTGTCCGTGGTGCATCTGACATGATCGACCGAGCTTGACGCCCACAGAGAAGGACCAGATCATGAACGCCATGACCGAAGACGAGATCGTCGATGCCGTGCGTACGGCGATGGCCTCAAAGGGTCCCACGCCACCGGCATCGCCAGACGCCGTGGCAGAGGCGGAACGCGTGGTCGGGTACCCACTGCCGGCCCTCCTGCGGCGCCTTTACCTGGAAGTGGCGAACGGCGGATTCGGCCCCCGAGGGGGCGTATTGGGCGTATCGGGTGGTAAGTGGCGTGGGGACTGGGCCGATATTGTAGATGTCTACGAGGCATTCTCCTCCGCTCCCGACAGTGAAGTTCCAGACGGATTCGTTTGGTTGTTCGAGTGGGGAGATGCCATCTGGTCGCTTGTGGATTGCCGCGATCCACTGGGGCCAATGTGGGGATGGGATCCCACTGATGGCCCGGAGGGGGCACTTTTCCCGACGGGGCAGAATCTTGCAGAATGGCTTACGGATGCACTTGCGGGAAAAGAAGAAATTCCCTCGAAATAGAATTTCTTGGCGCGCTGTCGGTCGATTCGCACCTGGTGAAGGGTGAAATGGTTCCTTGGCTTCCTGCCTCTGGCAACCTTGATCTGGGGCGGTGGGTCAATCTCAAAGGGATCCTTGATCTAACCGGATATGTTCTCTATGTCCCGGGCTCGCCTCCCCGTCGACGAGGTGGATCCCGCGCTAGAAGATCTTGTCGAGTGCGTCGGGTTCTGAACCGGCGCTCGTCCGCTCGCGCTCGGAGAGATGATCGCGGAAATTGGGCCGAGTCCTCGGGTGGGCGGGTTTCGGCGTTCGCGTAATGCTGCCCCGAGTCGGCGGAGGTTCGCTATGGTGTCCCTGGGCTGTCGTTCCGAGGATGGAGCGACCCTGGTGCCAGGAGGCGGTCGAGCGGTGTTGGAACGACTCGACGACCAGAATCATGAATCCCTGCAACTAGGCGGGGTCAGGTCCCCAGATCGGCATGCTGCCACCGAAATTGTGCTGGTCGACGCGCGGAACGCAGTCATCGGCCGAGTCCGTTTCCGTATCTGCAATGATTGCCGCACGGGACGGATCCTGGACGTCTGGGTCCTCGATACGTGGCAGCGTCAAGGGCTCGGGCGTGAACTTGTCAATACTCTCCTCGCGCACTGCACCGGCCTTGGGTGGAGTACCACCCGGCAAACCCCGGAGGGACGGCTCTTCTTCTCGGCGATGACCCAGGAGACGTCGATCCATTTTCCTCAATGTGGAGCATTGTGCGTGCATCTGACAGGGCGGTTCACGCGGGTATGGCGCCGCCTGATCAGCTGATTCTGGCCTGGTTACTCCCAAACTGCGACCCAATTGCCGTAATCCAGCACTTGTCCGCGGGGCTGTCGCGATTGCGCGTGTTTCATCCCTTGGCTGATCTAGAGGTAAGTCGCGGATCTGATCGGCCTACACGTGTGCGGACAGTCCCGATTCCGGCGACGTCGCCGCCCACACCACGCTCATGCAGCCCCTCTTCCCCACACAGGCCGCCCCCATGATTCAGGGCCACGCTCCCACGCTTCACCACGACAGGGCTACTGGGACCGGACCGCACGTGTTACGAGCTCTTACTGTCGCGAATTTCAGGCGATCCCTTCCGCCCGTCACCCGTCCGGCGGGCCCGGTAAAGTCTGTGAGATGCCGAGAGTCAAGGTCAGCGTCGTCGTGCCCGTGTACAACACCGGGAAGTACGTCGACGAGTGTGCGCCGTCGCTGTTGGGGCAGTCCCTGCCTGCCGACGAGTACGAGGTGATCTACGTCGACGACGGGTCGACGGACGACACCCTGGCCCGGCTGGAGAAGATCGCGGCGAAGCACCCGAACGTGCAGGTGCACACCCGGCCCAACTCGGGCTGGCCGGGAGCGCCGCGCAACCTGGGTATGAGCCATGCCCAAGGGGAGTACATCCAGTTCGTCGACCATGACGACACCCTTGGCCCCGAGGCGCTGGAGCGGCTGTACGAGTTCGCCAAGCGCAATGACGCCGATGTGGTGCTCGGCAAGATGTCCAGCACCATGGTCCGGCCCCGGCGGCTGTTCCGGCACACGGTGGACGCCTGCACCATCGAGAACGACGAGCTCATGCAGAGCATGTCGCCGCACAAGATGTTCCGGCGCGCCTTCGTCGAGGAGCACGGCCTGCGCTTCCCCGAGGGCCCCTGGATCCTGGAGGACCTGCTCTTCGTCAGCGCCGCCTACCTCAAGGCGGAGCGGATCTCGATCCTCGCCGACTATCCCTGCTACTACTGGATGAAGCGGGACGACGGCGGCAACAACACCCAGCACCGGTTCAGCTCCCGGCACGGCTTCTGGCCCAATTGCCGCACCATCGTCCGCCAGATCAAGGACGGCACCGAGGCCAGTGACGACATCGACGCTCTGCAGAACCGTCTCCTGCACCGCCTCTACCACGTCGAGATCCTCTCTCGCACCCGCGAGCCGGAGATCCTCCGCGAGGACCCGGGGGAGCAGAAGGAGCGTTTCGAGGCGGCCCGCGAGCTGGCGCTGACGGAGTTCCCGCCTGCCGTACGCGAAGGTCTGCCCACCGTGTCCCGCCTGCGCGCCGAACTCCTCGAACGCGGCGACTTCGACGGCGCGGTGGCTCTCGCCGAGCGCATCCGCGAAGTGAAGGCCCGCAGCGAGCTCGGCGCACTGCGCTGGGAGAACGGCCGGCTGGTTGCCGACGTCACCCTCGACCTGCTGCGCGGAGACGGCGAGCCGCTGGTGCTCGTCGAGCGGGACGGCAGGCGCCTGCTGGACCCCGAGCTGCTCGCCGGCGTGCCCGGTGTGGAGGACGGCTGGGAGGTCCGCGACCCGTTCCGGCTGGCGTACGCGGAAGTGGTGGTCAAAGACCGCGACCGTGCGGACTGGTGGTACCCCGAGGGCGACCTGGAGGTGCGCCTGGAGCCGCTCGGCGAGGGCCGCTCACGACTGGTCGCCTCCGGACGGCTGCTCCTCGATCCCGAGCGACTGGCCGGCGGCCGTCCGCTGGAGCGCGGGGTGCACGACGTGTGGGCGTACGTCCAGCTCCTCGGTGTGGACCGGATGGTCCGCCTCACCGGCGACGGCACCCCGGGCGCCCCGGCCGCGGGCCCGGCGCTGACCGGCGGCCGCCTCGCGCTCCCGTACTGGACGGGCAGCGGCCAGCTCGCCCTCGACGTGGACCAGCGCCAGCGCAGGCTCGGCCCCGACACCGCCGAGGCCGCCGCGGCGAACACGGCACGCGGCGGACGCTCGCTCCCGCTGCCGTACGTGGCGGCGGGGACAGACGGAGCCCCGGCTCGCATCAAGGTCACGGTCTCCGCCCTGACGGTGGACGCCGAACTGATCCCCGCCTCCGACGGCACCACGGCCGAACTGCGCCTGCCCACCCGTCTCGGACTCCCGGCCGGCCGCCATCCGGTCACCCTCCCGAAGACGGACGCCCCGGTCGCCCACGCCGTCGTCCGCGACGGCGCCCTGCTCCGGCTGGAGGGCCCGGCGTACGAGCCCGGCACCGGGCGCCGACTCCTCGACTCGGTCGCGGACAACGGGCAGGTACGGCGGGTACGGCGGCGGTTGGGTCGCTGAGGGCTCCGAGGGCTGTGCCGACCGGGTCCGATGTCGGCGCTGGGCGCAGGGGCGTCCGGGTGCGAGAGGGTGCCGTGGCCGGGACGATCCCGGCTCGGCGCCGAGCCGCATGCCGACGCGCTCGCCGTCAGCCGTTCACGGCCGCCTACGCCGGTGTCCGTGACGGCGCCCCGCTCCGGCTCCTCGACTCGGTCGTGGACGACGGGCCGCTGAGGGAAGTGCCGGAGCCGGGACGATCCCGGCTCCGCGCCGAGCCGGATGCCGTCGCGGTCGCCGTCAGCCGTTCACCCCCGTGTAGTGGTTGAGGCTCCAGCGCCACAGCAGCCGTGCCCCGAGGTAGGTGAGCACGCCGAGCAGGGGGGAGGCCGCCGCCAGCCAGTACGGGACACCCGTGTCGTGCCCGTGCCCGGTGAGCACCGCGGCCGGGAAGTAGGCGACGAACGCGAGTGGGAGGCCGAAGGTGAGGAAGCCGCCCACCGCCTTGGGCAGCACGTTCAGCGGGTAGCTGCCGAAGGTGCCGAGCAGCTCCTCCAGCCAGCGGCCCCAGTAGTCGGCGGCCGGGAAACGGAGCGCGGCGCAGGCGACCGCCGTGAACAGGGCGGCCTCCAGCAGCATGGCGCCGAGCACACAGGCGATGAGATACGTGATCCGCCCAGCCGTCCAGTCGAGTCGGCTGCGGGACAGGGCGCCGACCATCAGGCCCACGGCGACCGTCAGGTCGCCGAAGGCGTTGGTGGGGAAGAACTCCAGCTGCACCTGCCGGTGGACCGGCATCGGCCGCAGCAGATAGATGTCGATCTTCCCTTCCTGGACGAACCGGCCCAGCTGGTGCACCCGGCCCAGGCACAGCACGAACAACCCGTGCGCCAGCATGCGTGTCGCCGGGATCAGCAGCACCTGAGAGCTGTCCCAGCCGCCCATCCCGGTGAACCGGGTCAGCAGCACGGTCGCGAACACGATCACCGACACCTGCCAGATCGCGCCGATCGCGATGTTCAGCAGGAACTCGATGCGGTACTCCATCTGGGCGCGGATGTTCAGACGGGTGATGCGCCAGGCGATCCGGACGGCGTTCACAGGCATCAGCCTCCCTGGGAGATGACCCGGTGGGCGGCTCGCCGCCACAGGAACCTGGTGAGGAGGAAGAGCAGTACGACCCAGACGGCCTGGATCGCCAACTGCCCGCCCGCATCAGCCAGTTGGATCCGGCCCACGTACAGCGACAGGGGCACGCTGAGCGTCGCCTGGAAGGGCAGGAAGGTGCTCATGGTGCGGAACCAGCCGGGGAAGAACCACAGCGGCGCGTACACCCCGGACAGCAGGTTCTGCGCGAAGAGCAGGATGAGCATCGCGGAGTTGTTGCGGAGGGTCCAGAAGCACAGCTGGTCCAGGAGCAGCATCACGAAGTACAGGACCAGCTGGCCGAGCAGCAGGCTGACCACGAACACCCCGGCGACCGCCGCCGACCCGGGCGGCTCGATCACCCCGGCCGCGAGACACACCGCGTATCCGGTGAGCGCCCACGCGGCCCCGTAGACCTGCTCGCCGAGGGCGCGCAGCGCGTGGTAGCGGGCGGGCGGCAGCGGACGCAGGTACCAGTAGACGATGGTGCCGAAGTGCATGTGCTGCAGGATCGTGTCCCGGCCCGCGTACTGGTCCAACTCCCGCAGCCGGGAGGCGAGTACGGCCAGCACGGCGTAGGTGACGGCCTGCTCGCGGCTCATGCCGGCCGTGGCGCCGGAATGCGCGTACAGGCCGCTCCACAGGGACGCGACCAGCACCACCTGGACGACCAGCCGGACCAGGACGGCCGTCATCCGGGGCGGGGCGTGCAGCTCGCCGAGCGGGGTGACGCGGGCGGCCCGCCACGCGTGCAGAACGGCCATGTCAGACCCCTTCCGCCGCGGGCTCCGCATGCGCGTACGCGACCCGCATCACGTCCTCCAGGTCCGCCTCGTCGATGGCGATGCCGGTCACCTCGTACCGCTCGATGACCGCCTTGAGCGCCTGATGGACCGTGGGAGCCTCGGGCCCGTCCGGGCCGAACACCACCTGCGGGCCCTCCTGCCGCAGCAGTGCGATGCCCGGCGGCGGGACGACAGCGGTGTGCCCGTCGGCGAGCGTCGCCCGCACCTGCCAGGTCGAGCCGAACTTACGGCGGATCTCGTCGAGAGAGCCGTCGAGGACGAGCCGCCCGTGGTTGATCAGCACGACCCGCTCGGCGAGCCGCTCGACCTCCGTCATGTCGTGCGTCGTCAGCAGCACCGTACGGCCGCGCTCCTCCACCTGGTGGCGCAGGAACTCCCGGACCTGCTCCTTGACCACGACGTCCATGCCGATCGTCGGTTCGTCGAGGAAGACGACCGGCGGGTCGTGCAGCAGTGCGGCGGCCAGGTCGCAGCGCACGCGCTGGCCGAGGGAGAGATGGCGCACGCGGGTGTCCCAGAAGGCCGACAGTTCGAGGATGTCGTCGAACTCCCGCAGCCGGGCGGCGTGTTCCGCATTCGGCACGTCGTAGATGTCCCGCAGGATCGAGAACGACTCCCGCACCGGCAGGTCCCACCACAGCTGGGTGCGCTGCCCGAACACGGCGCCGATGTTGCGGGCGTTGCGCTCCCGCTCCTCGTACGGCACCACGCCCGCCACCCGGGCCTCGCCGGAGGTGGGCGTGAGGATGCCGGTGAGCATCTTGATGGTGGTGGACTTGCCTGCGCCGTTCGGGCCCAGCAGGGCGAGGAGTTCACCCGGCGCCACGTCGAAGCTGATGTCGGAGACGGCGTGCTTGACGGCCCGCTCCGGGTTGATCAGAGATCTGAGCGTGCCCGCGAAACCCGGACGGCGCACGGTGGTGTGGAAGGAGCGGGAGAGGGAGCGGACCTCGATACTGCCGATCACTCGATGAACCTCCGGGTGAGTTGGATCAGCCAGACGGTCACCGCGAGCGAGGCGGCGGAGAGTGCGGTCGGCAGCCAGGGAACGGCGTGGATGCCCGAGGCCTCGATGCCCGCCCCCAGCAGCGGGGGAGCCGCCACTCCGCCGATCATCGACGCGGCGATGACCCAGGCACCGGCGCGCCTCGCCTGGGGAAGCGCCCTGTTCAGCCAGGGCAGTCCGGTCGAGAAGACCGGCGCGATGAACAACCCAACACCGGCGTAGGCCACCGGCGCCACTCCTTTTACACGTGTCGGCAACAGACACACGGCCATGCCGGCCGCGCAGACCGTCAGGATCCGCTCGGGGCGGCGGCCAGTGCCCTCGGCCGGTTCGGGGCGAGCGCGAAGCCCGCGCCGCCGAGACCCATTAGGCCGTAACTCGCCGCCAGCAGCGCCCTGTTGATGATCCGGAAGTGGATCGCGTTGAAGGCCGGAACGCCCTCGACGCCGCCCGTGAAGTCCAGGCTCAGACCGAGCCCGGCACCGGACGGGGACAGGCCGAACTCCGTTCGCAGGCCCGGCACCGCGGGGCCGTGCAGTGCCTGCAGCATGTCGATGAGGACGAAGCCGACGCAGGACGCGACCGCGGCCGGCCGTCTGAAGAGCCGGCCGACCGCAGGGGACCGTATGTCCGTGTCCGTCAACTGATCTCCGAGAAGACGAAGGAGAACTCGGCCGGCTCGGCGTGCAGCTGGTACTGCGGCAGCACGCCCGGGCCGCAGGACCCGGTGCCGATGCCGTGGATGCCGTGGTCGAGGTTCACCCAGACCGTCTCGCCGGCCGTGAGGTCGGTGAGGTGGGTGGCCGCGTCCAGCTGCTCGGTGGTCCAGCGGCGGGCGGTGAGGAAGAAGTCCGGGTCGCCCTCGATGCGCAGCCCGCCGAGCTCGGCCCAGCGGACGTCCGCGCGGGCGCCGTTCTCCTGCGGACGGACGTACGGGGTCTGCAGCCCGTCGACCGTGGACTCCCAACGTCCGACCCTGGACGCCGCCTTGGTGTCCGGGTAGCCCTCGCCGGGCCCGCCGCCGTACCACTTCACGGTGTCGGCCCGGGTGAGTCCGAACCGCACGCCGAGACGCGGCAGCGGTACCGGCCACTCGCCCTCCGGCCCCACGGACACGGTCAGCCTGAGGCGGCTGCCGTCCGAGGTCCAGCGATACACCGCGGCGAGGCCGAACTCCCAGGCGGCCGGGGCGACCCGGGTCCGCACGGTCAGCGCATCGTCGCCGAGCTCCACCGAAGCCAGGCGGTGCCGCATCCGGTGCAGGCCGTACTTGCGCCACAGCTCCGCGGAGCGGACGTCGGTCAGCCAGTCAGCGCCCTCGTCGTTGTCGGTGGTGGCCCGCCACACGTCCAGGCGCAGACCGCTCACCTCGACGCCGCCGATGGTCTTCAGCACACCGGTGCGGGCGTCGAAGGAGGCGGGGCCCAGCGTGATGACACCGTCGCCGGCGACAGGGCCGTCGGTTGCGGCGACGGACGGCAACGTCCGTGCGGTGAGCGGGAGTTGCCCCCAGGCCACCTCGTGCCCCTTGGGCCCCCAGTTGGTGTCGGCGGCCAGCAGCGCCCGTACCGTCCACGTCGTCTCGCCGCCACGGTGGTCGGCGGTCGGCTCGGGCAGCTTGACGTCCGCGGACTCGCCCGGGGCGAGCGCGGGCAGGGACAGCGCGCCCGACTCGACGCTCTCGCCGTCCACTTGGTAGGACCACTCGAAGGCGAACGCGGACAGGTCGGCGAAGTCCTGCTTGTTCGTGATGCGAACCGTGCCGTCGGTGCCCTCGATGGAGACGGGCTCGATGACCTTCTTGAACTCCAGCAGGCCCGGGGAGGGCTGCCGGTCGGGAAAGATCAGGCCGTCGCAGACGAAGTTGCCGTCGTGCAGCTCCTCGCCGAAGTCGCCGCCGTAGGCGTAGCCCAGCTCCGGGTGCTTGATGCCGTGATCGATCCACTCCCAGATGAAGCCGCCCTGGAGCCGCTCGTACTTCTCGAAGAGCTCCTGGTAGTCGGCGATGCCGCCCGGGCCGTTGCCCATGGCGTGGCCGTACTCGCAGAGGATGAAGGGAAGTTCGCGGCGCTTGTGGGTGCCGCCGTCCAGCTCCTTGCCGATCTGCTCGACCTCGCCGTGGCTCGCGTACATCCGCGAGTACATGTCCGTGTCACGGGAGTTCCAGTCGCCCTCGTAGTGCACGAGGCGCGAGGAGTCGCGGCCGTGGATCCACTCGGCCATGGCGGTGAGGCCGCGTCCGGTGCCGGCCTCGTTGCCCAGGGACCAGATGACGACCGACGGGTGGTTCTTGTCCCGCTCGACCATGCGGGCCGCGCGGTCGAGGAGGGCCGGGGTCCAGCGGTCGTCGTCGACCGGGTTGTCCCGCCAGGCCTGCTCGGTGAAGCCGTGGGTCTCCAGGTCGCACTCGTCGATCACCCACAGGCCGTACTCGTCGCACAGGTCCAGGAAGGCCGGGTGCGGCGGGTAGTGGGAGGTGCGCACCGCGTTCAGGTTGTGCCGCTTCATCAGCAGCACGTCCTCGCGCATGGTTTCCAGGTCGAGGGCGCGACCCTTCTCGGGGTGCCACTCGTGGCGGTTGACGCCCTTGAAGAGGAGCGCCTTGCCGTTGACCTTGATGAGGCCGTCGGCCAGCTCGACCGTACGGAAGCCGATGCGCAGCGGGACGCGCTCGCCCTCGGTCACCAGCTCGCCGTCGTACAGCTTCGGCACCTCGGCCGACCACGGCTCGACCTGTACCGTCACCGACTCGCCGGTCGGGACATCGATGTCCAGTGCGGGCACGGTCACCCGCCCGTCGACGTCGGAGTCGACGCGCAGGGTGCCCTCGCCCGTGACGTGGTCGTAGGAGGCGTGCACGAAGAAGTCGAGGACGCTGCCCGCCGGGCGGTGCAGCAGCGTCACGTCCCGGAAGATGCCGGGCAGCCACCACTGGTCCTGGTCCTCCAGGTACGAGCCCGCGGACCACTGGTGCACGCGTACGGCGAGCACGTTGCCGCTCGGCTTCAGCAGGTGCCCGACCGCGAACTCGTGCGGCAGCCGGGAGCCCTTGAACTCGCCGATGGCGGTGCCGTTCAGCCAGACGCGGGCGCAGGACTCGACGCCGTCGAAGCGGATGACGGCCCCGCCGTCGGCCGGCCAGTCCTCGGGCAGGTCGAAGACGCGCAGGTGGTCGCCGGTCGGGTTCTCCGTCGGGACGTGCGGCGGGTCGACCGGGAAGGGGTAGAGGTGGTTGGTGTAGATGGGCAGGCCGAAGGCGCCGTCGCCCTGGAGGACCCAGTGGCCGGGGACCGTGACCTCGGCCCAGCTGCCGGCGTCGTACCCCTCCTCCGCGAAGGAGTCGTCCTCGGTGTCGGCGGTCGGTGAGACGCGCAGGCGCCAATTCCCGTTCAGCGACAGGGATTTGGCGTCCGAGGACCCGTACCAGGCACGGGGCGGAAGGGCCCCGCTGCCGGGGGAGACGTCCTCGACGTAATCGATGGATGGGGGTCCCCCCGCCCGAGCGGAGCCGAGGGTGGGGGAGGTGCGGGCAGTCATCGGTCTCCAGGTCGTGATGGTGAGGTGGGCGTCAGCCCTTGATGCCAGTCTGCGCGATTCCCTGGACCAGCCAGCGCTGGAGGAAGAGGAACACGAGCACAAGGGGCATGATGGAAATGGCGGTGGCCATGAAGATCAGGTGGTAATTGACCGTCTGGTTGGTCATGTACGAGGAGAGCGCCACCTGGACGGTCCAGGAGCTGGGGTCCTGGCCGATGACCAGTGGCCACAAGAAGGCGTTCCAGCCGTTGATGAACGTGATCGTCGCCATCGCGGCGAAGAAGTTCAGCGAGTTGGGCACGACGATCCGCCAGTACGCCGTCCAGTAACCCAGCCCGTCCACCCGCGCCGCCTCTTCCAGTTCCTTCGGGAACCCGAGGAAGTACTGCCGAAAGAGGAAACAGGTGAAACCGCTGAACAGGCCCGGGATGATCAGGCCCCGGTAGGTGTCCACCCAGCCGAGTGACGAGACGAGCACGAAGCTGGGCACGAACGTGACGGCCGTGGGCACCATCAGCGTGGCGAGAACCGCGTAGAAGACCTTGTTGGCGTGCCGGTAGGGGATACGGGCGAGACCGTATCCCGCCAGGGAGCAGACCAGCAGGATGCCGGCGGTCATCAGAACGGCGACGACCAGCGAGTTCCACATGGACTGGGCGAAGTCGACGGTCGGGTCGTCGAACAGCTCGGAGATGTTGCCCCACTGCAGACTCGTGGGGAAGAACTGCCAGTTCTCGCCGGTGATCTCCGGGTCCGTGGACAGGGCGTTGCGGACGATCAGATAGAAGGGGATCAGGAAGAGCAGTGCGGCGAGGCCGACGGCGACGTAGAGACCGGTGTTGCCGAGGAGGCCCCCGCGCTTGGGCCGACGTCCCTCGCCGACCTGGGGTGCGGTGGTGGTCACTTGGACTCCTCCCCCCTTCCGAAGCCCATGAACTTGCCCTGCAGCAGGGTGACGGCGCAGATCAGCAGCGTCAGGATGACCGCGCCCGCGCTGCCGGAACCGTAGTCCTGGTTCGCGCCGAGAGCCGTCTTGTAGAGGACCATCAGGGGCGTCTGGCCCCAGGTCGCCCTGGTCGTGATGATGTTGTAGAACTCGTCGAACGCCTGGTAGGCGGCGACGAGCAGCAGCAGGATCACCGCGGTGGAGGTGGCCCGCAGCTGGGGCAGCGTGATGTAGCGGAACGTCTGCCAGCCCGGCTTGGCCCCGTCGATCGCGGCGGCCTCGTACAGCTCGCCCGGGATGTTCTGCAGCGCCGCAAGGAAGAGGATCATGTAGAAACCGGCCTGCAGCCACAGGCGGACGGTCAGGATGACCAGCCAGTACCAGGGCGGGCTCGGGTTGGATACCCAGGCGACGTTGTCGGCGCCGAACCAGCCGATGACCGTGTTGGCCAGGCCGAAACGGACGCCGTTGAAGATGGACATCTTCCAGATCAGCGCGGCGGCGACATAACTGCACGCGGTGGGCAGGAAGAAGACCGAGCGGAAGAACGCCCGCATGAACCGCAGCCGGTGCACCATCAGGGCCAGGCTCAGCGAGAGCGCCCAGGTGGTGGGCACGATGAACGCGGCGAAGACGGTGAACGTCACCAGCGAGCCGGTGAAGGCGCTGTCCGTCAGCATCTGCTTGTAGTTGTCGAAACCGACGAAGTGGCTGGGGGTGACCGTGAAGCGGGCGTCGAAGAAGCTGAGCCAGATGCTCCAGCCGATGGGAACGAAGACGAAGATCACCAGGCCGATGAGGAACGGGCCGGTGAAGAGCCAGAAGTTCAGGGTGTTGTTCGCCGTGAGCCCCCGCCGCGGCCGGGCCTTGGAGGGCTTGGCCGCGGCGGGGCGGGCGACCCCGCGGGTGGTGGTGGTCGACATGTCCTTGGTCCGTCCGCCGGCCTATCCGAAGAGCTTCTTGAGCTCGCGCGTGACGGTCTTGTCGGCCTTGTCGAGCGCGGCCTTCGGGTCCCCGCCCTTGCGGACGCAGTCGGAGATGACCGTGTCCAGCGCGCTCCACATGGCCTGGGTCCAGCCGATGTTGTCGAAGTGGCCGTAGGTGTTGAAGAGCTTCACGCCCTCAGCCGGCAGCCCCGACTGGAGCTTGGTGGCCTCCTGGGCGATCGAGGTGCGCGGCGGGATGTGGAAGCCGTAGGAGGTCGCGAAGTCCTCCTGGTTCTTCTTCTGGTCGATCCACAGCCACTTCACGTACTCCTTGGCCGCCTCGACGTTCTTGCCCTTGGCGTTGACGAACATCGACCAGCCGCCGTTGTAGACGGACAGCTTGCCGGCGCTGCCGACCTTCGGGAAGGGGAAGATGCCGAGGTCGTCGCCGAGTGCCTTCTGCATCACGGGCATCGCCCACATGCCGCAGAACTGCATCGCGCACAGACCCTGGTTGAGGGCGGACGGGTCCCAGAAGTCGGCCGGGGCGTCCAGCAGCAGGTTGCCGCTGGTGAAGAGCTTGCGCAGCTGGCTCAGACCGCCTGCGACCGCGTCGGTGTTGAAGCCGACCTCGTTCTTGTCGGTGAGGGTCTCGGCACCGGCCGACCAGATCAGCGGGGCCTCGATGGCGTGCAGGTCGTTGCCGAGGAAGAGGCCCTTGACCTTGGAGGTGGTGAGCTTGTCGGCGGCCTCGATCAGCTCGTCCAGCGTGGTCGGGACGGCGACGTTCGCCTTCTCCAGCATCGACTTGCGGTAGAAGAAGAACTGGGGGTCGTCGATCATCCGGACGCCGTAAATCTTGCCGTCGACCGTGTGCGAGGCGATGTCCGCCTTGTTGAAGTCGTCCTTGACGGGCTCGATGATGTCCGTCAGGTCCGCCACCTGGCCGCTCTTGACCAGCTGGATCTGCGGGTGGAACTCGAAGACGTCCGGCGCCTGCTTGGTGAGCAGGGCCGCGAAGAGCTTGGTCTCGTAGTCATTGCCGGTGATCCACTGCGTGGCGACATTGGCCTTGGTGTACCCCTTCGCATACCGCTTGACCGCCTGCTCCACGCCCGCCTCTCCGTAGGCGTGGAAGTACTGGGTCAGGTTCGTGCCGGATCCCGACCCGCCCCCCCGCCCGTTGTTGCTGCCGCACGCGGCCAGCGTGCCGGCGGCGGCCATGCCCGCGGCCGCCCGGAATATGGACCGGCGGGAGAAGTTGCTGTTGCTCATTGCCGACATGCTGACGTCCTTGTCTCGATTGCGGCTGCGGCTCCACGGCTTCAGCGCTGTCAGGCTGGTACGTGGCTCGAAATGCGTTGTGGTGCGGGGACGTTAACCTTCGGCTAAGGCTTCGGCAAGGGGTTGGACGAAGTCTGTTCGAAGCGTTAAATCCGGTTCGGAATCCCGAACGTGGGGGTGATGCGGGGGTGAGGGCCGCCGGGTCAGGGTGTGGCCGGCGGCCCTCGGATCAGGGGACTAGGCCTTGTTCCAGACCTCGTTGGTCCCGCCGTTGCAGCTGTACAGGATCACTTTGCCGCCGTCGGCCGTTGCCTGCCCGCTGACGTCCAGGCACTTGCCGGACGCCTCGCTGAGGATCTGGCCGTTGGCGTTCAGCAGCCAGCGCTGGCTTGCGTCACCGGTGAAGTCGGCGGTTGTCGTCAGGCCCGAACTCCCGGCCGTGAGGTAGCCGTTCGCTCCCTTCAGGGCGCCCTTGCCGTCGTACGACCACGACTGCTCGCTACCGCCCGTGCAGGTGCTGATGGCCGCCCCGGACGCACCCGCGGTCAGGCACTTGCCGGACTGCCTGCCCTGCAGCGCGCCGGTGACCGCGGAGCTGCCGTGGCCCTTCTGGTCGAAGACGTACGTCGTGATCGAGCGGGCCGCGAGAGTCGTGGACGCAGTGCCGCCGCTCACCGTCGGCCTGGCGACGTTCGCCCAGTCCTCGGTGGCCGAGGTCCGCACGGCCTGCGCAGCCCGCACCGGCGTCCTGTTGTTGAAGTGCAAACTCAGCGGTGTGTCGGTCGAGTTGTGGTTGTTGACCACGACGACCCACTTGCCGTTCCGGTCGTACGACGACACCTCGACGCCGTCCGGCGCCCCGGTCACGTTGTGCGCGACCGAGCCCGGCCTCACGAACCTGCTGTACTGGCCGAGCGCGTAGTACCGCTTGGTGAAGTACAGCTGCTGGTTGCCGTTGGTCGCGTAGTCCGGGTCGTAGTAGATCAGGCCGTCGTTCCAGCCTGTGTCGTTCCGCTCGGTGGGGGAGGCGCCGTAGCCGCTGGCCAGGGCCACCCACCACTGGAAGGCCGAGTCGTGCGAGCTCGCGAAGTCCTTGTAGATGATCCGCGACATCAGCAGGGCGTTGTCGATGGTGGGGTCGTACTCCTGGTTCCAGCCGGTGCCGCCCTTGCCGAAGCAGCAGATCTCGGTGGCCCAGGACTTCTTGCCGACGGCCCTCGACGTCTCGTAGACGTTGCCCAGCTGGCCGTCATCCGGATTGTTGTACGTGTGGTGGGCGAGCGCGGACACGTACTGTGCGGTGCCCGGCTGCGAGATCCACTGCGGGACCTCCGACACGAACCGGGTCGTACTGCTGGACTCGTCCGCGATGACCGACGTCTTCTGCTTCCGGGCCCGCTGCTCGGCGCCCAACGCCCGTACGATGTCGTCGCGTTGCTCGGGCGTGACCTTCATGCCCTCCTGGCCGCAGTCCCCGAAGTCGTTGTCCGGCTCGTTGAACGGGCTGATGTAGTCCAGCTTCACGCCCTGCTCGGCGAAGTGGTCGGTCACGTCCGCCACGTACTTGGCGTAGTCCGACTCGCTGCCCGCCTTCAACTGGCCGCCGCAGCTCTGGCCGTTGGTCGTCCACCGCGCGGGCGCGCTGTTGACGAAGCCGATGAGGTCCTCGACGCCGTACTTCGCGGCGTACTTGAGGAACGTACGGCCGCCCTTGTCCTTGCTCCAGTCGTACGAGCCGTCGGGGGCGAGGAAGTCCTGGGCGGCGCGGGCCGGGGTGGTGACCGCGACGCCGCCACCGCCGATGTTGTAGCGGTAGGAGGAGAGGCCGAGGCCCTGCCGGGAGAAGAGCAGAGCGGCGACCCGGGCCTGCACCTCGGGCTTGAAGTGCTGCAGGTCGTTGACCCACCAGGCGCCCGACGCGCCGATGTCGTCGATGGTCTGGGCGGCGTGCGGGGAGACCTCGGCCGTCGTGGGGGTGGCGGCCGAGGAGGGCGGGGCGGATATCAGGGGACCCGCGACGGCGAGCGCGGCTGCGGCCGTCAGCAGGGCGGATCTGGTGGTGTGGGGGTGAGTCACGTGCATCCCTTCCGTCGTCATGAAGGTGGTGCGGTACGGCTCCTGGTGGGGGTGGTGCGTTTCGCGGTCCTCTGCCCGACCGACTGCAGTGCGCCTTCGAGCGCGAACGTCGCCGCACCCAGGCACGCCGGGTCGGTGGGGATCAGGGAGAGGACGATCTCGGTGGCGGCCATCGGACGCGGCAGCGCGTGCCGGGCGACGGCCTCGCGCACCTCCGCGACCAGGGGCTCGCCGAGGGCGGCCGCGACCCAGCTGCTGAGCACGACCACTTCGGGGTTGAACAGGTTGACCAGGTCGGCGATGCCGGCGCCGAGGTAGCGGGCGGTGTCCCGGACCACCTTGAGCGCCACCGGGTCGTGCTCCCGCATCCCCTGGGCCAGCGCGGCGATGGTGGCCGTCTGGTCCTCCGGGTGCAGCAGCGGGCTGCCGGGGCTCAACTCCCGAAGATTCAGCATGATTCCGGGGGCTCCGACATACGTCTCCACACAGCCGTGGTTGCCGCAGTGGCACAGACGGCCGTCGAGGACGATCGTGTTGTGCCCCCACTCGCCGGCGCTGTTGCTGACCCCCCGGTGCAGCCCGCCACCCAGGACGAGCCCGGCGCCCACGCCGGTCCCGAGGGTGACGACGACGGCGTCCCCGCGCCCGCGGGCGGCCCCGAACCACAGCTCGGCGACCGCGACGGCACGCAGCGGGTTGTCCAGGTACAGGGGGTAGGCGATGTGCTCGGTGAGCAGGTCGAGCAGCGGCACGTCGTGCCAGTCCCAGTTCGGCGCGTACTCGGCGATGCCGGTGTCGCGGTCCACCTGCCCCGGCACGCTCACGCCCACGCCCAGCACCCGCGCGCCCTCGATCCCGGCCTGCGTGACCACCGAGCCGACGGCGGCCGCGACATGGCCGACCAGCTGCTCGGGGAGGGTCTCGCCGGGGCGGACGTCCTCCTCGGCGCGGGCGAGCACGTTCAGTGCCAGGTCGAACAGCTCGACATGGACGTACGTCTCCGCGATGTCGACGCCGATCAACGCGCCCCCCGACGCGTTGACCGCCACGAGGCCCCGGGGGCGGCCGCCCGCCGAGTCCTCGAACCCGACCTCGGTGATCATCCGCAGGTCGAGCAGCTCGCCGACGAGCGTGGCGACCGTGGCGAGGCTCAGACCTGTGGCGGCCGCCAGCTCCTGCCGGGAGGTGGGAGACGCGGCGATGATCTGGCGCAGCACCTCGTAGCGGTTCGCGGTGCGGATGTCGCGTGATGTGCGCTTCACAGGTCGTCGACCCCCGTTCCTTCAGTCAGGCGGACCGGGCAGGTCGGCACCGGCGCGGCGCAAGGCTATGGCCTGCGCAGGACTTTCGACAAGGGGTTAGGAAAGGGGGTTTATAAAGTCTCCCGGAGGTCAGTCGCCCAGCACCGTCCGCACGAAGGAGTTGGCGAATTTTCCGTCCGGGTCCAGCGCCCGCGCAAGCACCCGGAAGTCGGCCAGCCGGGGGTACCGGCCGCGCAGGACCGCGGCGGGCGTGGTGAAGACCTTGCCCCAGTGCGGGCGGGCGTCGAACGGGTCCAGCGCCTCCTCCAGCCGCCGCACCACCGGCAGCACGGCCTGCGTGTCCTCGATCCAGGTGAAGTGCACCGCCACGGTGTCCCGTCCGTGGGCCGGGCTCAGCCACTGCGGGTCGGCGGCGACCGTGCGTATCTCGCAGGTCTGCAACACGGGGGCCACCGTCGCCCGGATCCCGTCGAGGGTGTGCAGCACGTCGACGGCATGCTGCCTGGGCAGCAGGTACTCCGACTGCAGCTCGGCTCCGCTGCTCGGCGTGAACTCCGCCCGGAAGTGCGGCAGCCGCTCGTGCCAGGGCCCCGGCACCCCGAACTGCTCCGTGCAGTTCACGGCCGGCATCCCCGGCACGGGGTGCAGCTTCTCGGTCGCGGGCGCGGCCCACGGGAAGTCCGGGAGCGGCTGGTCGGTGCGCCGCTTGAGCCACACCTGCCGGAAGCCGGGCTCCCGCCAGTCGGTGAACAGGCTCACGCTGTACGCCGCCGCCGCGATCGTCTCGTACGTCTCCAGGTCCAGCCCGGCGAGGGGGAGTTCGGTGAACACGTGCTGCTCGACCTCGAAGGCCGGCTCCAGGTCGAGGGTGAGGGTGACCACGACGCCGAGCGCGCCCAGCGAGGTGACGGCGCCGTCGAACCGGGCGTCGCCCCGCCCGATCCGTACCGTCTCCCCGTCGGCCGTGACCAGCTCCACCTCGCGCACCGGTGCCGCGAGCGATCCGTTGGCCACCCCCGAGCCGTGTGTGCCGGTCGCCACCGAACCGGCGACGGAGATGTGCGGCAGGGACGCCATGTTGGGCAGCGCGAGCCCGTGCGTGTGCACCACGCGGGCAAGTTCCGCGTACCGGACGCCGCCCGAGACCCGTACCGTGCGGGCCGTGGTGTCCACGTCGATCACCGGCGGCAGTCCGGCGATCGAGAGCAGGGTGCCCTCGGGGCCCGGCTCGGCGATCTCGTTGAAGGAGTGGCCGCTGCCCAGGACGCGGACCTTGGTGCTGTCGGCCACGAGGGTCCTGAGCGCGTCGAGCGAGTGGGGGCGGTGCAACTCCTTTGCCGCATAGGTGATGTTGCCTGCCCAGTTGGTGACCGTCTGCGTCATCCCTGTCGTCCCTCCGGCGAGTGCATGTGCATGGACCCTCTGCATTGACCCTCTCATCTGGCGAGACCTACCGTGGAGAGCGTTTTCTACAACTTCCTCGCCGAAGTCGGAGGACCACCCCTTTGCCCGAGCGTCCCCAGGCCCTGTTCGCCATGACCGCCGAGAACCTGCCGCTGGTCTTCCCCTCGCAGGTCCTTGGGCGGCTGCGTGAGGCGGTGGACATCGATCCGGAACTGGTCGCCGAGGACTTCGCCGCACCACGCGTTCGTGAGGTGCTCGCGCGCACCGAGATCCTGGTCGCCGGCTGGGGCTGCCCCCGCCTGGACGCGACCGTTCTCGACGCGGCTCCGAAACTGCGCGCGGTCCTGCACTCGGCCGGCTCGGTCAAGGGCTTCACCACGCCCGAGGTCTGGCGGCGCGGCATCGTGGTCTCCTCGGCCGCCGCGGCCAACGCGCTGCCGGTCGCCGAGTACACGCTCGCGATGATCCTGCTCGCCGGGAAGGACGTCCTGGGCGCCCGGGAACGCCTGCGCACGACACGGGCCCATCCCGGCTGGGGCGTCCTCCCCGGCATCGGCAACCACGGCCGCCGGGTCGGCGTGATCGGTGCCTCCCGCATCGGCCGCCGCGTCATCGAGTTGCTGGCACCCTTCGACCTGCGCGTGAGCCTCACCGATCCGTATGTCACCGAGCCGCGAGCAGCCGAACTCGGTGTACGGCTCCTGCCGTTGGACGACCTTCTGCGCACCTCGGACATCGTCACGATCCACGCGCCCGAGACGCCGGAGACCCACCACCTGATCGGCCGCCGGGAACTCGCCCTGATGCCGGACGGGGCGACTCTCATCAACACCGCGCGTGGCGGCCTGGTCGACCACGACGCCTTGGTCGAGGAGCTGCGCACCGGCCGTCTGAACGCCGTCCTCGACGTCACCGACCCCGAGCCGCTCCCTGCGGACTCGCCCCTCTACGACCTCCCGGGCGCCTTCGTGACCCCGCACCTCGCGGGCTCGCAGGGCAACGAGCTCTCCCGTCTCGGCATGACGGTCGCGGACGAGGCAGCGCGTCTGCTGAAGGGCGGGGATCTGGCCTTTCCGGTTGATCCGGGGGCGCTGGAGCGTGAAGCGTGAAGTGCGGATTTCGTAGATGCAGGCATGACTCACGAAGCTATTCGTAAAGCTCTGGCAATACGACTGCGATATCAGTAGCGTCCATCCGTATGACGCTCGAACCGCTCCCCGAGACCGACCTGACCCGACACCGCCGTCTGCGCGACCAGGGCAGCCTCGACCGCGCCGATCTCCACGCCATCCTCGACGCCGGGTTCGTGTGTCATCTGGGTGTGGTGGTCGAGGGGCGGCCGCTGGTCGTGCCCACGGTCTACGGGCGCGACGAGCGGCAGCTGTACCTCCACGGTTCGGTGGCCAGCCGCAGCCTGGCGGGTGGCGCGCTGGTCTGCGTCACCGTGACGCACGTCGACGGCCTGGTTCTCGCCCGCTCCGTCTTCGAACACGGCGTCAACTACCGCAGCGCGATGATCCACGGCGAGGCCCGCAAGGTCACCGACTCCGAGGAGAAGCTGGAGGGCCTGCGCCGGCTCACCGAGCATGCGGCTCCGGGCCAGTGGTCGTACGCCCGGCTGCCGAACCGCAGGGAACTCGCGGCCACCACCCTCCTCGCCCTGTCCCTCGACGAGGCCTCGGTCAAGATCCGCACGGGTGCACCCGACGACGGCGACGGACCCGACGCGGAGCTGGGCCTGTGGGCCGGAACCCTGCCCCTGACCTCGGCCTGGGGCACCCCCGTTCCCGACCCCCAGCTGCCGTCGGACACCGCCGTACCAGGACACATCGCGCGGCGCGGGGGGACCCGGCACGGCTGACGCACGGCCGGGGGCATACCGTGAGGAGTCGAACGCCTGAGCCGGAAGGAGAGTCGGGATGGGCAGCCGTACCGCACTGGTCGAGGATCTGATGGAGCGGTTCCCGCACGTACCGCGGGAAGCCGTCTTCAAAGAGGACCTGCTGCGTGGAGGCGTGGCCTTCGACCCGTCCGCGCTCAGCGACAACGAGTCCGGCGAGGTCAAGCCGAAGTCGTACTTCATCTTCTCCTTCGACCACGGCACCCTGCCGGAGCTGGGCGAGGCGGCGCTCAGGCGTCCCCCGGAGGAGATCATCCTCACCGGCGGCCCGTACGACCTGCGCCGTACCGTCGTCTCCGTACGCGTGAACCCGGCCTCGCCCTACCGCGTCGCCGCCGATGACGAGGGCATGCTCGGGCTCTACCTCGACGGCAAGCGCATCGCCGACGTCGGCGTGCCGCCGATGCCGGAGTACTACCGGCACAAGCTCTCCAACGGGAAGTCCGTCATGGAGGTGGCCCCGACCATCCAGTGGGGCTACCTGATCTACCTGACCGTCTTCCGGGTCTGCCAGTACTTCGGCGCCAAGGAGGAGTGCCAGTACTGCGACATCAACCACAACTGGCGCCAGCACAAGGCCGCCGGGCGGCCGTACACGGGAGTCAAGGACGTCGACGAGGTCCTGGAAGCCCTGGAGATCATCAACCGCTACGACACGGCGAAGGCCTCCACCGCGTACACCCTCACCGGCGGGGCCATCACCTCCAGGCTCCAGGGCCGTGACGAGGCCGACTTCTACGGCATGTACGCCAAGGCCATCGAAGAGCACTTCCCGGGCCGCTGGATCGGCAAGGTCGTCGCCCAGGCGCTGCCCAAGGACGACGTGAAGCGGTTCAAGGACTACGGCGTGCAGATCTACCACCCCAACTACGAGGTGTGGGACGAGTATCTGTTCAAGATGTACTGCCCGGGCAAGGAGCGTTACGTCGGCCGCGACGAGTGGCACAAGCGCATCCTCGACTCGGCGGAGGTCTTCGGCGCCCGCAACGTCATCCCCAACTTCGTGGCCGGCGTGGAGATGGCCGAACCCTTCGGGTTCAAGACCGTCGACGAGGCCATCGAGTCGACCACCGAGGGCCTGCGCTTCTTCATGTCGCACGGCATCACGCCCCGCTTCACCACCTGGTGCCCCGAGCCCACCACCCCGCTCGGCAAGGCCAACCCGCACGGCGCCCCGCTGGAGTACCACATCCGGCTGCTGCAGGCCTATCGCCGGACGATGGACGACTTCGGCCTGTCCTCCCCGCCCGGATACGGCCCGCCCGGACCCGGCCGCGCGGTCTTCTCGGTCAGCTCGTTCATGGACAGTCTTCCGGCCCAGGACGCGGCAGAGGTGTGAGTGGCGGACGGGGGCGGTGAGTCAAAAGCGGTCCCCGTCCGTACAGGAGTCTGGAGTTGTGCCCCACGGCAGGTTCACAGGTTCTGTCAGGACAACTGAAGACAGCGCTTGTCAGTTGTGTTGAAGACGTGAAAGGCTCTTGTTCTGCCGCGAGGTTCCCCCCAACTCCTTTGCCGAAATGGTGAGTTGACCTCGCTTGTGGATGCAGGAGACTCATGCCCGACCTGCCGACCCCGAAGGACGCCGCCGAGGCCGCGCTGTTCTCCGAGTGCTGGGACGCGGTGCTTTCCTACGCCGATCTGTGCACGGCGGGCGCCACCGCGGCCACTCAGCTGGCCACGGAGGCGTTCGCGCTCGGTATCCGCGAGGTCCGCGCCGCCGAGACCGCAAGCGCCCGGAGCAACGGCCGCCGCGCTCCCCGGCTCCCCGTGATCCCGCTGTTGCTGACCGCCGTACGCACCACGGCGGCGGCCTGGGAGGCTGACGGACAGGGCCAGGACCTCGACCCCGACCTGCGCCTGTGGCTCAACTCGGAGAAGGCCGCCCGCTACACCGGCCCCCCGCTGCAACGCCCCATCGCCCTGCGCGGTCTGCGCGACCTCCAGGAGGCGGATGCGGCGCTGCTGTGGCTGGCCGAGGTGGAGTCGTTGCCGCGGTCCGTGGTGGCCCGTCGGCTCGGCCTCGACCCGGCCCTCGTGGGCGAGGAACTCGACCAGGTGCGGGGCCTGTTCAGGGACCGCTGCCACCGCAACCATCTGGATACGCCGATGGACGCGCAGTGCCGCAGCTATGCGCGCCTCCTCGACGCGATCACCAGATCGCCCGCCGCCGACATCCCGCCGGACCTCTCGCGGCACCTCGCCACCTGCGTGGACTGCGCGGAGGCCGCCGCCTGTCTGCGTCCGCAGGGCGGCGGGCTGCCCGCCGCCCTCGCCGGCGGTGTGATCGGCTGGGGCGGCCTCGCCTATCTGGAGCGCCGCCGCCGGGCGGCCGAGGTGCGCCTCGGTGTCGGGCGACCGGAGGTGGGGGACGGGGGCAGTGGCGAATCCAAGACCGTCACCGACCGCGCACGCGTCATCCGGGGCGGGCTGCTCGTGGCCGCCGTCATGGTGTCGCTGCTGGCGCTGGCCACGTCGATGATGCCGTTCGGCGGCGGCCAGAACGATGCCGCGAGCAGCGAGGCACCGACCGACAGCAGCCCGGTGGCGGCCCCGCGCCCGTCCCTGCCGTCCGCCACACCGACGCCGAAGAGCGTCTCCCCGACCCCCTCCGCCACCCCGACGAAACCCGGTGGGGCCAAGCACTCCGACCCGGAACCCCAGGGCACCACCTCCACCACGGCGAGCAGCGCACCGGAGCCCGGCAAGAGCGCGTCCGCCACCTGCAAGGCCGCCTACCACCTGGACAACCAGTGGACCGACGGTTTCCAGGCCACCGTCACCGTCACCACCGTCGACGCCCTCGACACCTGGCGCGTCGCCTGGTCCTACCGGGACGGCCAGAAGGTCGGCCAGATGTGGGACGCGAGCGTCGCCCAGGACGGCTCACAGGTCACCGCGACCGCAGCCGACTACAACAAGGCCGTCCCCGCCCACGGCAAGATCACCTTCGGCTTCCTGGGATCCTGGCAGGGCAGGAACTCCTCGCCGTACGACTTCACGCTCAACGGGTTGGCCTGCGCGAAGAGTTGACCTCGTCCGGCCCGTGACAGGCGCTGCGACCGGGTGAACTCGGCAGAGTCACCCGGTCGTTCGACATCGGCCGGTCAGCAGCCCGATTTGTAGAAGTACTTGCTGACCGACGGGTCGTTCATGTTCGCCTTGGTGATGGCGACCATGTTGGTGCCGATCGACTTCTGAACGCTCTTGCCCTCGAAGGCGGCCGCCAGTTGGTCGACGGCCTCCCTGCCGATCGCCGCCGGGTCCTGGGCGACCAGGACCTGGAGCGTGCCCGCCTTGAGCGAGGCGACCTCGTCGGGCTCGGCGTCGAAGGCGGCGACCTTCACCGCGCCCTCCTTGCCGGCCTGCTTGAGACCGGTGGCGATGCCCTGGCCGGTGTTGGTGTTGCCCGCGAAGACACCGCCCAGGTCGGGGTGGGCCGCCAGTGTCGACTGGATCTGGGAGGCGGCGGTCGCGGGGAGGTCGTTGTCGTAGAGCGTGGGCAGCATCTTGATCTTCGGGTACTTCTTCATCTCCTCCGTGAAGCCCTTGATCCGGGCGTCCGTCGTGGAGACACCGGGCTTGACGCTGATCACGATCGCCGAGCCCTTCTCACCCATCAGCTTGGCGAGCGCGTCGGCGGCGACCCGGCCGCCCTTCTCGTTGTCGGACGAGATCCGGGTGATGCCGATCGAGTCGTCGGTGACCGTGGTGTCGACCAGCGTGACCTTGGTGCCCGCCGACTGGATCTGCTTCAGTGACGGCGTGAGCGCGCTGGTGTCCACCGGCGAGATCATCAGCCCGTCAGGCCGGGAGGCCGCCACCGAGTCCAGGAGCGGACGCTGCACCGAGACGTCCCACTGCGCGGAACCGTCCGCGCCGAAGTCCATGCCCTTGGCCTTGGCCTCCGTCTTGGCCGCACAGGTCATGGTGATGTAGAAGGGGTCGCTCTTCACACCGGTGATCAGCCGCACCTTCTTGTGCGCGGCACCGCCCGACGACCCCGAACCGCTGTCGGACGAACTGCACGCGGCGGCCCCGGTGAGGGCCAGTACGGTGCCCGCGGCGACCAGTGCGCTGCGCCTGCTGCGAATGCTCAACATCGAGACATCTCCTTAAGCTTGCTCTCGGGTCTTCCTGCGCATCTGGTCGACGTAGACGGCCGCGACGAGCACCACGCCCACCGCGACGTCCTGCCAGTACTGCTGAACGCCGATCACGATCAGCCCGGTCGTGAGCACGGCGGGGATGAACACACCGATCACGGTGCCCAGCACCGAGCCGCGCCCCCCGAACAGGCTGGTGCCGCCGAGGACCACGGCGGTGATCACCTTCAGGTTGTCGGTGGAGTGCCCCGCGATGGACGTTGTGCCGTACGACGCCAGCCACATCACCGCACCGAGCCCGGCCAGCAGGCCCATCAGCCCGTACACCTTCACCAGGTGCCGTCCCACTCCAATGCCCGCACGCCGTACGGCAGTCGGGTTGGAGCCGATGGCCAGGGTGTGCGTGCCGAACCTGGTCGCGCCCAGCACCAGGCCGAACACAGCCGTCACCACCGCGGCCAGGACCACCAGCCAGGGGATGCCGAGCACCTTGCCGAAGCCGAGGCTGTTCTGCAGATGCGTGGCCGCCGCACCCGCCGGGTCCTGGCCCCCGGTGGCGAGTTCGGCGATCCCCAGCGCGGCACCCAGACCGCCGAGCGTCACGATCAGCGGCGGCACCTTCCCGGTCGCCACCACCGCGCCCTGCAGCACGCCCCAACCGGCGCCCACTGCAAGGGCGATGACCACACAGACCGTGACCGTGCCCCAGCCTGCGTCCGGCCCGCCGTGGTGGATGTTGTACTCGCCCGCGGCCACCGCGGACAGCACCAGCACCGAACCGATGGACAGATCGATGCCCGCCGTGATGATCACGAACGTCATCCCGACGCCCAGCACCAGATAGATGGCCGCGTTCACGGCGATCTGCGTGAGGTCGTACTGGGTGAAGAACTTGCCCGGCGCGGCGATGGTGAAGAACGCGACCAGCACCACGAGGATCACGAAGGTCCACAGTTCGCTGATGCCGGCCGCCCGCCGCAGCCAGTCGGGTACGGTCCGGTGTCCACCGTCCGAAGCGGGCGGGGCCTGCTGCTGTGCCGCGGCCGGCCGGACTTCCTTGCTGTCGGCGGTCATCGCCCGTCCTCCGCTTTCCTCAAGGACCCGTTCTGCCCCAAGGACCCGTTCTGCTGGGCAGGTTCGTCCAGCGAGCCGGTCATGGCCCCGACGAGTTCCTCGATCGTGGTGTCCGCCGCGGTGAACGAGGCAACCCGTCGCCCGAGCCGCAGCACCTCCACCCGGTCCGAGACCGAGAGCACCTCGGGCATGTTGTGACTGATCAGCACGACACAGATGCCCCGGTCGGCGACCCTGCGCACGGTGTCCAGGACCCGGGCGCGCTGCACCACGCCCAGCGCGGCCGTCGGCTCGTCCATGAAGATGACCTTGTTCGCGAACGCGACCGCACGCGCCACGGCCACCGACTGTCGTTGACCGCCGGACAACGTTGTCACGGGAGCCGTCACATCTTTCAGTTCGACGCCCAGCTCGGCGAACGCCCTGACCGCCTCCCGTCGCATCGCGGGCCGGTCGAGCACTCCCAGGCGGCCGAGCAGTCCGCCGCGCACAACCTCCCTGCCCAGATACAGATTGGCCGCCGCGTCCAGATCGGGTGCGAGCGACAGATCCTGGTAGACGGTCTCAAGTCCGTGCCGCTGCGCGTCCATCGGTCCGCCGAACCGTACCGCCTGTCCCTCCACCCGCACTTCGCCCTCGTCGGGTGCGAGCACTCCCGACAGGACGTTCACCAGAGTCGACTTGCCTGCGCCGTTGTCCCCGATCAGGGCGACGACCTCGCCCGCGTACGCCGTGAAGTCGGCGCCCTGCAGCGCCTGGACGTGACCGAAACGCTTGACCACACCGTGCGCCGCGAGAAGTGGTTCCCTTGCAGAGGCCATGTTGTGCCTTCGCGTTGGTATCGTTAACAGTTCGTCGATTCTGGGAGCCCCATGGGTGGGCGTCAAGGGTCGTGTGTGCACCGGATCTCAACAGGTTGCACCACGGCCCGGAGCCGTCCCGCCCGACTGCCGAGGAGGACTGCGGCGTGGTCGGCCGCCCCACGATGAAGGACGTCGCCGCCGAGGCGGGCGTCAGCGCGATGACGGTGTCCCGGGTGGTCAACGGCGCGGGCAGCGTGGCACCGCGGACCGCCGCGAGAGTCGAGGCCGCCGTCCGCAAACTGGGCTACCAGCGCGACGAGTTGGCGCGCCAGTTGCGCCGCGCGGACCAACCGAGCCGGACGATAGGCCTGTTGGTCGACAATGTCGCCGACCCCTTCATGGCCGCCGTCGCCTCCGCCGCCGAGGACGTCGCCCGCCGGCGCGGCAGCGTGGTGCTGATCGGCTCCAGCCGCGCCGACCCGCGCCGGGAGCGCGAGGTCGTCGCCGCCTTCACCGCCCGCCGCGTCGACGGTCTCATCCTCACGCCGGCCGCGGGCAGCCACCGTTTCCTGCGGCCCGCCCAGGAGCAGGGCACCAAGATCGTGTGCGTGGACCGGGCGGCACCCGGGCTGGACGCGGACACCGTGGTGGTGGACAACCGCGCCGCGGTCGAGGAGGCCGTACGGCACCTGATCGCGCACGGCCACCGCCGCATCGGCTACCTCGGCGGACGGCAGGACATCTGGACCAACGGCGAGCGCCACCGCGGCTACCGGACGGCACTTCACACCGCGGGCATCGCCGCCGACCCCGGGCTGATCCGCCACGGTCTGCGCTCGGCCGCGTCCGCCGCCGAGGCCGTCACGGCCCTCCTCGCCTCCGCCGAGCCGCCCACCGCCCTCCTCGCCGACAACGAGAACCTCGCCTTCGGCGCGCTGACGGTCCTGCCGCCCCGGATCGCCTTCATCGCCTTCGACGACTTCCCGCTGGCCGAGCGGCTGACGCCGCCCGTCACCGTCATCGCCCAGGACCCCGTCGCGCTCGCCACCACGGCCGCACACGTGCTGTTCGCGCGCATCCACGGCGACACCTCACCGCCCCGCACCGTCGTGATGCCTACGGAGCTGATCAGGCGGGGGTCGGGGGAGGTGCCGGGGCCCTTTGCGGGGCAGGGCCGTTGAACGGGTGCGGGGGCTGATGAGCAGCTCCCGGAATATTCCGTGGCGCACGGCAGGCGTAAGGCTCTAGGGTGAGCGGGCGTGGAGCGGTGGCCGGTGGCTGCCGCTGCCGCTGTCGAACGAGTGTGGAATTGGGAGGTGTTGACCGATGGCTGTCTTTGCGACGAGCGCTGCCCGCATCCAGATCATCAAGTCCACCTCCGTGGCCGTCGGCTGACCTCAACTCCTTTCGCCGGGGCCACCCTTGTGAAGGGTCACCCTTGACTTCCAGCTCTGCCTTCAGTTCCGCTTCCGGTTCTGATTTCTCCGCGCTCGCTCCCTACGGCTGGGACGAGGCATGGGCGGACGAGTTCGCCCCCCACGAGCCCGAGGGGCTCCTGCCCGGACGTGTGATCCGGGTCGACCGCGGCCAGTGCGACGTGGTCACCGCCGACGGCGTCCTGCGGGCCGACACCGCGTTCGTCACCCCGCACGACCCGATGCGGGTCGTGTGCACCGGCGACTGGGTCGCCGTCGAACCCGGCGGCAACCCGCGCTACGTACGGACGTATCTGCCACGCCGTACCGCCTTCGTACGCTCCACCTCCTCCAAGCGGTCCGAGGGGCAGATCCTCGCCGCCAACGTCGACCACGCGATCGTCGCCGTGTCCCTCGCCGTCGAACTCGACCTCGGACGCATCGAACGCTTCCTGGCCCTGGCCTGGGAGTCGGGCGCACAGCCGATGGTCGTGCTCACCAAGGCCGACCTGGTGCCCGACCCGGTGACCCGCGCGCATCTCGTCCAGGACGTCGAGCTGTCGGCGCCGGGCGTGACCGTGCTGACGGTCAGCGCCGTGGACGGGGACGGGCTCGACGCCCTCGTCGGCCTCGTCTCCGGCGGTACGTCCGTGCTGCTCGGGCAGTCCGGTGCGGGCAAGTCGACCCTCGCGAACGCCCTCCTGGGCGAGGATGTGATGGAGGTGCAGGCCGCGCGGGACGTCGACGGCAAGGGGCGTCATACGACGACCACCCGCAACCTGCTCGCACTTCCCGGCGGGGGCGTCCTCATCGACACACCGGGGCTCAGGGGCGTCGGCCTCTGGGACGCCGAGAGCGGCGTCGGGCAGGTCTTCTCCGAGATCGAGGAACTGGCCGAGCGGTGCCGCTTCCACGACTGCGCGCATGATGCGGAGCCGGGGTGTGCGGTGCGGGAGGCTGTCGAGAGCGGGGAGTTGTCGCATCGGCGGCTGGAGAGTTACCGCAAGCTGTTGCGGGAGAACCAGTGGATCGTGGCCAAGACCGATGCGCGGGTCCGTGCGGAGCTTCGGCGGGAGTGGAAGCGGAAGGGCTCCGCCGGGCGGGCGGCTATGGAGCTGAAGCGGGGGCGGCGGTAGGGGTGCCCGGGGTGCGGGTGCCGTCTGGGGGCTGCTGCCCCCAGGCCCCCGCTGTCGGCCTGAACGGCCTCGTCCTCAAACGCCGGACGGGCTGAGAATGCCGGCCGGGGCTGGAACTGCTGGGCGCGGCTGAAAATGCCGGTCGGCAGTTCGACCTTCGTGTCTGATTTCCGCTAGCCCGGCAGTCCTGGGCGGCGGAGACTGGATGGCGTGATGGACGACGACAGCAGATACGAAGCCGTGCGGAGTCGGGATGCCCGGTTCGACGGGGAGTTCTTCTTCGCCGTTCAGACGACCGGGATCTACTGCCGGCCCAGCTGTCCGGCGGTGACGCCGAAGCGGCGCAACGTTCGGTTCTTTGCGACGGCCGCCGCCGCGCAGGGCTCGGGGTTCCGGGCCTGTCGGCGGTGTCGGCCGGATGCCGTGCCGGGGTCGGCCGAGTGGAATGTGCGGGCGGACGTGGTGGGGCGGGCCATGCGGCTCATCGGGGACGGGGTTGTCGACCGGGAGGGGGTCACCGGGCTGGCGGCGCGGCTCGGGTACAGCGCCCGGCAGGTGCAGCGGCAGCTCACCGGTGAGCTCGGGGCCGGGCCTGTCGCTCTCGCCCGGGCCCAGCGGGCACACACCGCGCGGGTCCTGGTGCAGACGACGGAGCTGCCGATCACGGAGATCGCCTTCGCGTCCGGGTTCGCCAGTGTGCGGCAGTTCAACGACACGATCCGGGACGTGTACGCGTCGACGCCGAGCGAGCTGCGGGCGGCCGCCCCGAGGGCCGGTCGGCGGGCTGCCGCCCCGACCGCGGGGATTCCGCTGCGGCTCGCCCACCGGGGGCCGTATCAGGCCGGTGCCGTCTTCGATCTGCTCGCGGGTGAGGCCGTGGGTGGGGTCGAGGAGGTGAGTGGGGTGCGTGGGCGGCGGACCTACCGGCGTACCCTGCGGCTTCCGCACGGTAGCGGCATCGTCGCCGTCGACGAGCGGGCGGGGGCCGCCAGGTCCGCGTCCGGCGCCCATCCCGGTGGCTGGCTGGACGCTCGGCTGCATCTCACCGACCCCCGTGATCTGACCACCGCCGTGGGGCGCCTTCGGCGGCTCTTCGATCTCGACGCCGATCCGTACGCCGTGGACGAGCGGCTCCGCGGCGACGAGCGGCTCGCACCGCTGGTCGCCGCCCGGCCCGGGCTGCGGTCGCCGGGGGCCGCCGATCCCGAGGAGCTGGCGGTGCGCGCGCTGGTGGGGCGGGTGGAGGCCGAGCGGCTCGTACGGGAGTACGGGAAGGCGCTCGACGCGCCGTGCGGCAGCCTCACCCGTCTCTTTCCCGAGCCCGCCGTCCTCGCGGAGGCCGAACCGGGCGGCTCCCTGGGTGCGCTCGCCGCCGCCCTCGCCGACGGCGCCGTACGCCTGGATCCGGGCGCGGACCGCGACGAGGCCGAGGCCGCGCTGCTCGCCGTGCCGGGCATGGATGCCGGTACCGTCGCCGTGATCCGTACCCGGGCGCTCGGTGATCCCGACGTCGCCCCACCCGGCGCGGACGTTCCCGACAGCTGGCGCCCCTGGCGCTCGTATGCCCTGCAACACCTGCGTGCAGCAGGAGAGTTGGACCGATCCTGATGAGTGTTCTCTGGAGCCGCTTCGACAGTCCTGTCGGGCCACTTCTCCTCACGGCCGACGCGGCCGGTGCGCTGACCTCTGTGTCCGTGCCCGGACAGAAGAACGGGCCTGTGGTGCAGGCCGGCTGGCGGCTGGAACCTGCGCCCTTCCGTGCTGCCGAGGAGCAGCTGGCGGCCTACTTCGCCGGTGAACTGAAGGAATTCCGGCTGGAGTTCAGCACCGCCGGGAGCGAGTTCAGGGAGCGGGTGTGGGCCGCTCTCGACAGCGTTCCCTACGGTGCGACCGCCACGTACGGCGAGATCGCCGCACGGATCGGGGCCTCACGGGCTGCCGTACGGGCCGTGGGCGGCGCGATCGGTGCCAATCCGCTGCTGATCGTCCGGCCGTGCCACCGTGTGATCGGAGCGGACGGTTCGCTGACCGGGTATGCGGGCGGCCTCGAACGGAAGGTGCAGCTGCTGACGCTGGAAGGTGTCCTGCGGCCGCCGTCGATCCCTCCGGCGCTCTAGTCCTCCTCGTCCTCCAGGCCCCAGCTGTGGATCCGTCGCGGGTGGATGCGGATCAGTTCCTCGCTCAAGTGCGGGCCCAACTCGTGGGGGCCGGTGAGGAGTTCGGCCTCCCCTCGGATGTCGACGCCTCGTACCTTCCACGGGCGCAGGCTCACGATGTCGTCGACGACCAGGGCCACCTTGGGGTTCTGCCGGAGGTTGCGCCATTTCTTGGTGCGGCCCAGGGCGTAGCCGCCGACCAGGATGGTGCCGTCGTCCTGGGGGAAGAAGCCGACCGGGTTGGCCTGCGGCTGCCCCTGCGGGTCGACGGTGGCCAGCCGCCCCAGGCGCTGCGACTTCAGGTACGCGCGTTCCGCCTCGCTGAATTCGGTCATGGGAGCAGCGAAACACGTTCGGCCCGCTCCGCACATCGGATCCAGGGCCTAGTTCCGTGGCCCTACGTCAGCCCCAGATGACCGCTCCCAGCCAGGCCCCGGTGATCAGCAGACAGGTGAAGAGCTCCGCCAGCACGCTGGAGCCGCCCGAGCGCATCACGGTCCGCAGTGCCGCCTTCGCCTCGCCGTGCCCGCCGAGGCGGCGGCGTTCGTACAGGTAGATGCCGCCCATGAAGCCGGGGATCGTGCCGAGCACGGGTATGAGGACGAAGCCCAGGAATGCGCCCGCGCCCGCGTACACCCCCATCAGGGGAGTGGCGCCGCTCGCACGCAGCCGTCTGGGCGGCAGGGCCCAGCGGACCACCTGGGAGAGGAACATCGCGAGGGTCGCGCCCACCAGGATCCACCAGGACACCGGCTGTGTGGCCTTCAGCGCCCACCACAGGACCGCGGCCCACACGAGCCACGATCCCGGCACCCCGGGCACCAGTACTCCGCACAGGCCGAGCAGGAGGACCAGTCCGACCAGCAGGAGGTCCCACACTCCCATCTCACCAGAGTGCCGGAGGGAAGAAGAAGACGCAGGCCAGCCCTCCGGCTCCGGGGCACACCGGCCTCACCGGGCGCCACTCCCGCGGGGAGCGGAGCTGCCCGGCGGCTTTGTTCCGCACCGCCGTTCGATCACTCACCCGATGCATCGGACGACGCCGAGTACCGGGCCGGTTTTTCCTGATGCCCCGTTTTCATACCGCCCATGCGGTGGACAATTAGGGGCATGAGCCAGCAGGGGGGAAGTCCCACCGGTCATGAGGACGACTGGTGGGGGCAGCTGTACGACGACTCCACCGAGGACACGGGCCCCGCACCCGCACCCGACACCCTGGACGACCGGTTCGCCTCGGTGACCGGAGCCGTGGGCGCCGATGCCGGGGCGGAGGCAGCGGACGAGGGGTTCGCCCAGCGGAGGGCACCCTGGGACCCCATGCCCCCGCCCGGCGGCCGTACCTCCACGGAAACGCCCGTGACGACGGTCCCCGAGTCGCGCATGCCCCCCGAGGCAGCCGGCCCCGGCAGCGGGGCGGACGTGGACCCCGCCCGGGACGGCTCGCCCGCCGCTGCCGTCATCCCGGCGGACGCGGATGCCCCGCCGGCCGGGGAGCACCGTCCGCGCCATGCCGCAGACAGCCCTTCGCCGCAGGTCGCCGACAACACGCTCCCGCACACCGCACGCCATCGCGCCGTCGCCGAGAAGCCCGTCCCGCAGCAGGCCGCCGCCCTGCCGACGCCCGCTCCCGAGGCCACCCCCGCCCGTACCGCCACCCACCTCGACCTCCCCGCCTTCCCCCCGGCCGCCGTCGACTACGTCGGCTCGGGCCCGCCCACCTACGACGCCGAACCCACAGCGCTCCCGCCCGCCGACCCCGACGACCTCGACGACCTGGTCGCGGACACCGTGCTGGACGGCGCCCGCTACGGCGCGTGCACCCTCCGTGCCGTCTCCGTCCGCGGGGACTCCGCCCGCTACCGGGGCGAGCCGCGCCGCGACTCCCTGCTCACCGCCCGCTTCGGCACCGGCGAGCACGCACTGGTCCTGGTGGCGATGGCCACCGGCGCCCGCGCCACACCGGGCGCGCACCGGGCGGCCGCCGAGGCCTGCCACTGGATCGGCCGGGCCGTCGGCCGCTCTCACGCCCGGCTCGCGGAGGACATAAGGGCCGGCCGGCGCGGCGACCTCAAGTCGGGCCTGCACCGCCTCACCGACCGCAGCCTCGGCAAACTCCGCGCCAGCGCCGCCGAGCAGGGCGTCGAGCCCGAGGAGTACGCGGCCACCCTGCGCTGTCTGCTCCTGCCCGCCGACCCGGAGTGCCGTACACGTGTCTTCTTCGGCGTGGGCGCGGGCGGACTGTTCCGCCTCCGTGACGGCGACTGGCAGGACATCGAGCCGCGGGTCAGCGAGGTCACCGGCGAACCCGTCGTCGGCTTCGGCTCGCTGCCCGCCGAGACACCCGAGGGCGACCGGCTCACCATGGACCTCGGGATCCCGACCCCGCCGAGCCCGTACGAACCGGCCCCCGAGCCGCCCCGCGAACCCTTCCGCTTCCGTGCCTCCGTCGCCCACCCGGGGGACACGCTCCTGATGTGCTCCGGCGGCCTCGCGGAACCGTTGCGCGGCGAACCCGATCTGTGCCGGTATCTGACGACCCGATGGTCCGGGCCCACCCCGCCCGGCCTCGCCGCGTTCCTCGCCGACACCCAGGTCAGGGTCAAGGGGTACGCCGACGACCGTACGGCTGCCGCAGTTTGGGAGGCGTGAAGGCCAAGCCTGTGACGGCACCGCGAACAAGAACCCCGACTTCGCGGCCGTCGCGCGCGCCTGCGGCGCTCACGGCGTCCGCGTCGAGAAGCCCAAGGACCTCGCAGGCGCCCTCAGGGACGCCTTCACGCACAAGGGTCCGGCCCTCGTCGACATCGTCACCGACCCGGGCGCCCTGTCCATCCCGCCGAAGATCAGCGCCGAGATGGTGACCGGGTTCGCCCTGTCCGCCTCGAAGATCGGGCCCTGACTAGCTGTCGGCCGGTACCCACTGGCGCACGCCATGGCCGTTCGTGCCGTACCAGTAGCGGGGCAGGCCCTTGATGCCGCTGGTGCGGAACGGGCGGCCGTGGTCGTCGATGCGGACCGTGCCGGTGCGGCCCTGGGAGGACCAGTCGAGCTCCAGGTACCAGCCGCAGTCGTAGGCCTCGGTCGTCGCGGTGACCAGCAGGACCTCCGGGTCCTGCGCGGAGACGCGGTACGGGAACTGCACGGCGGGGACGTGGTTTTCTTTGTCGTCGACGCCGGGAACCGCGCGGGCGACGGGGCGGTTGATGTCGAGGTTCACGTCGAAGTAGCGCGGGCCGAGGCCGCCGCCGCAGCCCTGCGCCATGTCGTACGTGATGCCCTTGAGCGGGGTGCCGCGGCTGACGACGCGGACCCGGAGGGCTTCGAGGACCACGGCCGTGGACGACTTGCCCTGCACCGAGATCTGCACCATCGTCTGCCGCCCGTGTACCGCCCCCTGTGTCGCCGCCCATGCCGCGGCGTCCTGCGGCACCGGCGGCGGGGGCACCTGGTCCGGCTCCTTGCCGATGACGTAGTCGTGTGCGCAGCCCCCGTCCCACACCTGCGAGTCGGCGGTCCAGGCGAGCGGCACACCGGTGGACACGGGGGTGTCGCTCTGCACGGCTGCCGACGGGCTGTTCTTCGGCCGGGGGCCCGCCGAGTCCCGTACACCCGACGAGGGGGAGGCGGAGGGGCGGGTGCGGGCGGGCCCGGTCGCCGAGGCCGAGGGGTGGTGCGAGGCGCCGGTACGGGAGTGGCCGGGCGGCGCCTGCGCCGCATCGTCCGGCGAGCGATCCGCAGACAGTGCCGACAGGCTGCCCAGCGTGACCAGCAGTACGGTCGCCACCGCCGTGCCGAGAAGCGTCCGCCTGCGCCGGAACCAGGGCGCGCGCACCACCGGACGCTCCGTACTCGAAGGCGGTGCCTCTTCGCCCTTCGTCGGCTCTACGGCTGCCTCGACCACCCTCGGGCGCTGCCGCGCCGCCACCGCGAGCAGCCACAGCCGGTGCAGTTCGAGCCGTTCCTCGGGTGTTGCCTCGCAGAAGGACGCGAGCCGTTCCACGGGCGCGAAGTCCTGCGGTACCGCCTCGCCCGCGCAGTAACGGTGGAGCGTGGAGGTGTTCATGTTGACGCGCCGTGCCAGGGAGCCGTAGCTCCGGTCCGTGCGGTCCTTCAGCTGTCGTAACAGCGCCGCGAACGCCTCGACGTCGTCCCGAGTCTCCACTGTTTCCCCCGTCATCCACCGCATCCCGTATCCCAGGCACTCATATACCTGCACGTCAGATGGGCTGGGATGGTTCCACCGTCGCCGAAAGGGCGGCAGCTGTTGCGCCGGATCGTTGTGACCGCCGATGCTCTTGGTGTCGCACCGACCAGGGCCGGACCGACCTTCCGGCGTCGGGCGACACCGACACCCATGCACTCATTCACGGGGGACATCCATGCCCAAGCGCACCAGAGCAGGCGCGCTCCTCGCCATCGCCGTCACGGGTCTGACCGCGGTGCTCGCCGGGCCGGCAGCCGCCGCCCCGAAGGCGCCCGGCTTCCTCGCGGCGGCCGACCTGCCGCCGCACCCGAGCTCGTCCTGGACGGCGGGCAAGGTCACCGCCGGCGTACCGGAGGACACGGACCGGGACACCTGCCTGCGGGCGCTGCCGGGCCACGAGTCCGCCTGGCACCGCGACTTCCGCACCGACCTCGACACGGGCGCCCGGCAGATCACCGTCGTCCTGCCCGACATCCGTGCGGCCAAGCAGCTGACGTCGTTGCTGAACAAGGACATCAAGTCCTGCGCGGCCCGGATCGAGCAGCAGGAGCCGGACACCGAGGCCACCGGCAAGGACTACGGGAAGCTCGCCGTCGAGGAGGGCGCCCATGTCTACGGCGTCCACACCGAGACCTCCGGGGGCGCGACCGACGTCCGTCTCCTGTCGGTCGGCCGGGACGGCCGCACCGTCACGGTCGTGGACTGGGGGCAGCTGGGCGACTTCAGGGGCGCCCCGGTGAAGGCCTTCAAGAAGACGACCACCACGGCCGTGAACAAGCTCCACTGACCGCACGACCAGGGCCGCCCTCTCGCCTCGGGGGTCGGGAGGGCGGCCCACAGCACAGCTCGACCACTCGATCACTCAGACACTCAGACACTCAGTCACTCGAAACGGGGAACCGAACATGAGCAGCAAGACCCGCACCGTCCTGACCGCCGGCCTTCTCGCCGTCGCCCTCGGCCTCGGCGCCACCGCCCAGGCCTCCGCCGGCGCCGGCGCCGGCGCCGCGCACAGCGTCAGCGGTAAGCCGTCCGACAACATCAGCCGCATCGCCGACTTCTACGGCGCCTACATCGACGCGGTGACCGACGAGGACAGCGGCAACCTCGGCGACGCGCTGCGCGCCCACTACCTCACCCCCGCCTTCCAGAAGGAACTGGCGGCCTGGGAGGACAGGGAGCACGCCGACGGCGTCCTGCGCGCCCAGAACGTCCCGCTCGCCTGGAAGGTCACCGACAACGGCAGCACCGCGAACCGCACGGAGGCCGTCGTCACCCTCACCTGGAGCAAGTCGACCACCACCAAGCTGGTCGTCGACATGACCCGCGACAGCCGCAAGATCTTCCACATCGGCCAGAGGTGACGGAGGCAAGGGCCGTTACGCCGGTCGCAACCGCACCGTGAGGATCTGGAACGGCCGCAGCACGAAGCTCAAGTCGCTTTCGTGCTGCGGCCGTTCCAGCAGGTCCGTCACCTCGGCGCGGCGCACCCGGAATCCGGGCGTCAGCGTGGCCCGCGCCCGCCCGCCCCGTGACTCGTACAGCCGTACCACCACGTCCCCGCTGCGGTCCTCCGCGAGCTTCACCGACTCGACGGTCACGGCAGGGTGGTCGACGTGGACCAGCGGCTCCACGACCGGTGCCTGCGCCACCCGCAGCGGCAGGTTCAGCGCGAGTCCCTCCGCGACCGCGTGCCCGACGTCCGCGCCCGGCAGCAGCGCGTAGGTGAAGCGGTGCGTCCCCAGGTCGGTCTCCGGGTCCGGGCTGTGCGGGGCACGCAGCAGCGTCAGACGTACGGTCGTGCCGAGGCCGCCCTCGTGCGGGGTACGGGTCACGTCGTGGCCGTACGTCGAGTCGTTGAGGACCGCCACGCCGTAGCCCTCCTCCGCGACCCTGAGCCAGCGGTGCGCGCAGATCTCGAAACGGGCCGCGTCCCAGGACGTGTTGGTGTGCGTCGGGCGGTGGACGTGCCCGAACTGGATCTCGGCCGTGGAGCGTTCGGCGTGCACGTCGAGCGGGAAGGCGGCCTTCAGCACCTTCTCCGACTCCTGCCAGTCGACGTCCGTGACGATGTCGAGGCGCCGGGCACCGGCCGCCAGCCGGATCTCCTGGGTGATCCGCGACTTCCCGAACGTCCGCGTCACCCGCACCGCCGCGGTCAGCGGCCCGTCCTCCACCAGCTCCACCGACTCGACGTCCGTGAGGTCCGTGTGCCGGCGCCGGTAGTGCCGGTCGATGTCCCAGGCGTCCCACGCGTTGGGATGGTCGGGGTGCAGCTGGAGGAGGTTGCCGGGGCCGCACAGCACCTCGCGGTCGGCGGTGAGATCGCGTACCGAGGAGAGCAACCCCTGTGCGTCCACAGTGACCCGGAGCCGGGAGTTCTCCAGTACGTGGCTGCCGCCGTCCTCCCCGGCCCGCACGACCTCGCCCGCCGCGCCCACCACCGGCGCACTGCCCAGGCCCGGCGCGGTCACCAGCACGCCCCCGGCGATCTCGGTCCGCTCGTACGGCGAGGCGTTGAGCACCACGGGCCCGCCCGTCCCGAGCGCCCTCACGGCCGCCGCCGTGAGCTCCTCCACCTCCGCCAGCACCCTCGCATACGTGTCCCGTGCCTCCCGGTGCACCCAGGCGATCGACGACCCGGGCAGGATGTCGTGGAACTGGTGCAGCAGCACCGTCTTCCACAGCCGGTCCAGGGCGTCGTACGGGTAGGCGTACGACGGATTGCGCACGGCCGCTGTCGTGCACCACAACTCGGCCTCCCGCAGCGCGTGTTCCGAGCGCCGGTTGCCCTGCTTGGTCTTCGCCTGGGTGGTGTACGTGGCCCGGTGCAGCTCCAGGTACAGCTCGCCCGACCATACGGGCGCCTGCGGTCCGTACTCCTCCTCGGCCGCGGTGAAGAAAGCCGCCGGCTTCTCGACCTCGACCCGCGGTGAGCCCTCCAGGGAGCGCAGCCGCCGGGCCTTCTCCAGCATCTCGCGGGTCGGGCCACCGCCTCCGTCGCCCCATCCGAAGGGGACCAGGGAGCGGGTGGCGCGCCCCTTCTCGGCGAAGTTGCGTTCCGCGTGGGCGAGTTCGCGGCCGTGAAACTGCGAGTTGTAGGTGTCGACGGGCGGGAAGTGCGTGAAGACGCGAGTCCCGTCGATGCCCTCCCACCAGAAGGTGTGATGGGGCATCCTGTTCGACTGGTTCCAGCTGAGTTTCTGGGTGAGGAACCATCGGATTCCGGCCAGTTTCGCGAGCTGCGGGAAGGCGGCGGTGTAGCCGAAGGAGTCCGGCAGCCAGATCTCCTCGGTCTCCACGCCCAGTTCTTCGGCGAAGAACCGCTTTCCGTGCACGATCTGCCGTGCCAGCGCCTCACCACCGGGCATGTTGGCGTCGGACTCGACCCACATCGAGCCGACGGGAGCCCAGTTGCCGTCCGCCACGGCCTTCTTGATCCGCTCCCAGATGTGCGGCTGGTGCTCCTTCACCCAGGCGTACTGCTGGGCCTGCGAGCAGGAGAACACCAGCTCGGGGTAGTCGGCGGCGAGCGCGGTGACGTTGGCGAAAGTGCGCGAGGCCTTGCGGACCGTCTCGCGCAGCGGCCACAGCCAGGCCGAGTCGATGTGCGCGTGTCCGGTTGCGGAGATCCGGTGTGCGCTCGCGGAGGCGGGGCGGGACAGGACGTCCGTCAGGGCGGCCCGGGCGGCGGCGGCCGTACCGGAGACGTCGTGCAGATCGAGTGCGTCGAGCATGTCCTCGAGGGCGCGCAGGATCTCGTGCCGCCGGGGCCGGTCCATCGGCAGCTCGTGCATCAGTTCCGAAAGCACCTCGACGTCCAGGACCAACTGCCACACGGGTTCGTCGAGTACGGCGAGGTCGGCAGAGCGGAATCGGTAGACGGGCCGATCCCCGGCGGTCAGGACGTCCCCCAGGTGCGTAGGCGCGAAGCCGTGCAGCACGGCCGGATTGGCGGCCGCCTCCAGTAGCAGATGCACCGGTTCGCCTCCGCTCGCCGGGGCGCCGACGGTGAGGTGACGGTTGCGCGGGTGAATGCCCTTCAGGGGCACGCCCGAGGCGTCGTGGAGCAGTCCCTCGGCCTGGAAACCGGGCCCGTCGCCCGTGAAACCGGGGTCGATCACCGCCTCCACGCGGCGCCCGGCCCACTCCTCGGGGACCCGGCCCGTCAAGCGGAACCAACTCGTCGACCAGGGCTTTCCCCAGGCGCTTCCGGTTGTGAAGGTCTCGTAATCGGCCTGCAGCGCCTGGCCCACCGGCACCGGCTCGCCCGGCACATGCCACACGGACAGCACCAGCGGCACGCGCTCCGCGTACTGCGCGGGCAGCACGAACTGCCCCATGGCGCGCTCCAGACGCGCCTCCACCAGCGTTCGGTCGTCGTGCACGGCGGCTCCCTCGGCGCTCGGACGGCACTGTCCAGCGTGCCATCCACCCGGCCGGAAGGACCGCACCCGTGGCCGAACACCTGGTCGTTCAGGATTCGACATGACTGCCGCGTGCCCAGAGGGGCATGGATCCCGTGAACGTGTTCGACAAGGAGGGGAACCGACATCGGCACGCGGGCGGGGGTCATGAAGAGGCAGGCACGAGGGGGCGGTCCCATAGCGATCGGGGCCTTCTCGGCGAAGACGGAGGACAAGACCGACGGCGACGCGGACCAGGCGCAGCCGTCCCAGATACGGAAGCTGCGGCAGAGACTGGGCCGGGCGGACCTGAAGGCGGTGCCCGAGGCACGCCGGGCACTGCGCGAGCTGTTACGGCAGTGGGGCAGGCCCGGTCGCTCGGAGATAGCGGAACTGCTCACCAGCGAACTCGTCACCAACGCACTCATCCACACCGACCACGACGCGGTGCTGACCGCCACCGTCGGGCCCCGCGGACTGCGGGTGGAGGTGAGGGACTTCGTGGGTCGCAGGCCCAGACTGCGCGTACCGAACGCCGACGACGGCACGCACGGCAGAGGCCTGGTCCTGGTGCAGTCCCTCGCGGACGCGTGGGGGGTACGGGCGCACGGGGTGGGGAAGGCGGTGTGGTTCGAACTCGACGCCGGAGCGACATGACACGGGAAGGGGGCGTGACCCGAAGGTCACGCCCCCTTCCCGTGCAGGCCGTTCTAGCCGAACTGCTGCTCGAGGTCCTTGAGCTTGCGCTCCAGGGAGTCGAGGCGCGGCAGGGCCATTGTGTCGTCCTCCGCGGTGAGGTCGACGGTCACCGGTTCAGAACCGGCCTTGCGGACGGGCTGGAGGGACGGCCGTGAGCGTACGGGCAGCGGTTCCGCGCTGGATATGGCAGGCTCCGCGGAGACCGAGGCGGAGGCTCGCTCCAGGGCCTGGGGCTCCACCTGACGACCGCCGCCGCGGCCGATGAACCCGCGGTGGCCCCGGCTGATGGCCTTGAGCTGGGCGCGCTCCAGGCGGTCCGCCTCGCGGCGCCGCAGCCGGTTCGTCTCCTTCTGCCGCTGGTCCTCGCGCACCTCGTCGACCGCCTCGTCCAGGCTGCGCACGCCCTCCAGGAGCATCAGCGACCAGGCCTTGTAGGTCTCGCGGGGGGCCCGCAGCCAGCGGACGATACGGATCTGCGGCAGCGGGCGCGGCACCAGGCCCTGCTCGCGCAGGGCGGCCCGGCGGGTCTGCTTCAGGGCTCGGTCGAAGAGGACGGCCGCAGACAGGGACATGCCGGAGAAGAACTGGGGCGCACCGTCGTGACCGATGCCCCTGGGCGCGTGCACCCAGTTGAACCAGGCCGCGGCGCCCGCGAACGTCCACACAAGTATCCGGGAGCCGAGGGCAGCGTCACCGTGGCTGGCCTCGCGGACCGCGAGCACGGAGCAGAACATGGCCGCACCGTCCAGGCCGAACGGCACCAGGTATTCCCAGCCGTCGGTCAGGCCGAGGTTCTGCTGGCCGAAGCCGACCAGACCGTGGAAGGAGAGGGCGGCGGCGACCGCCGCACAGCAGAACAGCAGGACATAGGAGGCGGTGCCATATATGGCCTCCTTGCGCCGGCGGCGCTCCTCGCTGCGCTCCCACGAATCGTCCGTCTTCGCGTGCTCCCCGGACCGCTTGCTGCGCGCGAGCACCGCCACCGCCGCCAGCATGCCCAGGAGCAGTACGGCGCCCGGAAGCAGCCAGTCCAGCGATATGTCGGTCAGTCTCATCTGGGGTCCCTTGCATTGGGATAGGGCGTAACGCCCGCCATAGTGGCCCAATCCCACCGGCCCTCAGGGGGTTTCGGGGCAAGAGGCCGCCAAGGAAGTGCAAGGGGATGCCCAGGGCGGCGTTCTGCTCGAACTGCCGCTTGAGGGGCGGGAGTTGAGTTCGAATAAGACTACCCGTACGGATGGTTCCACGGAAAGTTCCTGCGACAAGTGAGGAAGTTGTGAATCACCTGTAACCGGGCGGGCGCCTTGTTCGCGCCGATCTTACGGGACGGCAAGAGGCCGGTGCACCTGAGGGTGCCTCAACTCGCGGCGACGGCCGAGAGCTTGCCGACCCGGTCCGCGTCGTAGGTGCGCGGGCAGGCGGCAGAGGCGTCCTCGGGGCGCACGGTGTAGAACATGCGCCTCCAACTCACGCACGGCCCGCTGCTCCTCGCCGAGCGGCTGAGCGAGCGCCTCGCCTCGCAGCGCCTCCTCGTCGGCGACGACGTGTGCGCCGGACAGTGCTGCGGCCGGGTCGCCGGGCGGACAGGCGAAGTCGGTGGGCCGCGCGGTCATGCGGCCGAGGGAGAGCCGGGGACGCTCCGGTCGTACGAGACGTGACCCACGGGCAGGCGGGGCGCCCGGCGCAGCAGGACCGCGGCACGGTGATCGGCGGACGGGCGGGCCACGGGTGCCGATGCAGTCCGAAGCTCGCGACGACGTCCGGCCGGGCGCGCACTCCGTAGTCGCGCAGCATCTGTGCGTCGTCCCGTGCCGGAAATGTGTCGAGGTCGACCCGCCCTCGGCGAGCGAGGCGGCACAGACTCATCCGCCACCCGTCAGGACCTGCTCCTCGACACCCACCTCCATGACACTCGGCCCGGGGAAGGCCCTGTTCAGGCGGGCGTAGGCGTCACTGAGCGCCGAACGGGGCGCAGGCATGCGAGGACCACCGATCCACGATGGATGCATGACCAATTAAAGGTAAGCCTATCCTTACCAAAACTGTATGGGATTTGAACTGATGGCAACTGCGCCTAAGGTGCTTGACGGACGAGTAACAACCCGCCGTAATGACCCCAAGTACCGACACGTCCGGAGGAGGACCCGTGCAGCAGAGCACCCACGGCTCCGCCGACACGGGGGTTCCTGAGACCCGGGCCGGTGGGGTGCCCCGGGTGCCGCCGCAGCCCAGGGCCCAGGACGTGGAGCGGGAGCGGGGCGCCGCCGCGGGGGGCACGCGGGGCGAGCACACGCACAGCGAACCGCCGATGCCCCGGCCCCGCCCGGTCCAGCGGGCCTCCGTGCGCGGGCAGATCCTCGACGCACTGCGCACCGCGCTGGTCGCGGGCGAGCTGACGCCGGGCGAGGTGTACTCGGCGCCCGCGCTGGGGGAGCGGTTCGGGGTCTCCGCGACGCCGGTGCGGGAGGCCATGCAGCAGCTCGCCAACGAGGGCGCCGTCGAGGTCGTCCCCAACCGTGGCTTCCGGGTGGTCGAGCGCGGTGCCCGCGAACTTGCCGAGCTGGCCGAGGTCCGCGCACTGATCGAGATCCCCGTGATGCTCCGCCTGGCCCGCACGGTGCCCGCAGAGCGCTGGACCGCGCTGCGCCCCCTCGCCGAGGCGACCCTCCGCGCCGCGTCCTCCGGCTGCCGCGCGACCTACGCCGAGTCCGACCGCACCTTCCACCGCGCCCTGTTCGCCCTCTCCGGCAACGAACAACTGGTCCAGATAGTCGACGACCTCCACCGCCGCGCCCAGTGGCCGCTGGTCGGCAGCACGTCCTCCCGGGGCCACGCGGCGCTCGTGGCGGACGCGACCGAACACACGACCCTGCTGGACGCACTGATCGCGCGGGACCTGGACGTGGTGCGGTCGCTGGTGGGAGAGCACTTCGCGGGCGCCTCCTGAGCGCTGCGGGAGGTGTGGATGCGGGAGTTTCCACCGGTCGGACCCCTGGCGCGTCCCGTCACGGCGCCGACGGAGGTCGGCCGCGCATGATCGGCGGGATCCGGATGTGGTGCGCGGGCTCATGGCAGAGCACTTGGCGGGGAACGCTCTGAGGACTGCGGCGGTCAAGGTCCGTGCGGGAGTTCCCGCCGACCGGAACCCCCGCACGTCCCGTACGGCGCCGACGGGGTCAGCCGTCCCCGTCGGCCGATCCGGTCGCCGTCTTCGAGTAGCCGTCCTTCCAGGCCGCCTTCGCGCCGGAGTCGCCGATGCGGTAGACGTCGACGACGGCTCCCGCCGCCACCGCGACGGACAGTACGGCGGCCGCGATCCGGATGACGGAGGCGGACCGGGCGCCGTCCCGCCGCGCCGATGACCGACGCGTCGTCCACCACACCGCCGCCGCCAGGACGAACAGGCCCAGTGCCCAGGGCAGCAGCCCGTCGCCGAGTTCCGCGTGCCGCTCCACCAGGGCGTTGCTGCTCACGTGCTTCTCCAGCCACTCGCCGGCACTCGTGGTCAGCGGCACGCTCGCCAGGGTGACCAGGGCCAGCACCGGCAGCACCAGGCCCAGGCGGCGGGCGGCGGCCGGCCACACGGCGCACAGGACCAGAGCCAGAGCCGTCAGTGGTACCAGCACGACGACGAAGTGGACCAAGAGGACATGTGCGGGCAGGCCGTTGACGAGGCTCATCGGGTCTTCCTCCAAGGCGATGGGCGCGCCAGCCTGGCACAGCAACCTCTCAGGTTCCTCTCAGTGCGCTCTCGGCCGCGGCGGCGCTCACGCGGTGGCCGCCCCCGCCGCAGGCGGCGCCAACTGCCGCGCCAGCCAGGTCGGCACACCCCCGAGCAACTGGAACAGCCGCCGGGCCTCCTCTCGCAGCCGCGACGCCTCGGGCTCCACCTCCGCATCCGCAAGAGACACCAGCGCCGGCGCCGTACCCACGAGATACCCCAGCTCCTCACGGATCCGCAGCGACTCGGCGAACCCGTGCCGCGCCTCCGCCAACTCACCCTCCCGCAGGGCGAGTCCGGCCAGGTGCCGCCAGGTGAACGACAGCAGCAGGAGATCGCCGTGCGCGGTCGCGCCCGCGTGGGCGCGGCGGAACGCGGCCCGCGCCGCCTGGGGCGCATCGGCGAGATTCTGCGCCAGCAGCCCACGCCGGAAGTCCAGCAACGCCCGCCCCGCCGTCCCCGGAGGGATCAGCGCCGCCGTCCGCCCGAGCGCGGCACGCGCCTCGTCGGCCCGGTCCCGGACCCCCAGCAGCGTCGCTGCGTACGCCAAGTACCCGCGTTCACAAGCGGCCGCGCCCCGCTCCTCGTCGGTGTGGGCCAGCGCCTCGGCCGTACGCAGCGCGTCCTCGGCCTCCTCCCAGCCCTGCTCGGTGTACAGACACCGTTCGACCAGCAGCGCGGCCCGCTGCAGCGCGGCGTCCGCGGTGCCGGGCTGGAGCAGGGCTGCCGCGTCGGCCCAGCAGGCGCGTGAGCGCAGCCGCCATACCGCGGTCTGGAGGGGATCGTCACCTGCGGTCGTTCCGTTACCAGACATGGCGGTATGCGCCACGTTGCCCTCCCCGAGCACGCCATCGAGCTATGAGTGGTGGCGGCATCTCAGCACGGATTCCGCGGCGGGGCCAAGAGGGTGTGTGAAAGATTTCACTTGCACTAGACTCCCGCGGTCAGTCTGCGAGCTCTTTGAAGGCACGAACCGGCTTTGCCGGGGACACGGTTGTGGTCGATGTCGACCGGGCTGACGTCATCGGGGTCTCCCCGATCTGGGGCCATGCCATCGGTCCCGCGCCCGCCAGGGCGGATGCGACCGCGATGCCGCAGCCAGCGGTACCGAGGAGCGAGATGAGGTGTGAACTTCGGGCGGCAGCCCGGCCGTTCACGGCCGAGAAGGTGGCAAAGTCGTGGGACACCACATGGGGCGGGAACGGCGATGGCGCCGCCCGCCCCATCACCTCAGCTCATGCGCAACGCCAGGAAGAAATCCAGCTTGTCCTCAAGGCGCGAGAGGTCACGGCTCGTCAACTGCTCGATCCGCCCGACCCGGTAGCGCAGCGTGTTGACGTGCAGGTGCAGCCGGGTCGCGCAGCGCGTCCAGGAGCCGTCGCAGTCGAGGAACGCCTCCAGGGTGGGGATCAGCTCGGCGCGGTGCCGGCGGTCGTAGTCCCGCAACGGATCCAGCAGCCGCGCGGTGAACGCCCGTCGCACGTCGTCCGGGACGAACGGGAGCAGCAGGACGTGCGAGGCCAGTTCCTGGTGGCCCGCCGCGCACACCCGGCCCGGGCGGGCCGCGGCGACCCTGCGCGCGTGCCGCGCCTCCTCCAGCGCCCCGCGCAGCCCCTCCGCCGAGTGCACGGCCGCGCTGACGCCCAGCGTGACCTGCCCGTCGCCGTCCAACCCGGCCGACAGCGGGTCCCGTACGGACTCCAGGAGCGCGTCCGCGAGGATGCCGGACTCCGAGCCGTCGTGCTCGGTGGAGACGGCCGGCAGCGGTACGAGCGCGATCGCCTCGTCGCCCGTGTGGGCCACGGCGATGCGGTCGGAGGGCTCGGGGCCCGTGGCAAGCGGGTCGACGAGGATCTCCTCCAGGAGCGACTGGGCGACCGGCCCCGCCTCGATCTCCCCGCCCTCCCACTCGACCCGGGCCACGACCACCTGCCAGTGCGGGGCGGCCCCGAGGCCGGGCAGCAGCACCGGCGCGGCCACCCGCAGCCGGGCGGCGATCTCGGCGGGCGCGGCCCCCGTCTGCACCAGCTCCAGGACCTCCTGCGCCAGCCGCCTGCGCACCGTGCGCGCCGCGTCCCGGCGGTCCCGCTCGACCGAGATCAGCTGGGTGACGCCCTGGAGCAGGTCAAGGCGCTCCGCGGGCCAGTCCCCGGCGTCCGCCTCGACGGCCAGCAGCCAGTCCGACAGGACCGTCTCGCGCACGTCCCGGGAGGCCTGCGGGGAGCGCCCTGCCCCGGCCGCCGCCGGGCGGTGCCCCGAGCTGCGGATCGGGAAGAGGCTGTAGATGGCCGCACCGAGGGTCACCCGGTGGGGTCCGCGCCGGCCGGTGCGGGCGGCGGCGAGATGCTCGGCGGCCAGCTCGGCGCAGGTCTCGGCGGGCAGCCCCGGGCCCGCGACCTTCGGGCCCGCGATCAGCCGGCCGGTGGGGGACAGGACCCAGGCGCGCAGGTCCAGGTCGGAGCCGAGCAGGTCGAGGACCACGTCCGGGCCGCCGCCCGCCGGGCCGGAGGTCATCATCCGCCGGTGCCGGTCGACCACGGCCGCGAGGTCCCCGGCGCGCTCCCCGGACACCTGTCGTACGACGTGCTCGGTGATCGTCGCGAACGCCACCGACTCGTGCACCGCGAACAGCGGCAGGCGGTGCCGGGCGCAGGCCACCACCAGGTCGTCCGGGATGTCCCCGAGCTCCGCCTCGCCGGCGGCCAGTGCGACCACCCCGGCCTGCGCCAGGATCCGTACGAACGCCTCGGAGTCGTCGGCGTCGCGGCGCCAGGCCAGCCCCGTGAGGACCAGCTCCCCGCCCGAGAGATAGCGGCTGGGATCCCTGAGGTCGGTGGTCATCACACCGCGCACGGTGCGGTCCAGCTCGTCCTCGCCGCCGAGCAGCTTGAGGCCCAGCGCGTCGGTGTCCAGCAGTGCGCGCAGCCGCATTCTCGTCGCCGCCGTTCTTTGTCTCGAAATCTACGATGAGTCGTGAGGATGGTCGGTGGGAGGAGCCCGGCGACCGGTGCGCACGACGCATCCTTGGATTGCCAGGCTGTTTCCTGCGTTTCTACAGGAAAACGAAGAGGTTACTGATGACCTCCGTTCATACGAATCTACAAGATGCCCGGCCTGGCCAGCCAACTCCTTCATGGTTTCCGTGACTGACCTGGGTGGAGCACGGCGCTGTGTACTGGCTCCACTCCGCGTAAACAGCACATGAACAAGCCGGGCCCGCCGCACCAGATCTGGCTTGATCCGTACGACTCACGAGACGAAGAAGAGAGCCGGTCATGGACTTCCTTCGCCCCGCCAGCTGGGAGGAGGCGCTCGCCGCCAAGGCTGAGCACCCCACCGCTGTGCCCATTGCGGGCGGCACCGATGTGATGGTCGAGATCAACTTCGACCACCGCCGGCCCGAGTACCTGCTCGACCTGAACCGCATCGGCGACCTCTACGAGTGGGAGGTCGGCGAGGACAGCGTGCGGCTCGGTGCCTCCGTCCCGTACTCGAAGATCATGGAGAGCCTCCGCGCCGAGCTGCCGGGTCTCGCCCTCGCCTCGCACACGGTCGCCTCCCCGCAGATCCGCAACCGCGGCGGCGTCGGCGGCAACCTCGGCACCGCCTCCCCGGCCGGCGACGCCCACCCCGCGCTGCTCGCGGCGGGCGCCGAGGTCGAGGTCGAGTCGGTGCGCGGCACCCGGCTGATCCCGATCGACGAGTTCTACACCGGCGTGAAGCGCAACGCGCTCGCCGCCGACGAGCTCATCAAGAGCGTGCACATCAAGAAGGCCGACGGCCCGCAGCAGTACTCGAAGGTCGGCACGCGCAACGCGATGGTGATCGCCGTGTGCGCCTTCGGCCTCGCCCTGCACCCTTCGTCGCGCACCGTCCGTACGGGCATCGGTTCCGCGGCGCCCACACCCGTCCGGGCGAAGGCCGCGGAGGAGTTCCTGAACGCGGCGCTCGAAGAGGGCGGCTTCTGGGACAACGGAAAGATCATCACCCCGTCGGTCGCCAAGCAGTTCGCGGAGCTGTGCTCCGGCGCCTGCAACCCGATCGACGACGTCCGGGGCACGGCGAGCTACCGCCGGCACGCGGTGGGCGTCATGGCCCGCCGCACGCTGACCTGGACCTGGGAGTCGTACCGCGGCGCCCGCCGCACCACCGAGGGAGCTGCGTGATGCGTGTCAACTTCACCGTCAACGGACGTCCGCAGGAAGCCGACGACGTCTGGGAGGGCGAGTCCCTGCTGTACGTGCTGAGGGAGCGCCTCGGTCTGCCCGGTTCGAAGAACGCCTGCGAGCAGGGCGAGTGCGGCTCCTGCACGGTCCGCCTGGACGGCGTGCCCGTGTGTGCCTGCCTGGTCGCCGCCGGTCAGGTCGAGGGCCGCGAGGTCGTCACCGTCGAGGGGCTGGCGGACTTCGCCAAGCAGCGTGCGGAGCACGGCGGTTGTGCGACCGGAGCCTGCGGTACGTCGTTGCAGGACGCCCAGACCTGGGCCGCCAAGGGGCAGGACTCCCAGACCGGCGAGGGCACCGAACTCTCCCCGATCCAGCAGGCGTTCATCGACGCCGGCGCCGTCCAGTGCGGCTTCTGCACCCCCGGTCTGCTGGTCGCCGCCGACGAGATGCTGGAGCGCAACCCGAACCCGACCGACGCGGACATCCGCGAGGCCCTGTCGGGCAACCTGTGCCGCTGCACGGGCTACGAGAAGATCATGGACGCGGTCCGCCTGGCGGCCGCCCGGCAGGGAGAGGCGGTCTGACAATGCCCAGCAACGGCGCTCCCATCGGTACGCCCACCAAGGTCACCCAGGGTTCGAAGACCAAGGGCGGCATCGGTGAGTCCACGCTCCGCCCGGACGGCACCCTCAAGGTCACCGGCGAGTTCGCGTACTCGTCCGACATGTGGCACGAGGACATGCTCTGGGGCCAGATCCTGCGCTCCACCGTCGCGCACGCGGAGATCGTCTCGATCGACACCAGCGAGGCGCTGAAGACCCCGGGCGTCTACGCCGTCATGACGTACGACGACCTGCCCACCGAAGTGAAGAACTACGGCCTGGAGATCCAGGACACCCCGGTCCTCGCGCACGGCAAGGTACGCCACCACGGCGAGCCGGTGGCCATCGTCGCCGCCGACCACCCGGAAACCGCCCGCCGCGCGGCCGCCAAGATCAAGGTCGACTACCGCGAGCTCCCGGTCATCACCGACGAGGCCTCCGCCACCGCACCGGACGCGATCCTCGTCCACGAGAACCGCGACGACCACCACATCGGCCACGTCCCGCACCCGAACATCGTCCACCGCCAGCCGATCGTGCGCGGCAACGCCGACGAGGCCGCCAAGAAGGCCGACTTCATCGTCCGGGGCGAGTACACCTTCGGCATGCAGGACCAGGCCTTCCTCGGCCCCGAGTCCGGTCTCGCGGTCCCCTCGGAGGACGGCGGTGTCGACCTCTACATCGCCACCCAGTGGCTCCACTCGGACCTGCGCCAGATCGCCCCGGTCCTGGGCCTGCCCGAGGACAAGGTCCGGATGACGCTCGCCGGCGTCGGTGGCGCCTTCGGCGGCCGCGAGGACCTGTCGATGCAGATCCACGCCTGTCTGCTGGCCCTGCGCACCGGCAAGCCGGTCAAGATCGTCTACAACCGCTTCGAGTCCTTCTTCGGGCACGTCCACCGCCACCCCGCCAAGCTCTACTACGAGCACGGGGCGACCAAGGACGGCAAGCTCACCCACATGAAGTGCCGGATCGTCCTGGACGGCGGCGCCTACGCCTCCGCCTCCCCGGCGGTCGTCGGCAACGCCTCCTCGCTGTCCGTCGGCCCGTACGTCATCGACGACGTCGACATCGAGGCCATCGCCCTCTACACCAACAACCCGCCCTGCGGCGCGATGCGCGGCTTCGGCGCGGTCCAGGCGTGCTTCGCCTACGAGGCGCAGATGGACAAGCTCGCCGACAAGGTGGGCATGGACCGGGTCGAGTTCCGGCAGCTCAACGCGATGGAGCAGGGCACGATCATGCCGACCGGGCAGCCGGTCGACTCCCCGGCCCCGGTCGCCGAACTGCTGCGCCGCGTCAAGGCGATGCCGCTGCCGCCGGAGCGCCAGTGGGAGTCCAGCGAGGGCCCGGACGTACGACAGCTGCCCGGCGGTCTGTCCAACACCACCCACGGCGAGGGCGTCGTGCGCGGTGTCGGCTACGCGGTCGGCATCAAGAACGTCGGCTTCTCCGAGGGCTTCGACGACTACTCCACCGCCAAGGTCCGCATGGAGGTCGTCGGCGGCGAGCCCGTCGCCACGGTCCACACGGCGATGGCGGAGGTCGGTCAGGGCGGTGTCACCGTCCACGCGCAGATCGCCCGCACCGAGCTGGGCGTCTCGCAGGTGACGATCCAGCCGGCGGACACCCAGGTGGGCTCGGCGGGTTCGACGTCCGCCTCGCGGCAGACGTACGTCACCGGTGGCGCCGTGAAGAACTCCTGCGAGCTCGTCCGCGAGAAGGTCCTGGAGATCGGCCGCCGCAAGTTCGGCACGTACCACCCGGCTTGGGCGACGGCGGAGCTGCTCCTGGAGGGCGGCAAGGTCGTCACCGACGGCGGCGAGGTCCTCGCCGACCTGGCGGACGTGCTCGAAGGCGAGTCCGTCGAGGTCGAGGCCGAGTGGCGGCACCGCCCGACGGAGGCCTTCGACCTGCGCACCGGCCAGGGCAACGGCCACGTCCAGTACTCCTTCGCCGCGCACCGCGCCGTCGTCGAGGTCGACACCGAGCTCGGCCTGGTCAAGGTCATCGAACTGGCCTGCGCCCAGGACGTCGGCAAGGCGCTCAACCCGCTCTCCGTGCTCGGCCAGATCCAGGGCGGCACCCTCCAGGGCATGGGCATCGCGGTGATGGAGGAGATCATCGTCGACCCCAAGACCGCGAAGGTCAGGAACCCGTCCTTCACGGACTACCTGCTGCCGACCATCCTCGACACGCCGATCATCCCCGTCGACGTCCTCGAACTCGCCGACGACCACGCCCCGTACGGGCTGCGCGGCATCGGCGAGGCCCCCACCCTGTCGTCCACCCCGGCCGTCCTCGCGGCGATCCGGAACGCGACCGGGCTGGAGCTCAACCGCACGCCGGTACGTCCGGAGCACCTCACCGGAACGGCGTAGCGGCAAAGTCTCTCCGGGCGGCGCCGGGAACGTCACACTTCGCCGCGCCGCCCGGAGTACTCAAGCACCGCACCGCTCGCGGCACTTGAAGCAGCACAGCACCACGGCACCACCGTCAGTACCAGAGAGTTCGTTCGTCTCGGGCCGTCCCCCGGGTCGTGCGGCCGAAGCACCTTCCCAAATCCCGCGAACCCATAGAACAACCGCGGGTGCCCCTGTGAACCTTGGGAGTAGGCCCACATGACCCAGCAGTCACTGGAGCCGTCGACCACCGCCGACGATGCGGGTGAAGGAACCCGTATCCCGGCCGGCAGGTCCTGGCTCGACCGGTACTTTCACATATCCAAGCGAGGATCCACGGTCGCGCGCGAGGTGCGCGGCGGCATCACCACCTTCATGGCGATGGCGTACATCCTCCTGCTCAACCCCCTGATCCTGTCCGGCAAGGACGCGGCGGGGGACACGCTCGGCCAGAAGGCCCTCATCACCGCGACCGCGTTCGCGGCGGCCTTCACCACGCTGCTGATGGGCTTCTTCGGCAAGGTGCCGCTCGCCCTCGCCGCCGGCCTCTCCGTCTCCGGTGTGCTCTCCTCGCAGGTCGCGCCCCAGATGACCTGGCCGCAGGCCATGGGCATGTGCGTGATGTACGGCGTCGTCATCATGTTGCTGGTCGTCACCGGCCTGCGCGAAATGATCATGAATGCGATCCCGCTCGCGCTCAAGCACGCCATCACCATGGGCATCGGCCTGTTCGTCGCCCTGATCGGCCTGGTCAAGGCGGGCTTCGTGCACCAGGGCAAGGCGACGCCGGTCACCCTCGGCCCGACGGGGGAACTCGCCGGCTGGCCGGTGCTGCTCTTCGCGGCCACCCTCCTCGTCATCTTCATGCTCCAGGCGCGCGCCGTCCCCGGCGCGATCCTGATCGGCATCGTCGGCGGCACCGTGGTCGCCGTACTGCTCAACGCACTTGGCGTCATCGATCCCAAGCAGTGGGCGAGCGGTGCTCCCGAACTGCACGGCAGCGCGGTCTCCATGCCGGACTTCTCGATCTTCGGCAAGGTCGAGTTCGGCGGCTGGGGCAGCGTCGGCGCGATGACGGTCGGCATGATCGTGTTCACCCTCGTGCTGGCCGGCTTCTTCGACGCCATGGCCACCATCATCGGCGTCGGCACCGAGGCCAAGCTGGCCGACGAGCAGGGCCGGATGCCGGGCCTGTCCAAGGCGCTGTTCATCGACGGCGCGGGCGGCGCGATCGGCGGCGTCGCGGGCGCCTCCGGCCAGACGGTGTTCGTCGAGTCCGCGACGGGCGTCGGTGAAGGAGCCCGTACCGGACTCTCCTCGGTCGTCACCGGCCTGTTCTTCGCGGCCTGTCTGTTCTTCACCCCGCTGACGGCGATCGTCCCCGGTGAGGTGGCGGCCGCGGCCCTGGTGGTCATCGGCGCCATGATGATGATGAACGCCCGCCACGTGGACTGGGCCGACCGCGCCACCGCGATCCCGGTCTTCCTGACCGTCGTGATCATGCCGTTCACGTACTCCATCACGGCGGGCGTCGCGGCCGGAGTCGTCTCCTACGTCGCCATCAAGATCGCCCAGGGCAAGGCGCGGGAGATCGGGGCCTTCATGTGGGGCCTGACGGTGATCTTCCTGGTCTACTTCGCCCTCAATCCGATCGAGAGCTGGATGGGCGTTCACTAGACGCTCTTGAATGGCCCTCCACACCAACCCCGTTAGGAGACCGAGAGATGCTGGACATCGCCGAGGAGCTCAACCGGTGGGTCGAGCAGGGACGTGACTTCGCCGTGGCCACCGTGGTGGCCGTCGGCGGCAGCGCACCCCGCCAGCCGGGGGCCGCCCTCGCGGTGGACGCCGACGGCACGGCGATCGGCTCGGTCTCCGGCGGCTGTGTGGAGGGCGCCGTGTACGACCTGTGCGGGCAGGCGCTGGAGGACGGCGAAACCGTCCTGGAGCGCTTCGGGTACAGCGACGAGGACGCCTTCGCAGTCGGCCTGACCTGCGGCGGCATCATCGACATCCTCGTCACTCCGGTACGGGCCGGTGATCCCGCCCGTCCGGTGGTCGCGTCCGCGCTGGCCGCCGCCGCCCGTGGGGAGGCGGCGGCGGTGGCGCGGATCGTGTCGGGACCGGCCGAACTGCGGGGCCGGGCGCTCGTGGTGCGGCCCGACGGCTCGTCCGAGGGCGGCTTCGGCGCCCACCCGGAACTGGACCGCACGGTGCTCGGGGAGGCGGCGGCCTTCCTGGACGCCGGGCGGACCGGCACCCTGGAGATCGGAGAGCAGGGCTCACGCTGCGGAGCCCCGCTCACGGTCCTGGTGGAGTCCTCCGTCCCGCCGCCCCGGATGATCGTGTTCGGTGCGATCGACTTCGCCTCCGCGCTGGTGCGGATCGGCAAGTTCCTGAACTACCACGTGACGGTGTGCGACGCCCGCCCCGTCTTCGCGACGAGGACCCGCTTCCCGGAGGCGGACGAGATCGTCGTCGAGTGGCCCCACAAGTACCTCGAGCAGACCTCCGTGGACGCCCGCACCGTCCTGTGCGTCCTCACCCACGACGCCAAGTTCGACATACCGCTGCTGCAGCTGGCCCTGCGCCTCCCGGTGGCGTACGTCGGTGCGATGGGCTCCCGCCGCACCCACCTGGACCGCAACGAACGCCTCCGCGAAGTCGGCGTGACCGAGCTGGAACTGGCCCGTCTCCGCTCCCCGATCGGGCTGGACCTCGGTGCCCGCACCCCGGAGGAGACGGCCCTGTCGATCGCCTCCGAGATCGTCGCCAACCGACGTGGCGGCAGCGGCGTTTCCCTCACCGGGGCACACACGCCGATCCACCGCGACACGGCGTCGGAGCCGGCGGGGCGGATCGGGTCGGTGGCCTAGGAGGGGGCAGGGGCCGACGTTGCGGGCGTCGTATTGCGGACGACGGTCAACAACTCGTCCAGAACGCCGACGAATTGGTCGAGGGCGGGAGGTCTCGTCAAGGGGTTGCTCAGATTGAGCACCATCAACTGGGGCAGGGCGTTTTTCAGAAACTCGGACCGGACCGCCACCGCGTGCAGCAGTTTCAGAATCTTCTCCCGACTCGCCGGGGAAAGGGTCGGCGCGCCCCCCGGCCTCCCCAGAGCCGACCTGAAAGCGAGAGCGCGATTCCTCACTGCCGTCAGGGATGAGCCTCTCACCTCTGAAATTCGCGCAACCGTCAGGTGCTGCAAGGGACCGTCGAACGTGTCCCAGATCTCCTGGAGCAGCTTCAGAGTCCCATCGCCGTCCGCCCCCGCGGAACGAGAAGGCCCAGCGGACTGCGTGACGACGGTACGGATCGTCACAGGCGCGATCTCACCCTCATCGGTGAGTTGTGGCCTCAGCTCGGGTGCCTCCACCGGCCGTCTGACCGACATGCCGTCCAGATAGGCCCCGCACGCCTCCGCCGCCAGCCGGTAGAACCACCAGCGGTCACGGTCCAAGTAGCGGGTTCGCGCGGTGAACATCAGGGCACAGGCCTGGAGCGACAGGTGCCACTGGTGCCGCCAGCCGTCGTTGATGTGGCGCTTCGCGCCCCAGTCGAGCATCGCCGCGCGGACCTCGTCGACCGTACGGGCAAGTCCCTGGGGCACCAGTGGTCCGTCGCAGCGAGTGCCGATCAGGCCGCTGATCAGTTCACTCCGGGCCTCGTCGGTCTCCAGGTGGGGAAGGAAGGCGTCGGCGACGAGGCTCAGCAGCAGGTGCACGGGGTCGCGGGCCAGCAGCCCGCGCTCGTCGAAGCGTGACAGGTCGATCAGCGTGAAGTCATCCGCCGGGGCGTCTTCCCGCACCGGCACCATGATGTTCCCGGGATGCAGATCGCCGTGTGTGCGACCGCGGGCGGCGAAGCGGACCCTGAGGTCGGTCAGGGCACAACCGGCTGTCAGGAGGACCGGGTTGGGGAGCACGCTCTCGGCATCCGCCGACGAGAACCAGGGCAGGGACTCCGCCTCGGGCCCGAGCCGCGCGCGGATCCAGGTGCGCAAGGGGGCCTTCTCGTCGAGGCGCTTTCCCAGGAGGTCCCGGACGAACTCGTGCGCCGACACGTTGTCCATCTCCGGATCCTGGGGGTTCCAGCCGCTCAGCAGCCCGGTGGTGATCTCCTTCGCCAACCTGGGCAGCCGCTGTGGTCTGCCGACCCCGGCGAGCGTGTCGGTCACCTCCCGCCCGTCGCCCGCAGGACGCTGGAACATCAGCCAGGAGTGGTCGAATTTCCAGGAGATGTCCGCCAGTTCCACCAGATGGCGGTCGATGAAGTCCTCGTTGGCCTTTACGCGGCTCAGCAGTGCCGCGTGGTGGTTGCGCGGCTCCACCGCGGCGTCGTCGGACTGGCCGACCAGCTTGATGATCAGGCGGCCCCCCGTGCGCCGGGGATCGCTTTCGCGCACGAATGCCGAGACGAGCTTGCCTCCGCTGCCACCGGTCTTGAGCAACTCCGCCTCGGAGAGTTCCGCGTGATGGGTGTGGAGCCACTCGGCGAGGGCCCGATCGACTGCCTCGTCGCCGAATACGACCGGGGCCTCGGAGAGAGATTGCTCCATGACGTCAGTATGGCGGTGGTGGGCACGACAGTGCATGTGGTGAACGCGGGCTGTGGTGCGCCGTCGCGTGATATCCCCTACGAGGGGGAAAGGGGGCCTTCATGGCGCGAGGCAGGGGGAGTTGGCGCTCCCGTCGCCGAGTGGACCTGTCCGGCACGGTTGAGGCGGACGCTCTGCGCTCCGCGCTCACGACGGCAGGACCGGACGGCGGCCCCGCGAACCGATACACCGGTCTGCGGGTCACTGGAACGCTCGATCTGAGCCACTGCCGTGTCAAGAGCGCCGTCGCGCTCGTCGACTGTGTCTTCGAGGAACCCGTAGAGCTGACTCGACTCGCGGTTTCCGCCCTGGACCTGTCCGGGTCCGTCCTGCCCGCGCTGCGCGCCGACGGCATCATGACGGACGGCGAACTCCGCTTGGCCGGCGCGCGCCTGGGCGACGGGAGCGGTGAGCGCCGCCCGCTGTTGGATCCGACGGCGGGGGACGGGACACGCGCGCCGCGCCGGGTGCAGGAAGGCTCTGCGACAGGAGTCCTACGCCTGGCGGACGCGCGGATCGGCGGCAGCCTCGTGCTGGAACGGCTGATCATGACGGACCCCGAGGCCTGGTCCGTCCTCGCCCCGCGCCTCACTGTCGAAGGGGCGTTGCACGCCCGGGAATTGCGAGCCTCGGGTGCCCTCTACCTCCGAGAAGCGCACATCGACTACGCGGTCGTTCTTCAGGCAGCCGACGTGGGCGGCATCGACGCCACCGGACTCGTGTGCGGCGGGGGCTTCTACGCCGACTGGGGTTTTCGCAGCGCCGGACAGGTGCTGCTGCGGGCCGCGAACGTCGGCGGAGTGGTCACCTTCCACGACAGCGTGCTCGCCGAACCCGCCGGGGAGCTGCTGCTCAGCCGGTTGCAGGTCCCCCGTCTCCGCCTCGACCTGCGCGAGGCCCCGGCCGGGCGGGTGGTGTTGCAGGACGCCAGGGTGGACGTCCTGGTGGACTCCGAGGCCACCTGGCCGGCCACGGGTGAACTGTTCCTGGAAGGCTTTGCCTACAAGCGACTCGAAACCGCCGCACCCCTCGACACACAGCGCCGCATAGGCTGGCTGACCCGCGACGCGCAGGCCGGTGGGGGATCTTTCGAGCAGCTGGCCAAGTCCTACGAGGCCGCCGGCGACGAACGCTCCGCTCGCGCCGTACGGCATGCCCGCGAGCGCCATGTGCGCCGCCACGACGGCTGGTCGAGCCGACTGTGGGGTGCAGTGCAGGACGTGCTCTTCGGCTATGGCTATGCCCCGCGCCGCGCCTTGCTGTGGCTGGTCTCTCTGGCCACGGCCGGTGCCCTGTGGTTCACAGCGCATCCGCCGCGGCCGACGGGCGGCAGCGCCGGGGCACAACGTTCCTGGGATCCGGTGCTGTACAGCCTGGACCTCCTCGTACCCGTCGCGAGTCTCGGCTATCGGAGCGGCTGGGATCCCGTGGGAGTCGACAAGGCGGTCGCGATGTTCCTCGTGGTGTCGGGATGGGTGCTGGCCACGGCGGTGATCACGGGCGCGCGGAGGATCCTGGGACGAGGGTGAGCGAACTCCCACGGCGGTACGCTGCTGTGGCCGCTCAGCGCCGAGGTCGCAGCGCCCGGTGCTGGGGGAGTGGCGGGAAGCAGAGGTGGCGGATGGGGCGCGAGGAATACTGGGTGGCCATCTCCCAGGGCGGTGTCCTGCGCGGTGCCGGATTCTTCGTGACACGCCACTACGTGGTGACGGCGGAGGGGTGTCTGGGCGGCGTCGGTCTGGGCGGCGAGATCGAGCTGCGCACCGCACAGGGCCTCGCGCTGCGCGGATACGTCGACGAGGTGACGGAGGGGCTCGCGCTGGTCCACGTGATGGCAGCCCCGGAGGCCGACTATCCGACGCCGCGTGCCGACCGAGCCGTCAAGGGAGACGACTGGTACGCCCCCTACCGGCCGAGCCCTGCACATGCCCGCCTGAGCGGTCACGTCGACGATGTGGTCCAGGGCCGGCGCTCTCTGACGGTGTTGGAACTCGCCCCGGAGGAACCGCAGGCTGCAGGTAGGGCCGAGGAGTACGCGGGCGGCCCGGTCCAGCGGCACGGTGCGGGCCTGGAGGCCGCCGTTCTGGGAGTGCTGCTGACGGCCGACCACGCGCGGGAGCTCCGCGGAGGCCAGGGGTGCCCACTCGCCGCCGGCGATCTCGGCGCGGTCATTGACTCCTTCGACGCGCTCAACCCCCGCAGGCTGCTGGGACTGCTCACGGATGGGCCACCGCCCTCGGCGGAGCCCTCGCCCGCGGCTGCTCGGCGCGCCAGAGTCGAAGACACCCTGGACCTCACCGAGTTGAGTCTGCGTCGGCTGAAGGACTGGGCCCGGGCCGGCCTCGTCGAGGAGGTGGATCTGCCGCCGTACCGGATCGAACTGCTCGAGACGGTGGTGCAGACCGTGAAGGGTGAGGTGGCCCGTGATTGATTCGCTGAACGAGGCTGTCAGGTGCGCCGAGGAGGCCCTTCGGGGTCCGGAGGAGCTCCGCCTCTCACTGATGGCGAATCTGTTGCGATCCCTCGACGCGCGCACCGACGACCTCATCGGCGACGGACCCTGGGGGCCTGACACCGGTGTGGCGGGGGTGCGGCTGGCCCGGCTGCTCGCGCGCCTGGGGCTCAGACACGAGGCAGAGCGGGTGTTCCGGGTGATGTCCGGTCGGCTCCGGCAGGAGGGCGTGCCGGAGTCCGAATGGGATCGGCATGCCGATGCGTTCGTCAACTGCCTTGGTGTGCTCGGCATTTCGCTGGGACTGCCGTCGGAAGCCCGGGAGGTGCTCCGGCACGCGGTCCGGGACGCGGAAACCCTGAACCTGTCGGCGGCGGAGGTGGCCGCACAGGTCAACCTCGCCGCGGTCGAACTGGATCTCGATGACGCCGACGCGGCACTCGATCACGTGCTCGGAGCGCGTGCGATGCTTGAGACGTCACCCGATCCCGACCTTCCACGATGGCATGCTCTGCACACGGTCCTGGGCACCGTGGAGCATCAACTCGTCGGGCTCGAACCGAGGTTCGGGGACCATGCGAAGCGTGTCCTGGCCGCCCTCGCGCGGCGCGCGGGCGAACGGCTCGACGGCCTGGACGACGCAGACCCGCGCGCCTACATGACCGTCGTGGGATTCGCCATGACGCGCACGGAGGCGGCTGTCCGGGCCGGTGACATCGAAACCCTGGAGACCGTGGCGAAGGTCGTCGAGGTCGCGGTTCAGCGGCTGGCCACCCTGCTCGGTGCCGACCACCCGCAGGTCCTCGCAGTCCAGGCCGACCTGGCCGCAGTTCAGATCGAGACGGCCCGCGCCGTACGGTCGCCCGCCCGGCTGGAGCGCGCCGCACGGCTGCTCGCCGCCACGGCGCAGCGCCTCGAGTTCCGGCTCGGTCCCGCCCATCCCCGAACCGTGGCTGCCCTGACCAACCTGGTCTCCGCAGAGGTGGAGATGGTACGAGCCCTGCCCGAGCCCGGGAAGGCGGAGCGGACGGCGGACGCGCTCGCCGAACGGGCGCTGAAGTTCCGCGAGTTGCTGGGCGCGCGGCACCCCGTCACGCGTCTGGCGACCGCCTCGGCGGCCCATTGTCGCCAGATGGCGGCCGGGGAGGACGGCGGGCGTGACCTCGGTGGTACGACGCTGGTACGGACGTTGATCGACTCGGCGGGGGACTGGCAGCGGGACGGGGAGGCGTACAGGTCGTTCAGGGACGCGGTGAGCGAGGTGGGGCCGTCCCCGCGGCCCATGCGGGTGGTGTCCGAGACCCGGGAGGGGGACGGCTTCCCGCTCGGCTCCGCCGTGACCGGAGTCGAGCGGGAAGGGGACGGCTTCCCGCTCGGCTCCGTCGTGACCGGAGTCGTCCGCGGGTTCGACGAGAAGGAGGTGGAGGTTCATGTCGGGCGGTACCGCGCCGTCATTCCACGTACTGAACTGGCCTTCTCCGACGAGCACGGTCTCCGGGCAGGGAGACTGAGGCTCGGTGACGATCTGGACGCCGTCGTGGTCGGCATCGAGACGAGCGACACACGCCGTGTGCTCCTGTCCCGTCAGCTCGTCTTCCTCAGTGAGGCCCTACGGCGTCGGGAGGCGGCCGAGGCCGCCGGTGTGCCACCGGGCGGTGCGACGGTCTGCGGCCGGGTGGCCGGGGTCGTCGACGGCGGACTCGCGGTCAAGGTCGCGGATGTCGTGGCGTTCCTGCCTACGGAGGACGTCGAACTGGAACCTGTGGGCGACCGGCAGCGGTACGTGGGCCAGATCATCGATGCGAAGGCATGGATCACGCCGTCCGGTTCCGTGGTCCTCTCACGCCGGGCGTGGCTGGAGGAAGCGGCCGTTCTGCCGCCGCAGCTGTGGCTGGCACACCTGCGGGTGGGGCACGTACGCACGGGCACGGTCACGCGTTTCACCGAGCAGGATGTCGTGGTCGACCTGGGCAGCTTCCGTGGCTTGCTCGACCAGGACGCGCCGAGCACGACCTCCATCGGGACCGGTGATCAGGTGACGGTGCGGATCTTGGCGGTGGACGAGGAGAACGCACAGGTCTTCGTGGAACTGGTCGAGGACGAGAAGCTGCCGTGGCAGAAGTTCGCCGACAGCCACCGCCTGGGCCGGATCGTCCGCGGCACGGCCACCCGTATCAGCTCGAACGGTGTCCACGTCCGGCTTACGGGCGGCATCGACGGTTTCGTCCCCATCGGGCAACTGGCGGACGACCAGCGGGATTCCGAGGGGCCGACGGTCGCCGACGGGGCAGAGATCTACGCCCAGATCACCAAGATCGACACCAAGCGACATGGCGTTGCCCTCTCGGTTCGGAAGGCGGACGCGGTGTTCGGTTCCGATCCCTGGAGTACCGAGTTCATGCCGGCGTGCTACGAGGATGCGGGAGACCCGGACCACACCGCTGCCCGTGACGTCTTCGAGTTGCACCGTGAGCACGTGATGTCGCGCCGCGGCATTGATTGACCACTCGCCGCTCACCCGCCCCGCGTCAGCAGCACACGAAGCGGCCGGTCCCGCCCGATTCGACGTCCTCCCGGCGGTCCCGGTCGGCGGCCGTCACTCCATCCTCAGCAGGCGGTTCGCCGCCCGCCCGAACACGTAACGGGCCGCCCGCAGGAGGATCGGATCGAAGAAACCGGGCAGCAGCCGGACCCCGAGTTCCTCCCGCCACACCACCCGGGTACGGCCCCCGGGCCCCGGCCGCACCTCGATCTCCGCCCAGCCCGTCACCACCCGGCCCCGCTTCTCCAGCCGGCACCGGCCGGGCGCCTCGTCCGTCGGTGGCTGCCACACCGTGACCTCCATCCGGTCGTCGAAGGCGAGCGGGCCGAGTCCCGAGCGGGCCACGACGACCGTGCCCTCGTGGGTCGGCGGGGGAGTGGTCACCGTGACGCGGGTCAGCGGGACCACCTGGCCGTGCCGGGGCCACGCGGTCAGGCGGCGCCACGCCTCGTCGAGGGGGAGCGGTGCCGTGCGTTGGACGAGGAAGTTGACCACGTGACGAATCGTAGGGAATCCGGGCTGCTCAGCGGCGTGTTCATCCGCGCGTCACGCACTTGGCCCAGCGGCGTAATCGCCAGAAGGCGTAGACAGGACGGTGGGTGTGGAATACGGCAAGAGTGGGGTCACATAACTCCCATCCCTCTACCATTCCTCCCACGGGCGGGCAATCCGCCTGCCCCCGGGGGAAGTTGGACGTCATGCCACTCAAGGCCTACGGCGTGCTGATCGCACGCGCGGTCGACACCCGGCGCGAGGGCGCCACCGACACACCGCACTACCAGATCCACCTCCAGGACGACGGCGGCACGCACTACCGCGCTGCAGTCAACGTCCTATCCCAGGAACGGCCCTCCGAGCTGCTGTACCTGGTCGACGAGGACCTCCGGCACCCGGTCACCGCCCGTCTGGACGGCCTGCCGGGCGGCTGGAACAGCCTGCCACCCGGCCCCGGCGGCCCGAACCTCGACTTCGTGCGCGGCAACCTCTTCGACCCGGCGAAGATGCGCACCCTGCCCCCGGACGTCTCCGGCCCCGACAACGACCTGGCCGACCTCCTGGACCACTACGTACGCCGCGCGGTCGACGACCAGCAGGCCCGGCTGTACGTCTTCGGCGAGCGCTTCGGCCCCGAACCGGCCGTCAAGGACAAGGTGTTCGGCTTCCTGCCCGGCAACGGCGTCCACGACATCCACATGAACCAGGGCAACAGCCGGAAGTTCCAGGGCGACGACGGCGTCTGGCAGGACGGCGGGCTGCTGCTGCACTTCCCGGCGCAGGAACGCTGGGTCGGCATCTTCCTCGCCTTCCAGAGCCAGTCCTGGCACACGGACGACGCCACCGGGCATGCCCTGGACGATGTCGACGGCGACCGCCCGCAGCCGGGCGCCCAGCCCGTCCGGATCGTCGCGGCGCTGGTCAACCCGTCCGGCCCGGCGCCCGAGTCGGAGACGGTGACGCTGCTCAACGCCTCGCCCGCCCCGGTCGATCTCACCGGCTGGCGCATCGTCGACCGCATCGGCCAGAGCTCCGTCGTGCCGGCCGGCCCGCTCGCCGCCGGCGCCTGTCTGCTCGTCGCGCTCACCGGGGGCGCCCAACTCGGCAACCACGGCGGGGAGATCACCCTGAAGAACGCCGACGGTCTCAAGGTGCACGGGGTGTCGTACACCGCGGAGCAGGCGGCCCGCGAAGGCTGGTCCGTGGTGTTCTGACCGGCACCCGGAAAGACACCTGCCGAGCGCGGAAGCCCTCTACCGCACTCGCACAGCCGTACGGCACGATGAGCCCGACCTCGCACCACCGTCGGCCGGGAGGGTGTCCCGTGGACCGTGAACTGCACGGCAGACTCGACGAGTTGCAGCGCGACCCGTACCCGCACTACGAGCGGGCGCGGAGCGCCGAGGGCCTGACCCACGTCGCCGAGCTCGACGCCTGGCTGATCGCCCGGGAAGCCGACGTACGGGAGGTCCTGCGCCGGCCCGAGGACTTCTCGTCGGCGAACGCCCTCGTCCCCGACGTGCTGCCCGGGCCCGCCGCGCTCGCCGTCCTCGGCGGCGGGTTCGGCGGAGGGCCGGTCGTCGTCACCTCCGACGGTGCCCGGCACCAGCAGTTACGGGCGCCGATCGTCCGCGGGCTCTCACCGGCGCGCGTCGCGGCCGTACTGCCCTACGCCGCCGAGCGGGCCGCCGCCCTGGTGGACGCCTTCGTGAAGGACGGGCACGTCGAGCTGATGTCGGCGTACGCCGGGAAGCTTCCCGGCGAGGTCATCGGCCGCATCGTCGGCCTCGATGCCGCCGACGTGCCCGCCGTCGTACACGGCGGCCATCGCGCCGAGGAACTGCTGTTCCGGCCCCTGGAGGAGGACGAGCAGATCGCCGCGGCCGAGGACGTGGTCGCGATGCAGCGCATCCTCGACCGGTACGCCCGGGAGCGGCACGCGGAGCCCCGCGAGGACCTCTGCACGGAGCTCGTCACCTCGGTCGTCGACGGGGGCGAGCTCACCCTGCAACACCGGCACGAACTCGTCGCCCATCTCCAGAACCTGCTGATCGCCGGGCATCTGACGACGACCGCGCTCATCGGCACGACCGTCCTGCACCTGCTCCGGCACCCCCGCCAGTGGGAGCTGCTGTGTGCCGAACCGGAGCGGATTCCGGCGGCCGTCGAGGAGGCCGCCCGCTATGACACCGCCTTGCAGGGGTTCCGCCGTGTCACCACCGGCCCGGTCAGCCTCGCCGGTACCGAGCTCCCGGCCGGCGCAACGCTGTTCGTGGCCTTCGGTGCCGCGGGCCGGGACGCCTCACGGCACCCCCGCCCCGACGACTTCGACATCACCCGCACCCCCGGACGCCACCTCGCCTTCGGCTTCGGCGTTCACGCCTGCCCCGGCTCCCAGCTGGCCCGCGAACAACTCCGCCTCACTCTGGAGGAGTTGACCCGCAGGCTGCCGGGACTGCGACTGGCGGACGACCGTCCGCTCACCATGCGGCCGACGATGATCCACCGTTCACCGGAGAAGCTGCACCTCACCTGGTGACACGCAGCTGCGGGAGCCGCTCAGTGGATCGGTGCGTTGTGGTAGAGGTGGTCCAGAACCTCGATGGTCCTGGCGGCGGTGCCGGCCTGGAAGGGGGACGTGCGGTAACGCCCGCCCACGATCACCGTGGGCATCTCGTTCACCTGGTAGCGCTCACGGAGCGCAGGTGCCGCCTTGACGGCGTCGTCGACCTCCTTGGACGTGTAGGCGGCGCTCACCGCCTGCGCGTCGAGTCCCTCCCGGGCCGCCCATCTCAGGACGTTGCGCTCGTTGGTGAGGTCCTTGCCCTCGTCCCGCACGGCCTGGAAGACCGCGATCGCCTTCTTGTTCGCGACACCTAGCTGGTCCAGCGTGTAGTACAGGCGGGCGTAGGCGTTCATTTCGGGCTGGTCCTCCCAGGTGGCGGGGATCCGCACCAGTTTCACCCGGGGACTCTGCTGCGCGGCCCAGTCCTCCAGCGGCTTTTCGAGCTCGTAGGAGTGCGGGCAGTCGTACCAGAACAACTCCGCCACCTCCCGCGTCTTCACGCCGCCGACCGGGTGCTTCAGCTTGAAGTACTCCACGCCCTCCTTCGGCTCGCCGGAGGCCGCGCCGAGCAGGCAGGTCAGGACGGTCGACAGCGCGAACAAGCGCATGATCTTCTTCCTCATGGCGGACACCTTGGCGCTATGCGTCCCGGCGCACCCCGCTGACACACGCAATGTCCCTCGTTCGGACCGCCCCACGCCCGGAACCCTCCCGGAAGCTCCGGCGCCGGCAGCGCCAACAGCGGGCCGTGGACGACGAGTCCCGGAGGGCCTCGACGTCACGGCAGTACGGGGTGTCGTAGTGAATGCGGTGGGCTTTCGCGGTGAAGGCGCTGAACCGGAAGCGCAGGGTCTCGTCCGGCGGATCCGCGTTGCAGGACTCCGACCGACCCGCGCGGGCCTGTGGTAGGAGGTCCGCGACCGCCTCCGCCAGCCCGGTGGCGCGCTCTCCGGCGGCCTGCAGCAACGCCTGTCCATCGCACGGGCGTTGGCGGTACGGCCCGGACCCCACCTCCACCCGCCGCGTCAAGGAGACCATCCACGAACTGGGCGGCAGGCAGCCCGCCTCTTCGGGCTAGCGGGTGGCCACATGCCCGGCACCGGTACCGCCCGCGGCCGGGGTCTGGGACAGGTTCAAAGGCCACCTGACCTGAGAGTTCGGACAGTGTGCGTGATGCGCGGCACGGGGGTCGCGGTGGGTCGCGTGCAGCGACGACGCTTACGATTCCCATGTCATGGTCACAGTGAAAGTGCTCGGGTCGTTCCAGGTCGAGGTCGACGGCTGTGTGGTCGATCCGGGCGGCCGGCTCGCCCGGATGGTTCTGGCCCAACTGCTGCTCGCCCGTGGGGCCGTCGTGCCCACGGAGCGGATCATCGAACGGCTGTGGCCCACCCGTGCCCCATCGAGCGCGCAGCCGTCGCTTCAGGTCTACATCGCGCGTCTGCGGCGCGTCCTCGAACCGGAACGGGCGCCGCGAACCCCTGCGCGGCTGCTGGTCAGCGCGCCCTACGGCTACGCCCTCGCCGTGGAGCACGACGCGGTGGACGCCTGGGTGTTCGAGGACCGGGTGGCGGCCTGCACGGCGGCCGAGCTGCCTGCCCATGTCGCTGCCGAGGGCCTGACCGAAGCGCTCGCCTCGTGGGGCGGGCAGCCGTACGCGGAGTTCTCGGACGAGCCGTGGACCGCCGGCGAGCGCGCGCGTCTGGAGGAGGTGCACCGCACCGCCCGCGAACGGCTCACCGCGGCACGGCTGCGCTGTGGACAGGCGGCCCAGGCCCTCGCCGACGCGGGCACGCTGACCCGGGAGCAGCCGCTGCACGAGGAGGGGTGGCGGCTGCTGGCCCTGGCCCTGTGGGCTCGCGACCGTCAGGGAGATGCCCTGGCCGCGCTGCGGCGGGCCAGGCGCGTCCTCGACGAGAATCTCGGGATCGAGCCCGGGCCCGCTCTGCTGGAGCTGGAACAGGCCCTGCTGCACCAGCGGCTGGATGTGCTTCACCTGGCGACCGGGGCTTCTGCCGCGACCGGCGCGAGCGCCGAGGTGGCCACCGCCGTGGCGGCGGCTGGACGCGGGGCGCCGACGGTGCTGGCGGCGGACCGGCTCCTGGGCCGTGACGTGGAGCTGGCGGAGCTGGCCGCCGCGGCGGACCGGGCACGGGGCGGCCGGGGCCAGGTGGTCCTGGTCTCGGGTGAGGCCGGTATCGGCAAGTCGAGTCTGCTGGAGGTCGGCGTCCGGCAACTGCCCCGGCAGGGCTGGCTGGTCGGGTCCGGGCAGTGCCCGGAGACGGACGGCGCCCCGCCCGGCCGGGCCTGGTTCGACATGCTGCCGGTCCTGGCCGAAGCCGCACCACCGGGGCCGTACGCCGAAGAGCTCGCTCCGCTTCTGGCTCCGGGCACCGCGAGCGGTTCCGGGCAGCCGGAGGGCAGCCCGGCCCGGCGTTTCCGCATGCACAAGGCGCTGCTCGGCTGGCTCCGTGACACGGCCGTGCGGCGGCCGCTGGCGATCGTGCTGGACGACCTGCACCGGGCCGACCAGGAGAGCGTCGAACTGTTCCTGCTCTGCGCCGAGCAGTTGCGCGACGTACCGCTGCTCCTGGTCGGCTCGTACCGCACCGGCGAGGGCGATCTGACCGGGGCACTGGCACGGCTGGCCGTCTGCTCGCCCGTACGGCTGGCGATGGGCGGGCTGTCGGACGCCCAGGCGAAGGAACTGCTACGACGCGGCGCGGCCGGCATGAGCGAGCACGCCGCGACGGCGCTGGCCGAACGGGCCGGGGGAAACCCCTTCTACCTCCGCGAGAGTTCGCTCCTGCTGGCGGGCGAGGGCGAGCAGCAGGCCCTGGCCCGCGTCCCGCAAGGGGTACAGGACGTGCTGCGGCGGCGGCTCGCCCTGCTCGCGCCGACCGTCACGGCCGGACTGCGGCTGGCCGCCGTCGCCGGGCGCGAGGCCTCGGTGGCCCTTCTCGTCCACGCGGCGGACAGCGATGCCGAGCAGCTTCTCGACGCCCTGGACGAGGGTGTCACCGCCGGACTGCTCACCGAGCCGCGTCCAGGCACGGTCCGCATCACCCACGCCCTGGTGCGGGACGCTCTGGCAGGCGACCTCACGCGGCTGCGGCTGGCCCGGATGCACTCCCGCCTGGGCCGGGGCCTGATCGCCCTCGGCTCGGACGACGTCGCCACCACCGCCCACCACCTCCTGCAGGCGGCCCCGGTCGTGAACGCCGACGCCGGGCCCGCGGTCCACCACGCCATGCTGGCGGGCGAGCAGGCGGTGCGCCGCTACGCCCCGCAGAACGCCGAAGCCCTCCTGAGCGCGGCCCTCGACCTTCTCGCCGGCCATCCCGAGGCCTTCACCGACCAGGATGCCGCTCTGCTGCGGGTGACACTGCTGGGCCAACTCGTGGACTGCCGGATCCGGATGGGGGCCGTGGTCCCCGCCCGCGAGGCGCAGCAGCAGGCCGTACGGGTGGCCCGGGAAGTGGCCCGGGCCGACCTGCTGACCGCCGCCTACACGACCTGGACGGAACCGACGCCCTGGCGCGTGCGCGCGTATGGGGAGTCCGACCCCGAGGCCGTCGAGGAACTCGGGAAGCTGCTGGAGAGCCCGGGCCTGGCAGACCGGCAACGGTGCCTGCTCCTCGACCAGTTGGCCGACGCCCTCGACGACACCGATCCACGGGCCACGGCGGTGGGGCACCAGGCCGTGGCGCTCGCCCGGACCGTGGGCGAGCCCCGGCTGCGGGGCCTGACGCTCACCTCGCAGCTGCGCCGGCTCGACTGCGACCTCGTACCCGACGCCTACCGGGAGGCCTACCGAGAACTCGCCGAGGTCGCCGACTCCCAGGACAGCCCCGAGTACTCCTGGATGGCTTCCTACGCCGCCGCCCGGATCGCCGCCGGCCGCAACGACCCGGCGGAGATGGAGCGTTGCCTCGGCCGTGCGGACGACATCGCCCAAACCTACGAGCTCCGGGGCGCGTTCGCGGTGGCCAGGCTGCGGCACCCCATGCTCGCCATGGCCCAGGGCCGCTTCGAGGAGGCGGAACAGGCCCTGGGAACTGCGGTGGACGCGCTGCGGGCCGGAGGGATGGTGGACGTCAGCGGCCTGGCCGCCCTGGGCATCGGGTGCATGCGGTTGCAGCAGGGACGACTCGCCGAGCTGCTGCCCCAACTGCTCGCCGTGTGGGAGCGTTACCAGCCGCACAACGAATCCCTCACCGCACTCGCGCTGCTCGCCGCGGGCCGTCCCGAAGAGGCCCGGGACGTTCTCGGCCGACGCGTACCGCTCCGGCGCGACTTCGCCTACTCGACCCTGGCCGCGGTGCGCGGCACGGCCGCCGTCGCCTTCGGCGACAGGGCGCTGGCCGCCGAGGTGTACCAGGACCTGCTTCCGCTGCACGGGCTGGCGGCCGGCGCGAGCAGCCTCAGCATCGTCTTCCGGCCCGTCGCGCAGACCCTGGGCGAACTCGCCCAGTTCCTCGGCCGCCCCGAACAGGCCCGGCAGCACTATCTCGAAGCCGCGCGGGTGGCGGCCGCGTGGGACTCCCCGCACTGGGCGGACTCCGCGCGGACCGCCCTGGCCGGACTGCCGGCGACGCCCGCGTAGCCGTACCCCTTCCGGGGCAGGTCAGGCCAGTTCGGCCAGGAAGGCCGCCGCGAGGTCCAGGAACTCCTCCGGCGAGTCCGTCGTCAGCTGGAGATCCACGAGCACCTCGTCGGTCCCGGCCTCGCACATGATCCGGAGATGGTCGCAGATCTGGCGTACCGTCCCGCGCTGGTACGTCTCCGTGGGGTCTGTCTCGGCCGTGGTGACCTCGGGGTTCACCCGGAACACCCGGCGCAGTCCCGCCGGATCCCGCCCCGCCCCCTCGGCGGCCTCGACGGCGACCGCCCAGAGACCGTGGAGATACGGCAGCGGCATCGAGGCCCCCAGCCAGCCGTCCGCGCGCCTGCCGACCCGCTCCAGGGCGGGCGGGGTGAAGCCGCCCAGCAGGACCGGCGGCCTCGGGCCCTGGACGGGTTTGGGAAGGACGGTCGACTCGGGGATCGTCCACAGGGGGCCGGTGTGGACGACCGGATCGGACCCCCATACGGCGTCGAGGACGTCGAGGGTCTCCTCCAGCCGCGCTCCGCGGCCCCGCCACGGCACCCCGGCGGCCGTGTACTCCTCGCGCATCCAGCCGATCCCGATGCCCACGTCCAGGCGCCCGTGGCTGATCAGATCGAGGGTGGTCAGTGACCGGGCGAGCACGAGGGGAGGCTGCCACAGGGCGTTGAGCGTGCTGCTGCCCAGACGGACCCGATCGGTGGCCATGGCCGCCACGCCCAGGGCGAGCAGCGGGTCGAGGTGGGTGCCGTACCGGACGGGCATCTGTTTCCCGCCGACATAGCCCTCGGGCGGGGTGAGCGGCGCCAGGAGCCGGTCGGCCGCCCAGAGACTGTGGCAGCCGAGAGCTTCCAGCGCCGCGCACATCCCGGCGGTGCGGTCGGGGTCGGCGAACGGGCCGAACTGGGGGACGGAGAATCCGATGCGCATCGGTGGGAGTTCCTTGATCGGTACAGGGCGGGGCAGGGTGGGAAACAGGGGTGGGCGGTCGGACCAGGACGGCACGTCAACCGGTCGTACGGCGCCCGCGGATCCTGTCGGTCTCGCGGCGGTACTGCCGCTGCCCGAGCAGCTTCCACAGCACCCGGGCCGGAAGGGGCAGCCCGGCGAGGAACTCCTGCCGCTGCTCGGGCGGGGTGTCCTCCAGAATGGCGCCCAGCGCGATCATCAGCCGGTTCCGGGGTGTTTCGGCGAGACCCCGCTCGCCCACCGCATGCCACTGCTTCTCGGTCACGTGGAGCGCGGCCAGAGGCATGACCTCACGCTCCTCCTCGTCGAGATGGGCGCACAGCTGCCGGCGGTGCCTGCGCAGCGCCTCGACGAGCTCGTCACGGTCCTCGGGCAGGGCCTGTGCCTCCCACCGGTTCATGAGCCCCTGGACCTCGGCGATCCCCTCGTCGAGTTCGCGGTGCTGCGTCTCCATCGCCAGCACCTGTTCGGCATCGAGGTCCAGGTGGGGCAGCAGCACCGGCCACAGCATCTCGTCCTCGCCGGTGTGGTGCGCGTGCAGACCGACGGCGTACTGCCGCCAGTGCTCCGCGAGGATCCGGGCGCGGGCGGTGTCGGCGGGACGCACCTCCTGGACGAGTTCGGCCAGCAGGCGCGACTCGCGGCGGAACACCTGGTGGATCATCGCCATTTCGCGGGTGTAGGGGTGGACGGTGGAGTCGGAAGTGTTGCTCGAAGTCATGACACCCAGTCTTCGGAGCACGGTTGCAAGGCACTTGCACCCGGGTTGTCCTGGCGAAGTGCAGGGTCAGGAGGTGGTGGGGGCTTCGTCGTCGGTCGGGGGCGTGCGCCAGTGGTCGACGTGGAAGGTGACCTCGGGGCCTCGGTTCGGGGCGCTGTCGCGGCGGAGCCCGGCTGCGACGGAGATCGTGAAGGCTTCGGCGGTGACGGCGGCGGCGCGGTCGCGGAGGATGGCGGCGATGCGGACGAGCAGTTCGTGGCGGGCCAGGGTGGCCATGGCGGTGGTGCGGTCCCGGTCGAGGTGCGGTGCGCGGCCGTCGGCGTGCCCGGTCAGACGGGTCGTCGGCAGCGGCAGCCCGTGGGCCAGGTTCCACAGGCCCGTGCGGACCAGGTGCTCGGCCAGGTGGTCGAGCTTGTAGCCCGCGCTGTCCGCCATGTCACCGGATGCGTCGAACGGGATGAAACGGTGCTCGGGCGCGGACACGGCGTGGCCGTGGAGGACGACCAGGGTGAGCGGGTTCGCCTCGGCCGAGGCATGGCCGGAGAGCAGTTCCGCGTGAGACTCGTGCATCGACTCCCCCGGCCGCCTGCTGTAGGAGCGGAAGTACCACTGGGCCTTGCCGTCGATCATGGGGGCGGTGTGCAGCATGAGCGTCTCCGCGGTGCGGAGCGCGCCCTGCTGTTCGTTCGCGGGCACGCCCCGGTCGCGGGCCTCCCTCAACTCGACCAGCAGGCCGGCGAGCCGGGCCCGGGACCTCGGGGTCTCCCGGTGGTCCGGTGGCGCCCCCAGTTGTTCCGCGACGCGCACGCGGTCGTGCAGCGAGGCGGCCAGCGCGCGTAGTTCGGTGGCGGTGCTGCGCAGGTTCTCCTCCACCGCGGAGTTCATCTCCGTGCGGTTTCTGCCGACCCGGGCGTGGTTCTCCAGGGTGAGCTGGGAGTGGCCGTCCTCGCTGGCCAGGACGACGGACGCGAAGTGGTAGCCGAAGTGCCGTGCGTTCTTGGCCCAGGGCTTGGCGTGGTTGAACTCCAGGGTCGGCCTTCCGTCGGCGGTGGCCGCGTTGATCGACTGGACGAGGTAGCCCTCGCCCACCTCGGCCCAGGCCCCCGCGTTGATCCCGGTCCGGCGTGCCGCCCGGGTCAGGGCGTCACGGCGGGGGTTGTCGACGTACTCGTGGCTGAGCGCCGTGCCGTACGCCTCGCCGGGCAGTGGCGCGCCGCCCTGACCGCCGACGCCCCGGTCGTCCCGGGCGATCTGGGCGGCGGCCCAGGCAGGGCCGGTGGCGTCCGGGGCGATCAGGCCGTCGACGACCTGGACGAGGGCCTGGGCGAGGTGGTGCGTGCCGGTCACCTCGGCCGTGTCCAGGGCGCTGATCCTGCCGGTCACGACCTGCCGCCCCGGCACACGGAACACCACGTTCGAAGCCCTGACCTGGCCGGACACCATCTGCGCGAAATCTCGGCAGGCTTCCTCCTCGGACCGGCCGGAGCCGGTCAGGAACCGCGGGGTGATCCGCAGCAGCCGTGGAGCGGCCGTTCCGTCGGCCCGGTGCAGGGCGAGGGACGCCTCGGGATCGGCGGCCAGCCGTACCTTGCTGCCGGCGGCGGCCAGCTTCGCGTTGGCCTGCTCGACGGCGCGCTCGGTGGCGTACGCGTGCTGGCTCAGTCCACCGGCGTCGACGGCGAGCGTGCCGTCCTGCGACACCTGGATCGCGGGGCGATCGGCTGCATCTGCGGACACCACGTCGAGGCTTTGGGCGGGCAGCAACAGCGCGGGGGAGTCCGGGTCGGACGGGACGACGGAGTGGTGGGCCTCCAGATGGGTGACGGGCAGCCGGTGGAAGAGCACGCCGTCCGGTGTCGTGGCCGTGTACTCGGCGGTGACCAGGTGCTGCGCTCGCAGGTGCGCGAAGTGGTCGGGGCCTTCCGCCGAGGTGGTCGGGGCCCAGTGCGGGTCGGGTCCGGACAGCTCGACGCGCTCCACGGTCCTGCCGCGCGTCCGGACCGTCTTGAGCTCCAGGCTGCCGCCCGACGGTGTCCAGACCCGGTTTCCCGTCGCGGCGAACACGGCCTCCGGCAGGCCGAGAGCGTCCGACGGAAGACCGCGCACGGCCAGCACGATGTCCGCGTCCGGCCGCCGGAGCGGGTCGTCCGCCAGCAGGGCGGCGAAGTCCTCGGCGTTCTTCAGCCGGACCTTGCCGGAGGGGGTCTCCAGGGTGATGTGGTTCCCACTGGCGCGGGCCAGGACGACGTAGGCGCCGTCGGCCCACGGCGGGGCGGCCTGGTGCCGCCCGTCGTCGTCGCGGACGTGGTACTGGGAGGGGTCGAACCGGTGGCGCCCCTCGCCCCGCCAGTTGCGGCCGTGGTCCATCGCGGTGTTCCCGTGCCGCACCCGGCGGACCAGTTCGGAGACCTCCATGGCGGAATGGCCGGCGAACGGCGCGGCGGCCGGGGGACGGACGGGGGCCGCCGCCCCCGGATCCACAGACAGCAGGATCTCGCGGGCCTCGCTTCCGGTCGGTCCCGGCGGGAGGACGGCCTGCTCACCGTCGTCCCGGCGGTACGGCAGGTCGCGCAGGACCGGGCCGGATTCGGTGACCTCGGCGATCGTCCGCAGGTACTCGGCCGGTACGTCGATGGTGTCGATGTCCGCCATCAGGCCGGTCCGGTCGGTCTGCCGTTCGTGTCGGCGGAAGAGCGCCTCGGGGTCCTGGTACCGGTCCTTGAGGCCCCCTGCGTAGTGCATGAGTTCGTGGAGCGCCCGGGCGTCGTCCCGGATGCCCTCGTGGGTGCCCAGCGGGAAGGTGAACTGGTCCCATGCGCGCTCGGGCCGGTCGCTCCGGCTGATCTCCACGGCCTCCGGGTGGTCGGGGCGGTGCTCCAGGTCCACGTCGATGTGCAGTTGGTCGCCCGAACCGGGCAGCCGGCGCCCGTCGTTGACGTGCGTGTCCAGCAGCGACTGCAGCCGCTCGCGGTACGGGCCCAAATCGCCGGGCCCGAATCCGTCGCCGAACCGCACCGGGAGGTGCAGCGACAGGTTGCGGACCCAGCGGCCGTCGTCCGCCTGGATCCGGGCCACCGCCACCCTGACCACGACGTCCCGGCCGGCCAGCAGCCCGGGGCCGGGACGGTCGGCGGCCGGGTCGCGGGCGGGGTCGTACCGCTCGGTCCGCAGCACGGCCCAGACCGCGTGGTCACGCCGCGAGCGCCACTGTTCGGGGCGCAGGGGCGGCTCGCCTCCGGCGGCCCGGGGATGGGTGACCGTGATGACCACCCGGCGCCGGGCCTCCGGGGTGTCGTGGGCGGGGTCCACATCACGTGGCAGGTCGGAGCCGCGGGACTCGACCCTGAGGACGAACGCGTCCGACGTCAGAGCGGAACCCAGGTCTCGCAGATGGGCGTCGAGGCGCCGTGCGAAGAGTCCACGGACGTTCTCGGCAAGCTCGGCGCCGATCTGGACCGCCCTGCCGAAGTGGGGCAGACCGGACACGGACGCGGTGGCGTGCCCGCTGAACAGGAGGACCGGCGGCTTGAGCCCGGCCTCGGCCCGGCCCACCGAGTCGCGGGCGATGCCGGCGGCGATCGCGTCGACGCGGGCGGTCTCGGCGGGGCCGGGCGTCGTGACGTCCTCTGCGGCGAACGCGATGCCATGCGTGTGCGCCGGGGTGGGCGCGGGTGCGGGTGTGGGGGCCTGTCGACCGGTGTGCGGTGCCGGTGCCGTCGTCTCCGCCGGGCGTGGTGCGGCGGTTCGGGGTGCGCGGGCGGCCACCTCGTCGGGGTGGGCGGCGGCGGAACGGGAAGGGGGAGCCGCGGCGGGGCGGCGGGGGGCAGGAGCGGTGCTCGGGGACGGGGCCCGGCCGGGTGCGGACCAGTGGAACAGGTGGCCGGTGACCGTGCGGGGGGTGCCGTAGGGGCCCTCGTCGTCGTGGCCGCGGACGGTGATCCTGACGGGCTGGCGCATCAGTGCGGCCGGACCCTTGACCTTGGCCTTGCCGGGTTCCGTGGCCGTCCTGCCGTGCGGGAGCGCCGAGTCGGGGGTGGGCCTGGTCGGTGTGCCGGGGCTCCGGGTGACGGGGCGGGTGGATTCGTAGTCCTGCTCGCGGGCCATGCGCCCGGTGACGAGGGGGACGGTGACGACGGGGTCCTCGGTGAGGACAGCGAAGTCGAGCGGGGAGACGGTCCAGTTGTAGCCGTGGGTGGCGGCGGTGCCGGACTCGTCCTTGACGGCGACGGTGAGCTCGTCGTCGGCGGTGTCACGGCGGCTGAGTTCCTCGGCGGCGCCGATGGCCTCCATCGACAGGGCGACCGAGGTGCCGGGCACCCGGTACTCGGCGTTCGGTGTGCCGAGCCGGTGGAACAGGGCAGGCAGCGACTGCCCGGAGAAGGCCTGACGGATCGCGAACTGCTCCTCCAGCGTGAGGCGTTGCTCCTGGTTGAGGTCGTGCCCGGGGTCGAGCCGGGGGTCGGCCGTGAAGGTGTCGAGGAAGCGGGAGACCGTACGGGTCAGGCGCTCGGGCAGGGCGGACCGCACGGCCCACCGGCCCAGGCCCGCCCCCTGGGCGAGAACCCAGGAGGAGTACGCGCCGGTCTGTCCGAGCAGTCCGTCGCCCCAGGGGCGCGGGTTCGCCTGGACCTGGACGGCGGTGTTGTGCAGGGCCTTGGTGTTGTCGAAGCCGACCAGGTCGTGCGCCCCGCGCAGGGTGTCCTGCCAGTCCAGGTGCCTGGCGAGGTCCGGGCCGGGCAGTCGGCCGAGCTCGATGCCGAACGGGCCGGTGGCCGACGGCACGGTACGGGCCGGGGCGTCGGGCGCGCCCGGGTGGGGTGCGGCGGCCGTGTCCTGGGTGAGGGACTCGGGCACCCAGGCGGTGGCCTCGTACGGGCCGACGGTCTTCGGGTTCTCCGCCAGGCGCACGAAGCGGCCGGTTTCGGTGCGCCGGGTGACCGTGACCTCGTACGTCATCTTCGTGGTGAAGCGGGCGTTCACGTCGCCGAACCCGGACGTCTTGTGTCCGACGGTGGTGGTCACGCCGGACTCGGCGCTGCTGCCCCGGCCGGCCTCGAACGCGGCGCTCGGGGCGATGGAGGCCGAGTTGAAGTGGTCCACCGGTGGGCGTACGGAACCCCGCAGGTTGGCCTCGGCCCCGGCCGACCACTTGTGCCCGGCCTTGCCCTTGACCGTGTGGGCGGCGCTCACGTCACGGGTCAGCGGCCGCTCCGAACGGGAGCCGTCGTCGCGCCAGCCGTCCGTGATCCCGCGTACCAGCACCTCGGTGACGACACGTCCGGTGCGGGTCACCTCGACGTGCCGGTCCAGGACACCGGGCCCGACCAGCTCGTCGTAGCGGGCGGCCAGGCTGTCGGGCGAGTACGTGTCCGCGAAGGGCAGCGCGGCGACGGGGACGGTGCCGTCGGCCGGCCCGCGCAGTTGCCGGTCGATCTCGAGCAGGACGGGATCCGTGTCCGGGAGCTCCACCAGGACGCCGCCCGAGACGCCCTGTTCCAGCAGGGTGGGCCGCAGTTGTGGAGCCGTGGTGGTCGGCGCGGTGGCCGCGGAGGTCGCGGTGTGCAGGCGGGCCACGTCCTCGTCGGACAGCAGGACGAGCATGTCGTGGTAGCGGCGGGACGGGCGGCCGACGTACGACTTTCCGGCCGCGTCGGTGACGCGTCCGGCGACGCTCACCTCGGCCGTGGCCCGGTAGACGTGCCAGGTGCCGGTGTGGCCGGCCTTGCGGGTGACACTGGTCTGCTGCTTGAACGTGTCGGCGCGGTCCGACTGGCCGCCGGCCTTGAACTTGCCCCCACCGCGCACTTGGTAGCCCGTGGTCAGCAGGCCGGTCGCGGTCTCCGGGAACCGGCCGGCGTCCGGGCCGATGTTGCCCTTGGCGGACCACGACGACTGGTCCGTGACGGCGGTGCCGCCGCTCGCCTTCAGCTCCAGGTCGAGTGTGCCCTTCCCGGACAGCGTCTCCCGGTAGTTCAGTTCGGTCAGCCGGGTGCGCACGGACAGGCCCACGGTGTCGGGTCTACGGCCGGTGCCGACGTGCCGGTCCAGCGTGTTGGCCCAGCCGGAGTGCGACGCCGAGATCAGCCCGGGCAGCTGGGCCCGGCCGGTCAGGTCGGCCACGGCCTCGTCGAGTGGGGGGATGTGCGGCTCGCCGTCGTCCCGGCGGGACTCGTACGCGTGCTCCAGCGCGGTCCGCGCCTGCTCCCTGAACCCGGCCTCGTCGGCGACGTGCGTGACGGCGTGCAACTGGGGCAGCCGGGGCGACCGCAGATAGCGGGGTGCCGACGCGGAGGCCTCCGGTCGCCGTACCTCGACGCGCAGTCGGGCGTCGTCCGGCGGAACGACCTCATGCACGAGGTCCTGGCCCCGCTCGTCGTCACCGCGGCCGTCGGGCACTGCGGTCGGCTGGTCGCCCTCCCGGTACGGGCCGACCAGAACGCGGTACCGCACCGGGTAACTGAACGCGTCCGCCTGCCCCTTGTGCTGGAACGCGCGCTTGGCCTGGATCTCGCTGGACGCTACGGTCTGCCGGGACGGGGCGTACGAGCCGTCGACGCCGCCCAGCCCGAACACCCGCACGGTGTCCCGCGGGTTGAGTGCGCGGCGCCCGTTGCCGCTGACACCGAGGGTGTGCTTGCTGCTCCGGGTCACGCCCTTGTCGGAGGCGTGGCTCCGGGTCACCGTGGTCTTCGCGGTCGTCGCCACGCTTCCGTCGTGGCGGCCCGGATCGGTGTGGGCCCCGATCACGACCTGGTAGGTGCGGCCGGGCAGACCCGGCAGGTGGGAGGCGTCCAGGGTGATCCGGAAGGTGCCGTCGAGGAGCTGTCCGCCGGCGGCGCGCAGGCCGGACCGTGACAGGTGTTCGCGCAGCAGGCGCTGGTTCTCCATGGCCTGGGGCGTGACGCGGCCCTCCGCGCCGTCGGCCGGCGGCAGGATGCCGGGGGCCATTTCGCGCAGCCGGTCGGTGATGTGCCGCTCCAGCTCCAGCGAGCCGGGGACGTCGACGAACGTGGTGCGCTGCGCGGTCAGAGGCGCGCGCAGATCGGCGGGCACGGGGCGGGTGTCCGAGGCGGTGTCGGTGCCCGGGATGCCGGTGCCGGCCGCGTGGGAGGTGCTGGACGAGGCCTCGGAGGAAGTGCCGGGCGCGGTGTCCTCGGCGGCGGCGGTCGTGGCCGGGTGAGGGCGGAGGCGGACGACCTCACCGGTCGGGACGGCGGGCGGGTTCTCCTCGTCGCGGGGGGCCTGTCCGCGTGCGGGGCCGGGGTCGGGCTCCCGGCGGACCGCGTGCAGGCCGTCCGTGCCGGGGGACAGATGCTCGCGCAGCACCTCGACGCGGAACCGGACCGCCGTCCTGACCAGGTCGCCCGTGCCCGCGTGCTCCAGGCTGTGCTCCAGCGAGAAGGTCTGCTTGCCCTTCTCCGCGTGCGCCCGGTTGTGCGCGTAGGTGTAGCCGCCGGTGGCGGTCAGCCAGGTGGACTCCTTGGTCTGCGGGCTCTCCCACAACCGCCGCATCCCGCCGCCGTTCAGCCCGAGGCTCCACGTGGAGGTGTCGCTCCGGCCGGCGGCGTGCTCGCCGCTCTCCTTGCTGGTGAAGGTGTCCTTGTCGGAGACCGTGCCCTCGTGGGTGGAGGTCGTGGGCTCCAGCGTGAGCCGGAGCCAGGCGTGGCCGCCGTCGGAGAGGTCCAGCCGCTTGGAGGTCAGTCCCCAGCCGGCGGCGTGCTCGAAGCCGTCGACGATGTTCTTGGGGGACAGGAATTCGAGGATGTCGTCGTGCGCGGTGCCGTCGGGGCGCTCTTCGCGCGGGAGTTGGCGGAAGACGCCCTTGTGCAGTTCGCTCAGCCCCGTGACGTCGAGCGGACGGCCCTCAGCCCGGCCGGGGTGGTCGCTCTCCCAGCCCTGCCACGAAGCGGACAGGCCGTCGGGCCGGTCTGTCTCCGCGCGGGTGATCTCCGCGGTCACGTCCGCGTCGAAGGCTCCGTCGGCCGGCCGTGGCAGCCGTTGGCCGTCCGGGCCGAAGACGAATGTCTTGTAGCGGAACCGGGAGACGTAGGTGTCGGTCGGCCCGGTGAGCGTGGTCTTCGTGCCCGTCTCGGAGCCGGACTTCACCGAGGTGTCCGTCGCGTGGCTGGCGCCGCCTACCTTGACGGAGGGGGTCACCATGGCCAGTTGGTCGTCGTGGCCCGGGACGGGGCGGATCACGGTGGGGGCGAGTTCGAGGCCCGCCTCCGACGCGGTGAGGGAGGTCTTCTTCGGCTCGGCCTGGCGCTTGGCCTCGGCGGACCTCTCGAACCCCTTCGTGTCCTTCTCCTCGGCCGGAGTCTGCTCGGCCCGCAGCCGCCACTTGCCGGGCTCGGCGGTGAGTACGACCTCGTGCGGGGCGCCTCCGACCCAGAGCCGGAAGCGCCGGCCGCCGTTCACCATCTCGTCGTGCCTGGCCCGGAAGTTGGCCGGATCGAACTCCGCGTCGAGCTTCTGGACGACCTGGGGCTCGGTGCGGTGCGCGGTGGGCAGGGACTGCAGCACCCGCGCGCGGAGCTGTTCGGGACCGGGAGCGTCGGTGATCTCGATACCCGCCAGCGACAGTTCATAGGAGCGGGGGAGCTGGGCGCGCGGTCCGACGGGCGGTGTGGGGGACGGCACGGCGCGGTCCACGGGCTCGGGCACGGCCGGGTCGTCGCCCGGTGGAGGCGGGGTCGCGGGGTCGCCGTCGGGCTCCACGACCATCGGTTCGGGCTTTGGTTCGGGTTCGGGCTCGGTGGGGGTGGTTTTGGCTACGTCCGAGGAAGCGGCCTCGGGTTCGACGACGATCGGTTGGGGCGTGGGTTCGGGTCTCGGTTCGGGCTCGGTGGGGGTGGTTTTGGCTACGTCCGAGGAAGCGGCCTCGGGTTCGGCAACGATCGGTTGGGGCGTGGGTTCGGGCCTGGGTTCGGATTCGGGCTCGGTGGGGGCGGCCTTGGCGACGTCCGAGGAAGCGGCTTCGGGCTCGACGACCGGCGCCTCGCGGTGAGCGGGCCGCGTCGAGGTCTCGGACTCCGGCGGGGCGAGCGCGGGCGACTCGGCACGGGGGAGAGGGGAACTCGCGCGGGGGAGAGGGGAGTCGGCGCGGACAGGGGGCGAATCGGTGTGAGCGAGGGGTGGTCGGGGCTGGTCGGCGCCGGGATTCGGGTCGGTGAGTGACGGTTCGGGGAGGCCGGTGGTGGAACTCGGCTGGACTGTCGGGTCGTTGACGGACTCCGCCTTGATCTCCTCGGCCTCGGGCATTCCGTCGCGCGGCCGTGCCTGCTCCTCCGTCGCCCCGGAGGACGGCAGTTGGCGCAGTTCGCCCAAGCCGTCGGTGTTCGGGACGGCGGAGAGCGAAGGATGTTCCTGGGGCTGCTCTTCAGGGCTCTCCGATCGCGGCGGCCGCGTCATCGTCGCCGTGCCGTCGGACTGCGTGACCACGCCGTCCGCCACCGGTGCGCGGGCCGGGACTTCGTCGCCGCTGTGCGTGGCTTGCTGCAGGCGGCGCGCGTTCTCCTCGAAGGTCCGGTGCAGGTCCCACACGCGCGGCAAGGCGCGCATGTGACTCTTGACGAACGCGGCGTACATTCCGCTGCTGCCGTTCTCAAACTCTGCCGCGTCCGTGTTCAGGAAGCTCTCGATCGGAGCCAGGTACCGCTTTTCGATCTTATTGGCCTGGTGCCGGTACTCGGGGGCCTGTCTGATCGCCGTGGCCACGTTCCGGAACCGGCGTCGGACCGCGTCCAGGCGCTTCGCGTCGAACTCCGCCCGCCCCTGCGGGCTTTCGGCGAGCCGCAGGTCGGCCCGGATCTTCTGGACGTCCGTGTAATCGAAGCCGCGTTCCTTGGCGTACACCTCCACCGGCTTCGGGTACGCGGAGTTCAGCGCCGGTGGCTCGTACTGCTGGGCTTTCTTCTTCAGGAGCAGCTCGTGCTTCTTGGAGTAGCGGCCGGAGGCGGTCGCCGGCTCCTTGACGACGGTCCGCTCGTAGCCGGGGGCCAGACCGCCGCTGCGGGTTCTCCCGTTCCGGGCCTCGTGCCACGCCTCCATCCGCTTGGAACCGGACGCGTCCTTCTCTTCCAGATAGCGGACTCTGTGACCGATCAGCGCCACGGACTCCAGGTTCCCGGAGCGGAAACCGATGTGCTGCACTCCGCCGTGCTGCCGGTCCAGATGGTCGTACAACTTGAACTGGCCCGTGCGGGTGTCCCCTCCCCACGTACCCAGCTCGTCCTTCGGCCCGCGCCAGAAGGCGGTGAGGTTGTGGATGTTGTCGTTGCCCAGCTCGGTGCGCATCTCCTGGACCAGCTCGTCCCACTTGCCCGCCTTGGCCGGGTCGGGGTGCGGGTCGCCGGTGATGATCACCGCCTTGTAGTCGGCCGCCAGGTTCCGCAGCAGCTGGCGCGTGCCTTCGAAGCTGGTGTCGTGCTCCATTCGGCTGCGCAGGGACGACCACTGCGCGGACTTGCCGGTGAACCGGGACCAGAGCACCAGAACGCCCTTGTCGCCCTGCGGGAGGTGTATTCCACGCCCGGCCAGCCATGCGGTGATCTCCGCGTCCCGGTGATCATCCAGGCGCAACGCGCTGCGCAACGTGGACCGATGCTCCGGGGAGAAGTGGCTGGCGACGTAGTCGGTGCCGTTGCCGACGCCGAGCAACTTGGGGCCGGTTCCTCCCGACTGCTCCCTTCGCTGGTACATCTGGTCGAATGTTTGAGTGCTCCCCCAATGTTCTCTGGCGATCCGTGCGGCCTCTTTGTTCAGCTCCCGCCAGGCGACCTTCTGTTCCAGCTTGTCGACGTTTGCGCGCCAGATGCGTTCGGGGCCGATCCCGTTCTCCCGGTAGAAGCTCTCGATGGCCCGCGACTTGTCCAGTGTCGGGTTGTGATTCTTTTGGCCGGCGTCGGGACCGCCCGCGATGAGGACATGCCGGTTGGGCTCCGCGAGCAGCGTCATGAGGATGCCGAACTGGTCGCCGGACGCGTAACCGGGTTGCATGATCATCGAGTTGTCGGACGAGGAGACCCTGGGCTGATCGGCCCGCAGCGTGCGTGGGTCCACAGCCGGCGTGGTCCGCCCGCCGTCCGCGACGGGGCGCAGACCACGGCCCACGCCCAGTGGGTCGGAGACCGGGTCCACCCATGCGTGGCGGCGCTCGTGGACCTTGGCGCCGTGCCAGGCCCGCGCCCACTCCTCGTCGTGCGGGAGCGTCTCGTCGTGCGGGCGGGCGACGGACGCCGGGTCTTGGTCGGCGTGCCGGGTGGCGGTCGCCTCGCCGAGGTCGCCGATCACGGCGAAGGCCAGCTGCAGATGGCGGTCGCGCAGCCCTCCCTGCCGCAGCCCCCCGGGCGCGGCGGCACGGTAGTCGCCCATCAGACTGCCCTTCACGTCGGCGCGCTGCGGTGCGGTCTCGTCGGTGTACTCGTCGCGCATCGCGAGTGCCTTGTGGGCGATTTCGTGCGCGAAGTCGACGGGTTGCGCGTCCGCCCACCACGACTGCTGGTCCATGGGCCGGTCGTGGCCGACCAGGTCGACCGTCAGATGCGGCTCCTCGCCGGGGCGCGCATGCAGCACGGTGACGTGCAGGCGGTCCCCGTGGGGGAGGCGGTAGCCGGGGTCGTTGAGGTACTGCTGGACGCCTTCGGACATCCGCTGCCAGACGGCGTCGACGTCGTGCCCGTTGCCGCCTTCGCGGAACGCCACCCGGACGGTCACGTCGGTGACGGGTTCGTCCCGGTACATGAAGCGGCGGGCTTCGAAGGCGGACCGGACGACGAAGCGGGGCGTGCGGTCGAGCCTCATACGGGGTGCGGGTGCCCGGGGTGACTCGCCGGGGGGCGGCGTGGGGTCCGGGGTGGAGGCGGCGGCCTCCCGGTGGGGTGCGGTTGTCGTCGCGGTCTCTGCGACGGCAGCGTGTCCGTGCGGGGCGGCCCCGGCCTCTGCGGCCCTGGTCTCCGTGGTCACGGCCGCGGTGGACCCCGTCGTCTTGACGGCTTCCGGTCCGGCCTGTGTGAGAGTGTCGCCGTTCGGCGGTGTGCCGGCCTGCGCGCGGGTGTCGGTGGCCGGTGGTGTGCCGGTCTCCGTGTGGACGGATGCGCCGGTCTCCGTACGGACGGATGCGCCGGTCTCCGTGTGGACGGATGTGCTGGTCTCGGTACGGACGGACGATCCGGTCTCGGTACGGACGGACGATCCGGTCTCGGTACCGGCAGATGTTCCCGTCTCCGTGCGGAGGGAGGGTGACGGGCCGGCCGTACCGGCGATGCTGCCGACGCCTGCGCTGGTGCGGGCCGGTGCGGTGGCCGTCGTTGCGGTGCGAGTGGCGGACGAACCGGCGGTGGTGGACGTCGTGGTGGCTTGCGCTGTGGTGACGGTGGTCGTGAATCCGGGCAGCCCTTGCTCGTGCCGGGCGGCGACGGGTGTGGACGTGCCGTGGGCCGTCCCGTGCGTGGGGGTGGAGTTCCCGGTGCGGGGGACGCCGTGTCCCGCACCGGGAGTCTTGGTGCCGGGTGTGGTCGTGTTGCCCCGTTCCTTCCCGGTCCCGTTCGTGCCGGCCGTCTTCGTGTCGCCGGTCTTCTCCTTGACGGTGTCCGTACCGGGAAGCGCCGTCTTCTCGGCCGACATCGGCCCGGGTACGTCGAACTTGAGCGCGCCGGGTACGTTCACATGGACCGGGTCCACCTTGACCGTGTCGCCCTTGCCGCCGCCGAAGCGCCGCTTGCCGCCACCGCCCAGCGCGCCCACGACTCCCGCGCTGACGGACACGTCGAGGTCGTCCTCGCCGCTCTTGTAGATGCGGTACATGATCCCGGCGGTGCTCAGGCCGGTGGCCGCGCCGAGGATGCCCTTGCCGAGCAGCGAGTGCGCGAACTTCGGCCTGAGGACGCTGCCCACGCCGAAGAAGATGCCGCCCATGCCTCCTCCGATGGCACCCGACACCACGGCGGAGACGGTGTTCTCCTTCGACCACTGGGTGCGGTCGCCCTTGAGGAACTGGATGGTCTGCACGGCCACGTCGAGGCCGACGTTGAGGGCGACGCCGGTCGCGACCGAGATGGCCAGCCGCTGCAGAATCATCTTCACCGCGACCCGGGTCTCGGTGATGGCCGCCGGTATGACCTCGGGCGCGAAGAGGATCCACTGCGCGATCTGCGCGGCCAGCAGGATGAGCTGGCCGATGATCATGTACTTGGCGTACTCGACCTGGACGGCGGTGTGCTTGCCGAGCTTTCCCAGCTGGTGCGCGGACTCCGCCATCTCCGGCAGGCTGGCCTGCAACTGCGTGACGAAGTTGCGGAACTCCTCCGCGACCTGCCCGCCCACGCTCTCCAGGACTCCGTTGCCGGATGAGCCGAGCTCCCCGCTGATGCCCTTGAGCTCACGCGCGGCCTCGTGCCACGCCAGGCCGAGGGCGTGCAGGTCGTCCTCATCGCCCTTCGGCCAGGACTGTCCGACCGCCAGCCGGGAGACCCAGGCCAGCTCCGGGGGCATTTCGACGCTCATACCCGGAGACTCACCGCCGGGTGCGGTGCGACGAGGAGCCGATCCCCGTCACGGAGTCGGTGGCGGGAGTCAGGGAGCGTACGGCCTCGATGCTCTGTTCCTCGGTCCTCGCGAACCCCTTGGCCATGGTGCGGATGCCGTCGACCGTGCTGTCGAGGACGTCGCCCACGCCCGTGATCGCCTCGCTGAGCTGCTGCTTGGGCTCGGCGTACTGCTCCAGGAACTGCCGTCCGCTCTCGTCGTCGCCCCAGCACGCGCCGAGGGACTCCAGGCGGCCGTCCAGCTTGGTGGCGATGGACCTGATCCGCGCGGCCAGCTCCTGCATCTGCGGGGCGGCCTGGTCGAGCCGCTCGGTGTCGACGGAGAAGGTGCCGTCACTCATAGGAGCCTCCCTGGAAGCCGTGGTCCACGTAGTCGCGTACGGAGTCGGGCATGGCCGGGTCCTCGGGCAGTACGGCGGCCGGGTCGACCCGGCCCTGGAGCAGGTCGGGCACGGTCACGCCGGGCGGCAACTGGCCGGCGAGCACTGCGGCGGTGGCCTCCAGTGCCTCGGCCCTGGCCTGCCGGAGCGTGGCGAGCAGGACGTCGGCCAGTTCCTTCGGCGGCATCCGGCGGTAGGCGCCGGTCGGGAACTCGATGGCGGTGACGTCCCCCTGGGCGCCGACGGTGATCTTCACCGTCTGCCGGGGGGCGGTCACGGTCGACGTCGTCCCGTTGATACGGCGCCGGATCTCGGCGGCCTCCTCGCGCTGGCGGCGGTACTGGGCCAGCAGGTCCTCGATCTGCTGGTCGTACGGACTGGGCACGTGAACAGGTCTCCTTTCGGACGGTGTCGGCGGATGTGGATGGGGCGCGGTCAGAGGGAGGCGGTGGAGTCGCCGGGTACGGCGCCCCAAGTGCTCTCGTGCTGGACCAGCAGGTCCGCGATGCCCCGGGCGGCCGGCTCCTCCTCCGGTTCCTCCTCGGGCTCCTCGGGCTCCTCCGGTTCGGGGCCCCCGTCGCCGCAGAACGCCTCCCCCAGGACGCCGGCCTGCGCACCGCCCGGGGACGCCGTGCCGGTGCGGTCCGGCTGCCAGGTGCTGCGCGGCTCACCGGACTCGCCCGGCTCACCCTCCTGGTGGTCCGTTTCCCGGTCGCCTTCCCCGCGCACGGCCCACAGCAGGGGGACGAACGCGCCGGCGCCGGCTGCGCCGGCCTCCCACGCGGAGAAGTCCTCCTCGCCGTCGTCGGCGTCGTCCGCAGGCAGAGGCCGTCCGTCGGATCCGACCGCGACCGGTGCCTCGGCGGCCGTGGGTTCGGGCGCGGGTGCGGCTTCGGGGGTGCCGGGGGCCGTACGTTCCTCCGTGGCGCCCTCCTCGGCCGGGCGGGTCGCGCCGGTGCGGGCCACGCCTTCGGTCGCGCCGAAGCCGGGCAGGTAGGGCACCCCGGGCAGGGCGCCGACGACCGAGCCGGCCTCGTCGTCGCCGGACTCCTCCTCGCCCTCCCAGGCCTCGCTGCTCGGGTCGAGCAGCCCGGAGGCGTCGGTCCGTTCGCCGGTGCCGTCCCGGCCCGCACCGGACACGCCCGTACCGCCCATGCCCGGCAGGTACGGCACCCCGCCCATGCCCAGGCCCTCTCCACCCGCCGCCGCACCCAGCTCCGAGCCGATCTCGTCGCCGCCCGGCGTCTCCTCGCCCTCCCAGGGGTCCGCGCTCGCGTCGAGCAACCCCGATGCGTCGGTCGGCTCGGAGGTCTGGCCGGCACCGTTGGACCCCATGCCGCCCATACCGGGCATGTACGGCATCCCGGAGGACGTCGCGAGCTGCGCGGGCGAGAGCGAGTCGGCGGCGAGGCCGTCGGTGAGGCCGCTGCCCAGCCCGTCGGTGAGCCCGTCGCCGATGCCGTCGCCGAGTCCGGTGTCGCCGAACGCGGCCGGGTCGGCCGTGGACAGGCCGCCGAGGGAACTCTTCCCGTCGGCCCCGAGACCGCGGAGGCCGGCCAGGCCGCCGAGGCCGGGGAAGGCGAGGGGGTTCAGCGCGTTGTCGAGGGCCGACGGGTCGAGGCTGCCCAGGCCGTCGAGGCCGAGGTCGCCCAGGCCGGTGCCGTCCAGTCCCTTGCCGTCGAGGCCGGGGTCGTCCAGCCCGAGGCCCCCGGGGTAGGCGGTCGGGTCGCCGGACTTGTCCAGGCCGCCGAGATCCCCGACGCCGCCGGGGCCGTCGCCGATGCCGGAACCGCTCTCCAGGCCGGTGTCGGGATAGCCGGAGAGGTCCGACAGGCTTCCGGTGTCGCCGAGGCCGTCGCCGATTCCGGTGTCGGGGCCGTGGAGGTCCGGGGTCGCGTCGGGATCCGGAAGGCCGCTGTCGTTGCCCGAGCCGTCCGGGTGGTTCGTCGGCGAGGTCACCGGGGTCGGGTTCACGATCACGTCGGTGGTGACCTGGTAGGAGTGCGCCAGGCTCTTGAGCACGGCCCGCATGTCCTCGTTCATCATCGCCACCAGCTCGGGCTTCTGGCTGATCGGGATCAGACCGTCGGCCATCGGTGTGACGCGCATCGCGATGGCCTGGTTGGCGTACCAGGTGTCGATCTCGGCGAGCTTGTTCTGCGCGCTCTGGAAGGCGATCGCGTTGTTGGCGAGCTGGTGGGGGATGGAGTGGTCACCGGTCGAACCCCCGGACAGGACATCGGCGTTGGCCTTCACCTGACGGGAGAAGTTGGTCATCATGTCGAGGAAGGAGTCCGCCGCGCCGCCGCCCCACGGCCCGTTGTCACCGGCGAGAGCCTTGGCCTGGTCGACCAGGCTCTTCGTGACGCCCTCCAGGGTCCGCTGCACGTGGTAGAAGGCGTTGGCCGCGTCCAGCAGCGACTGCGGGTCGGCGATGGCCCGCGCGTGGGCCAGGTTGGCCTCGGTCTCCACCCCGGAGGACATGCCGTAGATGGCCGCCTTGATCTGCTTCCAGTCCCAGTTCTCGTAGGCCGCGACGCTTCCGCTGCTGTCGGGGTCGCCGAAGATCGTCCCGTCGCTGCCCTGATGGAAGCCGTTGCTGTTGTAGTCCGGCACTCTCGCCCTCCCGTGGAGCCACCGATGCCCGCGCCTAGGCGGTCGTGGTCTGTGTGTCGGTGTGGCTGTTCGAGTCGCCCGTACCGGTGGTGGTGCCGGTCCCGGTGGTGGTCATGCCGGTGCCGCTGTTGGACGTCATCATCGTGTTGAAGTCGGCGGTGCTGGTGGTGAAGGCGTCCGCGAGGTCCTGGGCCGTCATGTTGTTCGCCTCCTCGGTCGAGGCGTACTTCGCGCTGAGCGTCCGCACGCCGTCCCGCAGGTCCGTCAGGCCCCGCACCAGGGCCGAGAGAGCGTTGCCGTAGCTCTGCTTCAGGCCTTGGTCGCCGTTCGGGCCGTTGACCGTCTTGCGCATCTCGTTGGCGTGGTAGAAGGCGCCCGGCGCGACCGACACCTCGCTCAGGCCGGTGGCGACCTTGCGCACCGGCTGGATCAGCTGGTCGATGTGGGAGGCGAACAGGTCCAGCGACGGCGTGCTGACCGAGGTTCCGTTGTGGCCGTCGCCGCCGGGTACCGGCGGGGGCACGAAGGGATGCAGGTCGGTGAGGATACCGGGGGCGTGCAGGACGTCCGTGCCGCCGTGGTAGTGGTTCTCCCCAGTGGCCTGTGTGTGGCCGTCGTTGTAGGCGGTGGTGGTGCTGTTCTGGTCGCTGTTGCTCTGGGCGCTGATGCCGTCCGTCATGTCACTGGTCCCAGAGGCTCACGCCGTGCCGCTCGCCCGCGTAATAGGACTCGTTGATCTGGCCGAGGGAGTTGGTGGCGTTCTGGGCCTGGGTCACCATGTCGGCGGCCGCGGCGTCCCACTTGAGTTTGGCGGCGTCGTAGGTGGCGCGGGCGTCGCTGGTCCACTCGCTCAGGTGGACCTTGGCGCTGTCGTCCAGCTCGGTCAGGGCCGCCTGGATCTTGTTGCTGATCGCGGACATCTCACCGACGACGTACTCGACCTGGTTCATGTTGACGGTGTACGTGGGCATGGGGCGCTCCTCGTGTGTGGCTGGGGTGGCGGGGGCTCAGAAACCGGGCAGTGGGGTGGACATGGTCTTGTGGAGCTGGGTCGCCACGTCCGAGGTGTTCTGGTGCGTGGTGTCGTAGCTGCCCGTGTTGGCCTGCAGCTTCTGCAGCATCAGCTCCAACTGCTGCTTGACGGTGCCGAAGTCCGTGAGCCAGGTGCTCATGGCGCCCTGGAAGGTGGCGGACGCGTCACCGGTCCAGCTGCTGCGCAGCGTGTCGATCTGGCTCTGCATCTGGGTGTAGGTGCTGTTCACCTCGTCCAGGGCGGTCTGGAAGCTGCCCTGGGCGATCCTCATGCCCGAGGTGTCCACCGATGTGCTCATGTTGGCTGCCATGGCCGTTCCTCTCCTGGTCGGTCAGTCGCGCTCGTTCGATTCGTGATGATGGTCCGGGGCGACGCGCCCACGGCCCGGAAGCGGGACTCGCTGCCCCGGCGGGCGGGATTCTCTGTCCCTGCGGTCCGTCAGTGGGCCAACAGTGCTTCCTCCAGCGGGAGTTCACCGGCCAGGTCGGCGAGGACCAGCGCGGGGGCGCCCGCGCGGGCGGCGAGCCGCTCCGCCAGCCGGTGCGCGCCGTACACGCCACCGGCGGGGTCCTGTGCGGCGAGCGCCGCGAGGACGTCGTCGGGCACCTCGAAGCCCAGTGCGGTGAGCCGCCGTCGGGTCAGCTCGGCGAGTCCCGTGCCGGTCCAGGCGGGCAGTCGCAGGTACTCGGCGAAGCCTTCGGCGAGATCGGTGCGGGAGCGCAGCAGTTCGCTCAGGTACGGGGCGCTGCCACAGAGCGCGAGCACCGTGCCGTACGGCTCTCGGGCCGCCGTCTGCGCGGTCAACGCGTTGACGACCGCGTGCCGTTCGGTCTCCGGCCGGGATACGAAGGCGGGGTCCGCCGTCACCGCCAGCAGGCCGCCGGCCGCGCGCCGGAACACGTCGGCGAGGAACGCGTGCGGCTGTGCGGGCCAGCGGGCCGGGACCGCCGACAGCGGTACGTGCGTGAACGCGCCGGACGGTACGAGCCGGAGCTCGCCGAGTGCCCTGGCGTACGCGGCGGCCACCGCGCGGCGTCCACTGCCCTGGGTTCCCTCCAGCACGACGTCCGCGAGACCTGCGGTGCCCTGGCCCAGCTTGACGAGGGCGTCGAGACGGGCGGCCAGCGCGTCGGTGACGGGGGTGAGGCCGGTGAGGTCGGTGAGGTGGCGAGTGGCCTCGGCTTCGCCTTCGGCCTGTGTGTTCCCACCCGCACCACCCGTGACAGATTCGCCGTCGGCGGCCGCGGGGGGCTTGGACCTGGCGGGTGTGGGAGCCGGGGTGACGTCGGCGGCGGTCAGCAGGCTCAGTTCGCTGTCGTGGCCCGGTGGCTGAGTCGCCAGCCGGGACGCCTGGGCGCCGATCATCGACTCGAAGACCTGGCGGGCGACCCGGCCGTTGCCGAAGGTCGGGCCCTTGGGGACCGCTTCGAAGTAGTGCGACAGCGCGGCCAGGGCGTCCTCGGACAGTTCGTAGTAGTGCTTGGCGCACAGGCCCCGGACGATGGTGACCAGTTCCCCGGGGTCGTAGTTGGGGAACTCGACGGTCCGGGCGAAACGCGACGCCATACCGGGGTTGGAGGCGAGGAACCGCTCCATGTGCTCGGAGTAGCCGGCCGCGATGACCACGATCTCGTCGCGGTGGTCCTCCATCAGCTTCATCAGCGTCTCGACGGCCTCCTGGCCGAAGTCCGGCCCGGTGCCCCGCGACTGGTTGGTCAGGGTGTACGCCTCGTCGATGAAGAGCACTCCGCCCAGGGCCCGGTTGAAGACCTCCGTGGTCTTGATGGCGGTCCCGCCGATGATCTGGGCGACCAGGTCGGCGCGGGCCACCTCGACGATGTGCCCCTGGCCGAGGATGCCGAGTTCGGCGAGGACCGCGCCGTAGAGCCTGGCCACGGTCGTCTTGCCGGTGCCGGGCGGCCCGGCGAAGACGAGGTGGCGGCTCATCGGGGGCATCGGCAGACCCATCTCGGTGCGCCGCTTGGTCATCTTGTTGAGGTTGATCAGGCCGGTGACCTCCAGCTTGACGCTCTCCAGACCGACCAGAGCGTCCAGTTCGGCCAGCGGACCCGTACCGGCATCGGCACCGGCACCGGCATCGGCATCCGTACCCGCCTCGGCATCCGTACCGGCATCCGTCCCGGCAGCGGCACCGATCGGACCGAAGCCGTCCCGGGCCTCGTCGGACACCCGGTCACCGGAGTTGTCCTGAACCGCGCAGTTTCCGAGGTCCGTACGGGCGTCCGGGTGGGCGTTGAGGCCCTGACCGCGCGCGCCGGTCATCCGGCACCCGACGGCGGTGAACGAACCGCCGGCCAGGACCCGCACGGCGTCGTCCGGCGAACCGGTGAACTCGGTGTCGTGAGCGGTCAGTTCCCCGTCCTCGCCGACGACCGCACCGCAGCCGCGCAGCACGGAACCGGCCATGAACGCGCTGGCCGACCCGGCCAGCGTCAGCCCCTGACCGCCCCCGCTCACCGCGATCTCGGCGTCCCGCAGCGTCAGCCGGGCCCCGCTCTGGGCCCGCACCCCGGCGCCCGCGGTGCCGCTGACGGCGAGCCGTTCCAGTTCGGCCGCTCCGGAGTCGGCGGCTTGCACGGCGGCGGTCGCGGCGTCCCGGACGACGAGTCCCGTGGCCCTGACGGCGGTTCCCGCGCCGGTGACATGGAGTCCCACCGGGGTGCCGGTGATCTCGCAGTCCTCCAGGCGGGGCCGGGCGCCCCCGGTGACCTGGACGCCGCTGCGGGCCGCGCCGCCGACCGTGCAGCCGCGCAGGTGCGGGGCGGCGCCGTCGGCGATGTGCACGGACTGGCCGCCCGAACCGGAGAACGTGCAGTCGGTGAGCGTGGTCTCGCCCCGCCCGGTCAGATACGCGTCGAGGGCGGTGCTGCCCGTCACGGTGACCCGGAGCAGGGCGGCGCGCGCCTCCTGCTCCACGGCGACGGCGGGCTTGCCGCTGCCGGCGATCAGGGTGGCCTCGACGGTCGCCGAGGCGTTGCCGTTGACGCAGATCCCGTTGCCCCGGGGGCGGTCCAGACGGCAGTCCCGTATGTCGAGACGGCCGTGCTCGGCGACCACGACCGCCGAGGATCCGGCCTCGGCGATCGTGCTGTCGGCGAGCACGTTGCCGCCGCCCGAGGTGACGACCACCCCGGCCCCGTGCGGGTTGGTCACCCGGCAGCGACGGGCGGCCAGGGTGCCCTCGTGCCAGGCCAGCACCGCCGTCCACGCCGCGCCCTCGATCCGGCAGCCGTCCAGTGCCGCCTGCCCGCGCCGCAGGTCCAGGACCGGGGCGTCGCGGTCGGACCCCGACAGGACGAGCCCGGACAGCTGCACCGCCTCGGCGTCCACCACGACCGTGCTCCCGGCCGGCGCGTGCACCTGTACGGTCCCGGCGCCGTCCTCCGCGGTCAGGGTCACGGGCCGGACGACGGCGAGCGATTCCTCGTACCGGCCGGGGGCGACCGTGATCAGCGCTCCCTCGGCGGCCTCGGCCAGCGCGTCGGCGATCGTACGGTGGGCACCCGGACGGTCCGGGGAGACCAACAGGACCTGCCTGCTCACGACTTGGCTCCTTCTGTACGGACCGCACTCGGGGCCACGATCAGCCCGGGCGGGTCGGCGCTCCGGGCCGCGGCGTCGGTGCCGGCCCGCTCCAGCGCGTCCAGGATCTTCTCCAGGCCCTTGACGGCGATCTCGTCGAGCTTCGCCGCCACGTCGTCCCGGCCGTGCTGGGCGGTCTCCGACGGCGACAGCTCCCGCATCAGCACGGCGGTGCCCTCGGTGCGCAGCACCCTGAAGGCGGTGCCGGGCAGGAACAGCACCCGGTCGGGGACGTCCGGGTCCAGCGAGCTGGTCCGCCGGGCGGTCATCGACCAGATCAGCACGTCGGTGGCACCGCCGCCGCGCGGGCCGGGATGCAGTGATGTACGGGCGTGGCAGAACGCCCACTCGGTGGCCGTCCTGCCCTCGCGGTACCAGCCACGCTCCGCCTCGCCGAGCCGGGTGCGCAGCAGGGCCGGGCCCCGGTAGGAGGGCAGCCGCCGCAGCCCCGCGGTCACACAGCGGGCCAGCGGGATGTGCGGCCCGGCGGTCGCCTCGCGTACGGCCGCGTCGGCCCGGCGGCTGTCACCGGACAGATAGAGGCGTACGGCGACCAGGTCGGTCAGCGCGTCCGCCGCCTCGGTCCTGGACCGCCCGCGCAGTCCCGGGGACTCCGACATCACTCGCGAGACGGAGCCGGCGACCGCGTTGTACTGCTCGTTGAACGTCCGCCGAAGCCAGTCCCGCTCCTGTGCGATGCCCCGCTCCGGCGGCAGGGCACAGGCCGCGGCCCGCGGCACGGGCTGCACCCGCACGGCATCGGCCCCTTCGGACACCGAGGGCACAGCAGCCTCGCCGCCCGGGGCGGATTCGGTGCCCGCGACCGGATCGCCCGCCGGCGCCAGAACGTAGGCGTCGTCGATGCCGACGATCTCCGGCTCGGGCGCGGCGGACTCCAACCGGAACCGGGGCGCGACCGGTGACACGAGCCGGTGTGCGAGGGCAGGGACGAGGTCGGGCGCGGGCGCGGCTGCGGGCTGTGGAGCCGCTTGCGACGACCGTGCCGGCAACTGTGCCGGTGCCGTTGCCGGTTCGGGTTCCGGGGTGTCGGCGGGGGGAGCGTCTCGTACGACGCGGGGTCCGTTGCGTACGGTGGGCGCCTCCGAGAGATCCGTCGCGTCGGCCTCCCCGTGCCGATGGACCGGGTCGTGGACCGGAGGTGGCCCGATCGCCGGAGGGACGGGCGTCGCGGTGTCCGGTGCCGAGGCGTTCCCCGGCATCGTGGGATCGGCGCCCCCGGACTCCGTACGGATGGACGGCGGGGGCGGGACGGCGGAGCACTCGGGTGCGGCGGGCCCGGCGGGGAAGCAGGTGGACTCGGTCGGTGGACCAGGGTCTCCGGGGGGCAGGTCGTCGTACAGGGTGACCGGGTGGGCCAGGGCGTCGGCGAGGGACTGGGCGGGTGGGTGCCCGGCGGGGGCGTCGAGGGTGCCGTACAGGACGAAGCGGACCGCGGGGCGGGCGTTGGGCAGCACGGTGTCCCAGAAGCGGGTCACGTCGTCGAGGGACAGCGGTGGGGTGCCGGGGCTGCCGAGGACGACGAGGAAGAGGTGCGGGTCGGTGGGCGCCGCCTCGACCGTGCGGCCGTGGTGGGCGGCCAGGGGATCCCGGTCGGTGCCCCGCAACCACACGCCCGCGGGCACCGGTTGGGCGACGGCGTGAGCGCCCACCGGCCGGGTGCGGGCCGGCGCGGAGAACTCCCAGTGCGGTTTGGGGTAGCGCTGCGCAGCGGGCTCGGGGTCGCGCCCCGGCCGGAACCGCAGCCAGGCCGCGCCGTCGTCGCCCGGCACGAACAGGCCGCCGCTCACGGTCGGGACGAGGTCGCCGTCGGGCGCGAGCACCTCCCGTCCGAGCCGGTCGGCGATGAGGGAACAGGCCGTACGGATGTCCTCGCGCGTGCCCCGGCCGAAGACCAGCCGCGGGCTGCCGTACCGGTCGGACGACAGCAGCCGGGCCACCGACTCCCATTCGGTGGCGACGGCGTCGGCCGGCAGGTCCACCACGGCGACGGTGTGGTGCGGGTCATCGGCGATCCCCCGGGCGAACGCGGCGGCCCGGTCGTCGTACCCGCCCTTGGGGTGGATCACCAGAGCATCGCCCGCGGGCGTCGAGCGCAGCCGGAGTCGTCCCACCGGGATCAGCCCTTCGCCGCGGCGATGCGGCTGAGCACCGGACCGTCGGGGACGAGGGCGAGGACGCCCGCGGGCAGCGTGAGCCGGCGCTTGGCGTCGGCGAACCCGAGGGCCCGCGCGGCGTCGGCGTCGGCGATCGGGTACTTCAGGCCCTGCTCGGTGATCAGGTACTCGGTCCTCCCGTCGTCCGGGACGGCCAGCACACCACCGCCGGCCGGCAGGACGGTCCCGCCCGCGCCGCCCGCGCCCCCGGTGATCCGGGTCCGGCCGTCCGCGAGTTCGGTCAGGCAGACGGTGCCGCCGGTCAGGGCGTGGACGCCGGTCAGGTCCGGCAGGCGGCCGGTCGTGCCGTGGTCCGCGGAGACCGGGGCGGCGGCGATGTCCGGCTGCCCGACCTGCCGCGGTGCCGGCGCGCCGGGACGGGCGGCGAGCAGGGCGTACTCGGTGGCGTTGACGAGGGCGAGGCCGTCGGAGCGCATCACGTAGTAGTGCTCGGTGCCGCCGGTGCCGGTGCGGAAGACCTGGCTGACCTCGGCGGTGTGTCCGGCGACCTTCCCGGCCGGCTTCCCGGAGCCGGGTGGCACGGGCGCGGCGAGCGCCGCGCCGGTGGGGACGGTGGCCAGCCAGTCGGCGGTGGCGGGGACGGCCGGCTGGTCGTCCATGCCGAGGGCGATCAGCGTCGAGGCACCGGGGACCGGGTACTTGACGCCGTTCAGCAGCACGTACCGGCTGCCCTTGGGCCCGCTGAGCAGCACCTGCCGGTCGGCGGGCAGGGCGGCGAGCGGGACGGCCGGGCCGAAGACAAGGGTCTGCCCCTTGCCGGCCGCGGTCCCCGGCAGGCATCGCGCCCACGCCCCGGTCGCCAGCGCGGACGGGTCGGGCACGGTGTCCGGCGCGCCCTGGATGCCGACCGGGGTACCGTGCCGGACACCCGCCAGGGACCCGGTGGATTCGGTCTCGGGCGTGGTGCGCCCGCCCGCGATGAGCAGCGCGGAGGCGTAGTTGCGCACGGGGCGCAGCTCGCCGTTCGCGTAGACGTACCGGTTGCCGGTGTCCTTCTCCAGGACGATCGTGCCGTCCTTGCGCCAGTCGTCCCTGGGGACGGGGGAGATCAGCCCGTACACCCAGAACCCGGCGCACAGCAGCGCCACGAGGCCCACCCCGAAGACCGAGCCGAGCGAGGACCGCCGGGTCGGGCTGTCGCCCCGGCCCGGGTCCCCGCTGACCAGGGCGGAGGCGAGGCGGCCCATGGCGAACTGGTAGGCCTGTACATGATCGCGTCGTGTCTGCATGGGTGCCGCTCCTAGCCGGCGAGGCCGCGGAAGTACGTGTACATGTGCAACACCTGGAGCAGCAGCGGCAGCAGGGCGATCGCCGTGACGGTCTCCAGCAGGTCGCCCAGGTGCCCCCATATCGGAAGCAGCCGGGCCCGCGGCAGCCGCCGGGCACCGACGAGCAGCAGCAGTACGGCGGCCAGCAGCACCGCGAGCACGGCGGCCCGGGCGGCGGGACCTGCGGGGGCGACCCGGACGATGAGCACGAGCCCCAGACCGTAGGCGCCGGCCAGCACGGCGGGGACCCGCTGGAGGGTGCCGTTGGTGCCGCGCGCGCGGAGGAGGACGGCCAGGCTGAGCGAGAGCGGGAGCAGCCAGCCGGCCCAGCCGTGCTCACGGTCGGCCAGCAGCCAGAGGGCGACCGCCCACACCAGGGCCGAGGAGACACTGATCATGTCGAGGCAGGCGGTGGCGACGGTGACCCGGCCGGTCACGGTCTCGCCGGGTTCCGGTTCGATGTCCAGCTGGAGTTCCTCGGCGTCGTGCGGGAGCCCGGGCACCCGCAGCCGGGCCGCGCGCAGGGCCAGCCGGGGGGCGAGGTGCCCCAGTACGAACAGGCCGACCGCGACGACCGAGGCGGCCTGGACGCCGTGCAGCCCGGCGGTCTCGGCGAGCCCCGCGCCCACCGCGGCGGCGACCGCCGTGAGTAGGACGGTGCCGGGGACGGCCAGGGGAAGCGTGCCCAGCGCGAGCAGCACGCCGGCCAGCGCGACCACACATCCGGCGGCCAGGAGCACCCCCGTGGTGCCGGGTGCGAAGCCACCGGACGGGCCCTCCCGCAGGGTCGTGCCGGCCAGTGCGGCGAAGCCGAACGCGCCGACCCCGGTGACCAGGACGCCGCCTTGGTCGGCCCGCATCCGGGCGGCCGTGGCGCAGCCCGTGGCCAGCACCAGGGCGATCAGCCCGGCGGCCACCGCGGTGAGCGGGCCGGGGCCCGCCCCGAGCAGCGCGGCGGCGAGCGCGACCAGGGCCACGCAGGCCAGGGCGAGGCCGAGGTTCCGGGTGAGCCCGGGGCGCCAGCGGCCGGGACCGGCACCGACGGTGTGGGCGACGCCGTCGGAGACGTCGTCGAAGTGCAGGGCGGGCAGGGCCGCTTCGGCCGGACGCAGGTGCAGGACGTCGCCGTCCCGCAGCCCGGCGCTCTCGGGGGTCGCTTCGGGATCGAGGGGTTCGTCGCCGAGCCGTTGCAGTACCCAAGGAGTGTCCTGGGAGTCCGGCCGGTGGCCGGGACCGGCGGCCGCGTGACGCAGCAGCACCGGCAGCACGGCGGAGACCGGGGTGGTGACCGGGACGGCGAGATCGGCCCGGCCGTCCGGGGCCTCCACGGTGAGGCGGCAGACCTCGGTGGACCGGACGGGCAGGGACACGGCGGCAGGCCCGGTGGCGGGTGCGGCGGTCGAGGCGTCGGGGGTCATCGTGCTCCTGTGGGGGCGGAGGCCGCCGGCACCAGGCCGGTCTGGACGAGCTGGACGGCGCGCCGGGTGACGAGCTGGGCGCGGCCGACGGGCAGGGTGCGGGGCTTGGCCTCGCCGATGAACTTGCCCTCCTCCTTGGGGTAGGAGAACAGCAGCGCCGGGTTGCCGAGCTCCCACATCCGGCGGATCAGCGGATCCATGACGGACCGCATCGCGCCGGAGGTGGAGCGGGCGACGACCAGGTGCAGCCCGATGTGGGCGCCCTGCGCCAGCAACGGCACCAGCGGCATCATCGGGGAGGGCGTGCCGGGCGCGCCGGAGAAGAGGTCGTAGTCGTCGACGAGGACGAACAGCAGCGGGCCGGTCCACCAGTCCCGCTTCTCCAGTCGCTCCGGGCTGACGTCGGCGCCGGGCTGCCGCTTGGCCACGGACACCGCGGCGCTGTCGGCGAGGTTTCCGAGGGCGTCGTTGTCGACGACGTATCCGACCCGGTACTCCTCGGGTACGTCCTTGAGGAGTCCGCGCCCGGGATCGGCCAGCAGGATCCTGGCCTCCTCGGGGCGGTAGCGGGCGGTGATGGCGCGGATGGCCAGGCGCAGGGCGTTGGTCTTGCCGGTCTCGCCGTCGCCGAAGACCAGCAGGTGCGGGGTGGTGCCGAAGTCGTGCCAGACGGGGGCGAGCCGCTGCTCGTCCCAGCCCAGGCAGAACCTCAGGTCGCGGGTGTCGGCGGGGGCCGGGAGCCGGCGGGCGTCCAGCCGGGTCGGCAGCAGGCGTACGGCGGGTGCCCGGGGGCCGGTCCAGAACGTGTCGATCTCGGCGACCGCGGCCTTGGTGGCGGCCGTCAGGTCATCGGTGCGCGAGGAGCTGTCCAGCCGGGGCAGTGCGGACACGAAGTGGTGTCCGGAGGTGGTCAGACCGCGTCCGGGGCGGTGCGGGACGCCGGCCGCCGCGCGGGAGCCGACCTCGGACTCCATCGAGTCGCCGAGCCGCAGTTCGAGCTTGGTGCCGAGCATGTCCCGCAGCCGGGGCCGCACTTCGGACCAGCGCACCGCGGCGGCCACCACGTGCAGACCGAACGAGAGGCCGCGCGCGGCGAGTTCCATGATCCGCTGCTCCAGGTCGTCGAAGTCCTGGCGGAGCGTCGCCCAGCCGTCGACGATCAGGAACACGTCGCCGAACGGGTCGTCGATCGTGCCGTCCGCGCGCAGTGCCCGGTACGCGGCCATCGACTCCAGTCCCCTGGACGCGAACAACTGCTCGCGCTGTTCCAGGAGTTGGGCGAGTTCTTCGACGGTGCGCAGCACGCGATCGCGCTCCAGCCGGGTGGCCACGGAACCGACGTGCGGCAACCCGGCGGTGGAGACCAGGCCGCCACCGCCGAAGTCCAGGCAGTAGAACTGGACCTCGCGGGGCGTGTGGCTCAGGGCCAGCGACAGCATCAGGGTGCGCAGCAGGGTCGACTTCCCGGTCTGCGGCGCGCCCACCAGGCCGACATGGCCGTCGGCACCGGACAGATCGGCCACCAGCAGTTCGCGCAGCTGCTCGAACGGGCGGTCCACCATGCCCAGCGGGACACGCAGCGCTCCCTGGGTGCGGGGGTCGGCGGCGCCCATGCCGCGGTCCGGGTCGGGCACGATACCGGGCAGCAGCTGGTCCAGGCCCGGCGACTCGGACAGCGGGGAGAGCCAGACCTGCCGCGCGGGCGGGCCGCTGTCCTCCAGCCGCCCGACGAAGGCCTCCAGCAGACTGTCCCCGGCACCTTCGCCGCCGTCCTCCTGCTCTCCCGTCCCCGCGTCCTGCCCGCGCAGATTCTCCTCGGCGAGCGAGACCAGCCGGGTGGACTCCTCCTCGCGGGCCGCGGCCGGCGGTCCGTGCCGGTCCAGACCGAAGGCGGTCACCTCGCGGACCACGCCCTCCGGCTGCTCGGTCCGAGCCGGGTCCACCGGGGCGGGCGCGGGGCCGGAGACGTACGCGGCCTTGAACCGGACCAGGTTGGTGGTGTCGACCTTGAGGTAGCCGTTGCCCGGGGCGGACGGCAGTTCGTAGGCGCTGGAGGTACCGATCACACTGCGCGACTCCATGGAGGAGAAGGTGCGCAGGGCGAGCCGGTACGACAGATGGCCCTCGACCCGGTGGATACGGGATTCGTCCAGCCGCTGGGAGGCCAGCAGCAGATGCACGCCGAGGCTGCGCCCGAGCCGTCCGATGGACACGAACAGCTCCACGAACTCCGGCTTGCTGGCGAGGAGTTCGGAGAACTCGTCCACGACGATCAGGAGCGAGGGCAGCGGGGCCAGGGTGTCCTGACCGGCCGCGCGCGCCTTCTCGTAGTCGTACAGCGAGGCGTGGCCGACCTCCCGCAGCAGCTCCTGGCGGCGGATCAGCTCGCCGTTGATGGAGTCCCGCATGCGGTCGACGAGGGGGAGTTCGTCGGCGAGGTTGGTGATGACGGCGGAGGTGTGCGGCAGCCGGTCCATGTTGAGGAAGGTGGCCCCGCCCTTGAAGTCCACCAGCACCAGGTTCAGGATCTCCGAGGAGTGGGTGGCGGCCAGGCCCGTCACGAGCGTGCGCAGCAGTTCGCTCTTGCCGGAGCCGGTGGCGCCGATCAGCAGGCCGTGCGGGCCCATGCCGCCCTGGGCGGACTCCTTGAGGTCGAGTTCGACGATCTCGCCGTCCTCGGTGACCCCCACGGGCACCTTGAGGCGGGCCTCCTGGGCCAGCCGGGGGCGCCATTTGGCCGCGACGTCGTAGGTGCGTACGTCACGGATGCCGAGCATGGTGGCCAGGTCGAAGTCGGACTCCAGCGGGCGGTCCACCAGGTCGACTCCACCGGCGGTGCGCATCGGAGCGAGTGCCCGGGCCAGGGTCTCGGCCTCGACCGGGCCGAGCCGGTCCGCGTGGCCGCTGACGTTCTCGACGCCGCTCGGGAAGTCGACCCGGCCGCCGCGGACCGTGAGCCGCAGCACCTTGGGGCCGCCGGGCACCGCGCCGGTGAGGTCCAGCAGCACCACCCCGCGCAGCCCGGCCGCCAGCAGCCGCGAGGTCGCCGGCAGCCGCACGCCCTGGGCGACGATCACCGTGAACGGTTCGGCCACGCTCGGCGAGGAGGCGGCGTCGTGGTCGGGGCGGTCGCGGACGTCGGGGCCGAGCAGGTCGAGCAGTTCGTCGTGGTCGCCGGCGGCGAGGCGGACCGGACCCGCGGAGTCCTCCTGCGTCGGATGGGCGTTGTGCGGAAGCCACTTGAGCCAGTCCCACTCGCGGCGCGCGGCCTCGTCGCCGAGCACCGCCACCCGCAATTCGTCCGGGGAGTGGAAGACAGCCAGCTGCCCGAGCACCGCCCGTGCGAGGGCGACCGCCTCCTCGGTGTCGCCGGTGAACTCGACGCTGGTGAAGCGCCGGAGCGAGACCGGTACGGGCAGCAGCGGAACGGTCTGGTGCGCCTTGGTGAACCGGCGCAGCGAGATCGCGCACAGCGGTTCCAGGTCCTCCACCGGCCTGGTCTGCGGTGGCAGGAACTCCAGCGCGGCGCGCCGGGTCGCGAGGCCGATGCGGACGCGGGCGAAGTCCTCGTGGCCCGGCCGGCGTTCCCACAGCCGATGGCCGGCCGCGAGCGCCCACAGACCGGATGCCCCGGGGTTGTCCCACAGCAGCGCGGCCCGCTGGTCCTCGGCCGCCTGCCGGGCCTGGACCCGCTTCTGCGCGAGGTAGCGCAGATAGTCCCGGCGTTCGGCGCGCATCCGGCGGCGCCGCTCCGCACCGGGTCGGCCGATCTGGGTCAGCGTCATGCTGATCATGGCGACGCCCATCATCCCGGTCATCATGTACATGGCCATGCCGCCGCTGCCGATCGAGTACATGAGCACCATGGCCCCGGCCCCCAGGCCCATCGGCAGGTACGTCATCACCGACCCGAAGTCGGCGGTGGCCGGTTCGCCGAGAACCGGGGGCTCGGCCAGTTCCACCTGGCCCTCCGGCATCGGGGGGCCTTCGGCGCGGGGCGAGCGCTTGGCGACGACGGTGCTCAACGTGCTCTCATCTCTGCTTCCCTGATCTCTGCTCCTACGGCGTTCCCGTGGCTGGATCCGCGCGTGGAGAGTAGGCAGGCGGCCGCTCGCGCCCGGGCCGCATCAGCCGCTGTCCGCCCCCGCGGACAGCGAAGCCTGGCCACAGGGGCAGACTCTGCAAGCGCACGCCAAGTCGGCGTCAAGACGGTGCGGTGACACTCCTCCCCGGAAGCGAACCCGGAAGGAGAGCAAGGACGTTGAGGACAATCTCGATCGCGGTCCTCGCCGCTGAACCGATCACCGGCGAGGGGGCCGTCTGGAGCCTGCACAGGTACCCGGGGCTGAAGGTGCTGCCCCAGGAGGAGCACCCGCACGCGGACGTGACACTCATGATCACGCCGGACGTCAGCGAGGAGACCCTGCTGCTCATGGAGTCGGTGGTCGGCCGCTGCGTCAACCCCGGGATGGGGATCGTGCTGGTCACGTCGCACATCGGCGACGCTCATCTGATGCGGGCGATGCGCCATGGCCTGCGCGGGGTGATGTGGCGTCAGATCGCGACGTACGACCAGGTCGTGGAGGCGGTCCGGGCGGTGGCCGACGGCGGGGCCGCGTTGCCGCTCCCCGTGCAGGGCCGGCTCGTCGACCACATACGGGCGGTCCAGCGCGACGTACTGGGGCCGCGGGGGCTGACCGCGTCCGGTCTGGAGACCCGCGAGGTCGACGTACTGCGGCTGCTGGCCGAGGGCCTGGAGACGACGGAGATCGCCGAGAAGCTGAACTACTCCGAGCGCACCATCAAAAGCATCGTCAGCACCATGATGAACCGCCTGGGCCTGCGCAACCGCACCCACGCGGTGGCCTTCGCGCTGCGCGCGGGGACGCTGTAGACGGTCGCGGTGTCTGCGGTGACGCGTGTTCCGGCGGGCTCGCGGTCCGTTGTCCTGGAAATTCCGCCCGGAGGGGAAGGGTTTCCGGCCCGGCTGGGCAGAACCGTTCGCGACCGGCGGGCGCCCGCTCCCGGGACTCTAGAGTCGCCCGCCGGGCAACATCGGGCACGGAGACGGGTGGGCGGACATGGAGCACACGACAGGGCAACAGCAGACGCGGGAGGAGCGGGCGGTCTGGGAGCGTCCGCTGCCGTGGCTGCGGGAGACCGACAGCGAGGGCGGGACCGCGTCCGGTGCCGGGTCGGAGACCGATTCCGGGGCAGAGCAGGGGGCCGCAGGCGAGGCCGGCAACACGCCCGATGCCGGGTACGTGTCCTCGCCGGACCACGAGAGCGCACCCGCCCCGACGCCCACGCCCGAACGCACGCCCGTGTCCGCACCGGCCCCGGCTGCCGCCGACCGCGGACCGGCGGCGCCCGCGACCGTGTTCGACGGTGCATCGGCACCGGACGCCGCCACCGCCCCCGCCGCCCCGTCCGACGGCGCGGCCGAGCCCCGTACCGCCGAGGGCCGCGGCCTGTTCCGGCCGCGGGAGGCGAAAGCGGACGAAGCCGGGGCCCGCGGCGAGGGCGGGGCAGCAGAGGTCCAGCCGGAGCGCGGGGCGCGGGTCGCCGGGGCCGTGGTGGCCGCCGGCGCACTGCTCGTCCTGGGCCTCGGCGGCGTCGCCTTCATGGCGCTGCCGAGCCACGACGACCCCGGTCCGCAGGCCGCGGCCGTGGGCGACGGCGCCGTTCCTCAGCTTGCCTCGGGTGGCTCGGCGGAGCCCACCGGCTCCCCGTCCGTCTCGGCCGGCGGCCGTCCCGCACACGGCACGAAAAAGGCGCAGCCCGGCAAGGCCAACGGGGTGGACCCAGCAGGGAGTTCGCCTGCGGAGAGCGGCAAGGCCCACCCCGGCAGGACCACCTCCGACACCCAGGCCGCCCACACCGCCGCCGGCAAGGGCAGCGCGGCGACGGGCAAGGCGACCGCCTCCGGCGGCGGTACGGCCACCGCGGCCGGGAACGCGATCGTCGGCTACGGCTCCTCGAAGTGCATCGAGGTGAGCGCCCATGCCGGCACGGTGGGCTCCCCGCTGCGCCTGTGGGGGTGCGACGGCGACGCCTGGCAGAAGTGGGTCTTCAAGTCCGACGGCAGCGTCCGCTCCATGGGCCTGTGCCTGGGCATCGCCGGCTCCTCGAAGTCGAACGGCGCGGCCATCCGACTGGCGACCTGCAACGGTGGCTGGGCCCAGCGCTTCACCCTCAACAGCTCCCACGACCTGGTCAACACCGTGATCGGCAAATGCGTGGACGCCAAGGACCAGGGCACCGGCAACGGCACCCCGCTCCAGCTGTGGGACTGCGGCGGGACGTCCAACCAGAAGTGGTATCTGAAGTGATCCTGGCCGCATGTCGCCCAGCAGGAAGGCCAGTTCGGCCCGCAGGGACGGAGCGATGCCGTACAGGTGGTCGGGTGCCACGGGTACGGCGGTCGGCGTGGCCGGGAGGAAGGGATCTCCCAGCCTTTCAGGGCGTTTCAGAATCGTGCCGCGTTACGCGGCACACTCTCCCCGGGCGCTCCCCAGAGCGGCTCGTACTCCCGGATTCTCCTCACGGACAGCCGTCATGCGACTGGCGTCGACTGTGAATTCGGCGGCTCGGCGGTACCACTTGTCGGTCACATGATGTGACCGCCGGCGCATCCCGGGCAGTATCGGGCTCCTCCTGCGGGGCCGGCCAAACCGCCTGCGGCCCTGCGTGTTCCGGCACGCCGGGCTCGTTTCCTGTTGCCCGACTGAGCCCGAGCGGCCTCGTCCTCACACCTGCGGCCGACACCGGCACCGAGGGACAACTCGTCGGACCCCGTGTCGTCTTCGCCGCTGCCGCTCCGAGCGCTGCCGACGTCCGTCCCACGTGATCGCCGAGCCGCAGGTCAGCGGCGTGCGACGCCCCGGGGCGTCCCGTCCTGCCGCCAACGGCTCCGTCCCACGTGATCGCTGAGCCGCAGGTCAGCGGCGTGGGACGTCCCAGAGCGTCCCATTCTGCCGCCAACGGTGGAGGGACGGTGGCGTCGTGATCAAGGATGGTCGTCGCCGGCCAGCCCCCCCACGCCACTCCATCCATCCCTCCTGGGCATGCCCCGGGACAACTGGGAGAGAATCCACGTGTCTACAACGACCCTCCGCATGCCCACGCGTGCGGTCGGCGCCCGTGTCACCTCGGTGACACTCGCCCTCGCCGTGATATTGGTCGGCCTGTTTTTCGGCCCGGCGGTGTCCCAGGCCCACGCTGCCGACGTGCGCCTGCTCCAGCGGGACCTCGCCGGCCTCAGCTACGCCCCGCTCAGCGGTGTCGACGGCGTCTACGGCCCCCAGACCACCGACTCGGTGCGCCACTTCCAGCGCGACAACGGCCTGGCCGTGGACGGTGACGCCGGTCCCGCCACCATGACCGCGCTCACCGCGAAGGTGAAGCAGGTCCAGAGCAAGGCGGGTACGACGGCCGACGGCGACTACGGCTCCAACACCCTCAGCGCGGTGAAGAGCTACCAGAGCGCGCACGGCCTGGACGTCGACGGCATCGCCGGCCCGCAGACCATGGGCGCGATGAACATCGACCGCGTCACCTCCAGCGGCACCGGCACCAGCAACGACACCAAGCTGCTGCAGCGCAACCTGGTCGGCCTCGGCTACCTGGGCGCCGGTGGCGTGGACGGCATCTACGGTCCGGCCACCAAGGACGCGGTCGTCTCCTTCCAGAGCGACAACGGTCTGGAGGTCGACGGCATCGCCGGCCCGCAGACCAACTCCGCGCTCACCGCGAAGGTGAAGCAGGTCCAGGGCAAGGCGGGTACGACGGCCGACGGCGACTACGGCTCCAACACCCTCAGCGCGGTGAAGAGCTACCAGAGCGCGCACGGCCTGGAGGTCGACGGCATCGCCGGCCCGCAGACCATGGCGTCCATGGGCATCGCCCGCGAGACCGGCGGTGGCACCTCCGGCGGCGAGAGCGGCGGCACGCCCAGCGTCCCCCCGCTGTCCGGCAGCGCCCGTGACAAGATCCTCCAGGCCGCGCGTTCGCAGCTCGGTGTCCACGAGTGGGGCAACAACTGCAACCCGTACGGCCCCTGCGAAGCCTGGTGCGCCCTGTTCGCCAGTTGGGCCTGGCGGCAGGCCGGTGTCGACTTCCACACCGCGTTCAGCGGGGACTTCTACTACTACGGACGCGACCACGGCACGCTGCACAGCGGGCTGAGCGACCCCCAGCCCGGTGACGCCATCGTCTTCGGCAGCGGTCCGCAGAACACCAACACCAGCGTGCACGTCGGCCTCATCGAGAAGGCCAACGCGGACGGAACCGTCGACACCATCGAGGGCAACTCCCACGACCAGGTGGAGCGCCGCCACTTCAACCCGGCCGCGCGCGGCGCCTACGCCATCATCTCTCCCGCCGGCTCCTGATTCTCCTCCCGGTCCCCGGTGGCGGAACACCCGCCACCGGGGACCGGACCACCCACGGGCCGTACAGGCCCCGCGGCCGCGCGTCGAACGGCCCAGGAGCCGAAGGCCACGGCCACCCACCCCATCGATCCGTCCACGAAGGAAACAACCATGCGTGTGAAGCTCGCCGCCACCAGCCTGCTGCTGGCCTCCGGCCTCGGCCTCGGCATCGGCGTCGCCACCGCGACCAGCTCCTCCGCCCTCTCCTGGGGCAACTACTGCGGCAGCTACACCCTCGACGAGCCCCAGGTGAGCTACGGCAGCACCGGCGACGCCGTCAAGGCCGTCCAGTGCGCACTGAACCGCAGCGTGAAGGGCGCGAACCTCGCCGAGGACGGGATCTTCGGCAAGCAGACCCGCAGCATGGTCATCAAGTTCCAGGGCTGCTTCGACCTCGACCAGGACGGCATCGTCGGCCCGAAGACATGGCGGCAGCTGGACATCTGGAGCGACTGGGACACCAAGGCGGACTGGCACTGCTGACCCCTGCTCCGCCCCGGGCCGCCCCGACGGGACGGCCCGGTCTCACCACGACTCACGGAAGAGGAATCCCCTTCACCATGACCGCAATCCGGCCTCTCAAGGTCCTGTCCACCCTCTCGCTCGTGCTGTCCGCGGCCGGCGCGCTGCTGCTCTTTGCGCCCACCGCCCATGCCGGCGACTACCTCGACTCCTGCCTGGACTCCGTCGGCACCCGCACCTCGCCGAACGGCGTCTGGACCATCCCCGCCGCGAACTTCTCCCAGGGTTCGAGGGGAGTGTGCGTGAAGGAGATCCAGTTCGACCTCGGCTCCACCATCGGGCTCGACCCCGCCGACGGCCCCGGATTCGTCGACGGCCGGTTCGGCCCCAAGACCGACTCCTACGTGCGCCAGTTCCAGAGTGCCCACCATCTTCAGGTGGACGGCATCGTCGGCCCGCAGACCTGGCAGCTGCTCGTCGCTCTGACTAAGGACTGAGCGGCGATGACCGGAACGAGCAGGCAGGTGGCAGGCCGGCGCGTCGGCTCGGGCGTCGCGGTGCTCGCCGCCGCGGCGGCACTGGCTGCCGGGGGCGCGACCCCGGCCCAGGCCGGCTGGGACGGCACACTCCAGACGTGCAAGAACAAGTACGGCTCGGAGCACTACCTGGGCTGGGACATCCCCACGGTGGTGCTCGCCCGGGGATCGACCGGAGTGTGCGTGCAGGAGCTGCAGGAAGAGCTGGTCGAGGTGGGAGCGGTCGCGGACGCCGACCAACCGGGCTTCGTCGACGGTGACTTCGGGCCCAAGACCTACAACGCGGTCGTGAACTATCAGCTCCAGCACGCGGTTGCGGGCGGCGCCGACGGCGTCGTGGGACGGTACACCTGGCACAGCCTGATCGCTCACGTCTACTTCGAGTAGCCGAGCCGTCCGGGCCTTGCGAGTGGCGCGGTTGACACCACCGCTGCGGTGCGTGCCCTCGTAAGGCCTGCTACGGCGACTGTATGCTTCCGTTCGACTTTCAGGACCGGAGCACCGGGCCTGAGGCGGGGGGCAGTCAATTACGGGGGCCGGCGGTGCGCCGGTGTGTCGCTGTGTCACTGTGTCTTCGGCTCGGGCTGGTGTTCCATCAGCGAACGGGCTCACAGTGAGCGACAGAGATCTCCCCGCAGTCGGACCAGGGCCTGACGCCGATGCCAGGCTGCACGCGGAACTGCTTGCGCTGAAAAAGCGGTCGGGGCTCAGCTATGCCCGGATCAGCGCGCTCACCCATTACTCGAAGTCGTCCTGGGAACGCTGGGCCAACGGCAAGCAGTTCCCGCCCCGCGGCGCCGTGGAGAGCTTCGCCCGCGTCGCGGGCACGGACGCCGCGCCGCTCCTCCACCTGTGGGAGCAGGCCGAACTGCTCCGGGGCGCCGGCGCAGAGCCGGCCGAACAGCCGCCTGCCGTGTCCGAGGGGGAGCCGACAGCCCCGGAGAACGAGGATCCCAAGGTCGCCCCGCCGGGCGCGCCGGACCCGGAACCGGCCACCCCCGGACCCGATCGGCCGCGGCAGGTCACGCCCGAACCCGCCCCGGCCGAGCGGGACATGCACGAACCGGCGGACACCGCCGCTGACGGCGGGGCCTCCGTCGGCGGCACGGGTTCCGCCCGGCGCCCGGGACGCGGCCGCCTGGTCGCGGTGGTGGCCGCGGCCTGTGTCGCGGTGGCGGCGGCCGCTGTCGCGATCGTCCGGTACTCCGCGGACAACGCGCAGGACGGCTCGCACACCGCGGGCCTTCGTGCCTCCACGTCCCCCGCCGCCGCGCACAACGGGCCGGTCGGCTGTACCCGCGCGGGCTGCTCGGGCAAGGACCCGATGACCATGGGGTGCGTAAGGGACGGACAGACGCTCACCCTGATCCGCAACCAGGACATGGTGATCGAACTCCGGTACAGCAGCCAATGCGGCGCGGCATGGGGGCGGATCACCTACGCCAAGCCCAAGGCGGTCGTCGACGTGGACAACTCCAGCGGCACCACGGAGGCCGCACCGGTGCACTGGGGCAACGACGTGTACTCCCCGATGGCCGAACTGGGACCCCGCCAGACCGCATGGGCGTGCGGAACGCAGCCGGACGGAAAGAGCCGGACCTGCACCACGCACAGTCCCGCACCCGCCGGCCACTGATCCGTGGGACGGCAACCGGCGGATCGGGTGGAGTTCCACGGATGCCTGGGTGCGGATCGAGACCTGGCTGCGCATCCACGCCCCTGCCTCGTACGAGGCCCTGCGGCCGGGTGCGTCCGGCCAGGAACTCGCCGCGCTCGAAGACGCACTGGGCACCCGGCTTCCGGCGGAACTGCAGGCACTGTGGTGCCTGCATGCAGGTGTCCATGACGCGCGTGGCGCGGGTTTCCTGTTCCGTAACTGGGCACTGACGGACCTGGCTGCTGTTGCCACGTACCACGTCGGCCGGATGAGCCTGGGCGATGACGATGTGTGGCAGGGCCCGTGGATTCCGTTCTGCTCGTCCGGCGTGCACGACCGCGCCTTCGTCCTGTACCTCGATGCCAGGACCGGCGTCGTGGGCTACACCTCGCGGTACGGGGAGCACCGGGAGGAGTTCGCGTCGCTGTCGGTCCACCTGGAGGAGATGGCCGACGCCCTGGAGGCACCGGCCTTGGCGGGGAAGCAGAAGCCGGGGCTGGCGGACGGAGCCCTGGTGTGGGGGCCGGTGAGCGATGTGCCCGGTCGGCAGCCATACGCCGGATGAAGCCCGTCAGTGCGGGGAGCGGCAACTGCCGCTCCCCGCACCGGGTTCCAGGATCTGTCAGCCGACCTTGCGCCAGGCGCAGGTGGTGTTGTCGTTCCCGCAGTGCTCGAAGCCGGGGTTGCTGACGAAGAAGCCGTCGTCATCCAGCAGACGCCACACGGTGGGCTGGAGCTTCTTGAAGGCGGTCTCGTTCTGCGTATTCGGGATGGCGGCCCGGCCGCACTTCTCCTTCCACGTCGGGCCGTTCTTCGCGGCCCGGGTGTCGGCGAGCAGCCCGAAGCCGGTGCCGGTACCCATCTTGTCGGTGAAGAGCTGTGCGCACTCCTTGCCGTCGCCCACCTGGTTCAGGCCGGGGAAGCCCCCGCTTTCGTGGGTGGAGGCCGGGGCGTTCCTATAGCCAGCCCCGACGCTTGAAAATAAGGTACAAACTCACGCAGATAACGCCCATCAAGCCGATCGCGAAGGGGTATCCGAGGCCCCAGTGCAGCTCGGGCATGTGGGAGAAGTTCATGCCGTAAATGGTTCCAACGAACGTCGGAGCAAAGAGAATCGCCGCCCACGACGAGATCCGCTTGAAGTTGTCTACCTGGTCGGGCTGACCTGGGACGATACGAATCCAGTCGCCTGTGACCTGCACGGACGGCTCTTTCCTCGTCTTTCAGGGGCACGCCGCGTTATGTAGTCGATTCTCCCCACGCGCTCCCCAGGGCTGCTCATCCTCCCCAGGTTCTCCCCAGCGGAGGTGCCGGTCACGCGTTCTGGCGAGGACATGCCTCTGCTTGTCAGATGCCTTCTATCCCTAACGAAGAGTTGCCGCCTGCTTCGGGTTGTCCCGTTGGAGCCCTGCCGCGTGCGACTTGTTGAGCGAGGCGCTCGTCCTGGGCGCGGCGGTTAGTCAGTCGGGCACGACGTAGATCATTAGAACGCGAGACGCAGGAGCCGCTGTGATCAGTTGTCCCGGAAGAGACCAGTGAGACCCGTGGCCTGCAGCGTTGGGCGATTGTGTGTCGCTGACCTGCGCAAATGGCATTTCGGTTATTTCACGCTCGTGTCCGTTGACGCGGCCGGAAGTCCCAGGGGACCCCCACTGCCGGCGACCACTCTTTTCGCTCTTTCCAGGGTGTGGGGTGCGGTGTGGGCTGGGGCTTGTGCATCGATGGTCCGCCTTGAACGCGTCCTCAAGGCCATTTTGCGGGAAAGGCGAATTGCACGCACCGGCCGGTAGGAGTCACCGGCCGGTGCGCGTGCAACTCGTCTTCAGGCGGGGTGCGTGTCGTCGACCACGTATCCGCGCCGCTTGTCCACCACGTTGCGCAGCGGCCGGCCCTCGATGTGCCGTGTGAAGTTGTCGAGGAACACCTCGATGAGCGCCTCCCGCTCGCTGGTGGTCTCGCCCGCCGTGTGTGGGGAGATCATCACGCCGGGCATGTTCCACAGGGGAGATTCGGCAGGCAGCGGTTCCTGTGCGAACACGTCCAGGGCTGCGCCGGCGAGCCGTCCGGCGGCGAGGTGGTCGACCAGCGCCTCCTCGTCGACGAGTCCGCCACGGCCTACGTTGATCAGCCGCGCTCCCGGCTTCATGGCGGCGAGCACGGGGGCGTCCACCATGCCCCGGGTGTCCTGGGTGAGGGGGGCGGCCAGGACGACGTAGTCCGCATCCGTCAGGGCGGAGCGCAGGGTCGTCGCACCGTGGACCGTGCCGAAGTCGGGGTCGTCCGTGCGGGCCTTGCGGCCGGCGCCGCTCACCCGCATCCCGACGGCGCGCAGCAGCCGGGCGATGGCCCGGCCGATCGGCCCCGTGCCCCAGACCAGCACGGTGCGTCCGGTGATGCCGTCACTGGGGCGCGGACGCCACTCGCGGCGCCGCTGGTGCTCCCAGGTGCCGGGGAAGTCCTTGGCGAGGGCGAGGATCAGGCCCAGGACGTACTCGGCGGTCGGCTGCTCGTAGACCCCGCGGGCGTTGGTCAGGGCGACGCGCGGCTCGTCCACCAGGGCGGGGAACAGGAAGGAGTCCACGCCCGCGGAGGACGCGTGGACCCAGCGGGGCGCCTTCTGCGGGTCGTCGGGCCACGCCTCCCGGATGGCCGGGGTGATGGTCACCCAGGCCAGGAGGACGTCGGCGCCGGGCAGGAGGTAGGGCAGTTCCTCCTCGGTGGCGTAGACGGTGTCCGCGAGGCTTTCGATGTGTGCGGTCGCGGGAGGCCGGTTGCCGCGGTAGAGGACGACGAGTCGGTCGCGCATGTCAGGCTCCGACGGGGACGGCCAGGTACTTGTACTCCAGGAACTCGTCGATGCCGACGCGTCCGCCTTCGCGGCCCAGGCCGGACTGCTTGACGCCGCCGAAGGGCGCGGCGGGGTTGGAGACCAGTCCGGTGTTGAGGCCGATCATGCCGCTTTCGAGGCGTTCGGCGACGCGCAGGGCTCGGTCGAGGTTCTGGGTGAACAGGTAGGCCGCCAGACCGAATTCGGTGTCGTTGGCGGCGGCGACGGCCTCGTCATCGGTCTCGAAGGTGCGGATCGCGGCGACGGGGCCGAAGATCTCGGTGTCGATGATCGCGGAGTCGGGGGCGATGCCGGTGAGGACGGTGGGCGGGTAGAAGCAGCCCGGCCCTTCGGGGAGTTCACCGCCGGTCAGGACGGTGGCACCGCGCTTGACGGCGTCCCGCACCAGGTCGTGGGCCTTGCTGCGGCCGGCGGCGTCGATGAGGGGGCCGACGTCGGTGCCGGTTTCGGTGCCGGGCCCGACGGTGAGGGCGGCCATGCGGGCGGCGAGGCGGGAGGAGAACTCCTCGGCGACGGAGGTGTGGACGAAGATGCGGTTGGCCGCGCAGCAGGACTCGCCCATGTTGCGCATCTTGGCGACCATGGTGCCCTCGACGGCCACGTCGAGGTCGGCGTCGTCGAAGACGATGAGGGGGGCGTTGCCGCCCAGTTCCATGGAGGTGCGGATGACGGTGTCGGCGCATTGAGCCAGCAGGATCCGGCCGACCTGGGTGGAGCCGGTGAAGGAGAGCTTGCGGATCTTCCCGCCGCGAACGAGGGGTTCGACGACGCCGGCGGCGTCGGTGGTGGTGACGATGTTCAGCACACCGGCCGGCAGACCCGCTTCCGTGAGGATCTGAGCCAGTGCGAGGCTGGTCAGGGGGGTCTGGGGGGCGGGTTTGAAAACGATGGTGCAGCCGGCGGCGATGGCGGGGCCGATCTTGCGGGTGCCCATCGCCAGGGGGAAGTTCCAGGGGGTGATGAGCAGGCAGGGGCCGACGGGCTGACGGGTGACCAGCAGTCGGTTCCTGCCGTCGGGGGCGGTCATCATGCCGCCGTCGATACGCACGGCTTCCTCGGAGAACCAGCGGAAGAACTCCGCACCGTAGGCGACCTCGGCACGCGCTTCGGCCAGCGGCTTGCCCATCTCCAAGGTCATCAGCAACGCGAGTTCCTCGGTACGCGCGATGATGAGGTCGTAGGCGCGACGCAGGATCTCGCTGCGCACGCGCGGCGGAGTGGCGGCCCAGGCGGCCTGCGCGGCGACCGCCGCCTCGACGGCACGTCGGCCGTCGCCGGGTGAGCCGTCGGCGACCTGGCACAGTTCCTCGCCGGTGGCCGGGTTGTCGACGGACAGGGTCCGGCCGGACTCCGCGTCCTGCCAATCTCCGCCGATGAACAGCTGCTTGGGAACATCACGGACGACAGTCATGGTGGGTGTCTCCTTGTGGGTGCAGAGAGGCTGCCGACCGGTCAGCGGATGCGGTCGAGCGTCTTGTAGTAGGCGCCCGCGAAGGGCAGGAACCACGCGGTGCCGTTGTAGAGGGGGATGCGAGGCGGGGCGAGGTCGCGGACGGGGCTGACCTCGGGGTGGCCGTCCATCACCTCGGCCATGACCTGCCCCATGTGGGTGGCCATCTGCACGCCGTGGCCGGCGTATCCCATGGAGTAGTAGACGCCGTCCTCGGTCTGCCCGGCGTGCACGATGCGGTCCATGGCGAAGCCGACGGAGCCACCCCACACGTACTCGATCTTTGTGCGGGAGAGCTGGGGGAAGATCCCGCACATCTCACGGAACAGGACGGCCCCACTCTTCTTGTCCGAGGTCGGGTCGGACGGTGCGAAGCGGGCGCGGCCGCCGAACAGCAGACGGTTGTCCGGGGTGAGCCGGAAGTAGTGGCAGACCTTGTTGGAGTCGACGATGAGGCGGGCCTTGGGGATGATGTCCCGGGCCAGCTCCTCGCCGAGCGGCTCGGTGACGATGATGAAACTGCCCACGCAGACCTGCTGGCGGCGCAGCCACGGGAAGTTCTTGTCCGTGTAGGCGTCGGTGGCCATCATGACCTGCCCGGCACGGATGACACCGCGCTCGGTGCTGACCTCGAACCGTCCGGCGGCGGTGCGCCGTACGCCGATGGCCGCGTTGCGCTCGTGGATCTCGACACCGGTGCGCTCGCACGCCCCGGCCATACCACGCACGAAGCGGCCGACGTGCAGAGCGGCGCTGAACGGGTCGAGCAGGCCGCCGTGGTAGACGTCGGATCCGATCTCGGACCGCAGCTCGGCCTTGCCGATCAGAGTGGTCTCGTGTCCGAAGTGCTTGGCCAGGTCGCGCTGTTGGGCCTTCTTGCTCTCGAAGTGGGCGGGGCGGGACGCGACGCCCAGGCGTCCAACGCGACGGAACTGGCAGTCGATGGACTCCTCGTTCACGAGCCGCTCGACGGTGTCCACGGCCTCGCCGTAGGAGTTGTAGATCTCGCGGGCCCGTTCGAGTCCGTACCGGCGGATGGCCTGGCCCACGCCGATGGTGAAGCCGAGGTTGGCCATGCCGCCATTGCGGGCGGAGGCACCGGAGCCGATCTGGCCCTTCTCGACGAGGGTGACGCGGGCGCCTTTGCGCGCGGAGTGCAGGGCCGTGGACAGACCCGTCAGGCCGGCGCCGATGACCACCAGGTCGGTGTCCTCGGTCAGCGGCTTGCCGGATCGGTCGGGAAACGCCCCGGCGGTTTCTATCCAGTAGGGAATCGTCTTCATGTCGGGTCCTTAGCGGGGAGTTTCGAAGTGGGGGGCGGCCGGGCACCACCCCGGGGACCGGCCGGTCGCGCTGCCAGCGCCTGCGCGGCCCGGGCCGGCGGGAAGGCTGGGGTGGGGGTGCTGCGGGCAGGACGTGCTGACGGTCCTGTTGCCACCGAGCTTGCGGACGGAGGCGATGAGGGGCGCTGACGACGGTGACGGTCAGTTCGACGTCGAACTGGAGGTGTTGAAGACGCGGACGGGCAGGGGCGGACATTGCGTCACCCCCGGTCGGCCGGCGACTTCTCCACGCTTGCCGCGGCAAGGCCGCTTCCGCGTGACCAGCCGCTTCTACAGCACCCTTTCGAGGAAGGCCTGGGTTCGTTTCTCGCGAGGGTTGGCCAGCACTTCGCGTGCGTCGCCGCGTTCGACTGCGATGCCTTCGTCCATGAAGAGCACTTCGTCGGCCACCTCGCGGGCGAAGGCCATCTCGTGGGTGACGAGCAGCATGGTCATTCCGTTGCCGGCGAGGTCGCGCATGACGGCGAGTACTTCGCCCACGCGCTCGGGGTCCAGTGCGCTGGTGGGTTCGTCGAACAGCATGATGGTGGGTTCCATGGCGAGTGCGCGGGCGATGGCCACACGCTGCTGCTGGCCGCCGGAGAGCTGGGCGGGGTACTTGTGGCCGCACCCCTCCAGGCCGACCCTGGCCAGCAGTTCCTGTGCCCGTTCCCGGCAGGAGGCGCGGTCCTTCTTCTGCACCAGGACCGGTCCGGACATGACGTTGCTCTCGGCGGTCATGTTGGGGAAGAGGTTGAACTGCTGGAACACCATGCCGATACGGGCGCGCTGTTCGGCCAGCCGCTTGGGGCGTACGGCGTGGTAGGCGTCGTCCTTCTCGACGTAGCCGAAGTCCTCTCCGTTGACCTTGAGGACTCCGCGGTCGACGGTCTCCAGCCCGTTGATGCACCGCAGCAGGGTTGATTTGCCCGAGCCGCTCGGTCCGATGATGCAGGAGATCTCCCCGGCCGCGACGGTCAGGTCGATGTCACGCAGGACCTGGTGACGTCCGAAGCTCTTGCACAGCTTGCGTGCGACGATCGTTCCGTCCGGGTTCACAGCAGCGACTCCCTCGTGGTGGGAACGAGTTGACCGGCCCCGGGCTCGGCCGAGGTGGCGGCCGGGGTCAGCCGTGCCCGGGTGGAGCGGGAGAAACGGCGCTCGATCATGGACTGGGGCACGCTCAGCACCAGCGTCATGATCAGGTACCAGAGGCTGGCCACGATCAGCAGCGGGATCGTCTGGTAGGTGCGGGCGTAGATCGCTTGTGCGCTCTGCAGCAGGTCGGCGACGCCGAGCACGCTCACCAGTGAGGTCTCCTTGAGCATGCCGATCACCTGGTTGCCGGTGGCGGGGATGATCGCGGGCATGGTCTGCGGGATGATCACGTGGCGGAGCTTGGTGAACCCCGACATGCCCAGGGACTCCGCGGCCTCGTGCTGTCCGCGGCTGACCGAGGCGAACCCGCCGCGGATGATCTCGGACATGTAGGCGGCCTGGTTGAGCGTCAGTCCCACGATGGCCGCGGTCATCGGCGTCATGATCGCGTTCACGTTCACCGGCGTGGAGATGCCGGTGAACGGGACGCCGATCGAGAGGTTCGGGTACAGCGCCGCGATGTTGAACCAGAAGACCAGCTGCACGAGCACCGGGGTGCCGCGGAAGAAGGTGATGTAGAGCTGGGCCAGCCCGGAGACGGGCCGCTGCTGCGACATGCGCATCACCGCAAGCACCAGCCCCAGCAGCGTGCCCAGACCCATGCTCGCCGCGGTCAGGAGCAGCGTGACCAGCAGGCCGTTGAGGATGGTCTGTGTGGTGAAGTAGCTGAACACCACGGGCCAGCGATAGTTCTCGTTCGTCACCGCGGTCCACACCAGACCGGCGACGATCGCGATGGCGACGGCCCAGGCGACATAGTCGCGCGGACGTTTCGGCGTGATCCGCTTCTTCTCTTCGGCCCGTAGCTGTGGCACCGGTCCGCTCCTGGTCGTCGTGGTCTCGATCACGTCCATCGGCGTCTCAGTCCTGCGGGACGGCCGTGGCCGCGGTCTTGATCCCCAGATCCTGGAGCCCCCAGCGGCCCAGCGCCTGGGCGTACTTGGGGCTGTCGATGATCGCCTGGAGGGCGGCCTGCACCGCGGGGGTCAGCGGGGAGTCCTTCTTCAGGGCGACGGTCACGGGCTTGGTGGTCACCAGGGGCTTGAGGACGTCGAACGTCTTGGGCTGCTGCGTGGCCGCCCACTCGAGCGCGACGAAGTCGTACATCACCGCGTCGATCCGCTTGGAGACCAGCTGGGTGAGAGCGTCGTTCACGCTGGGCAGGGTCACGGCCTTGATGGCCGGCTTGCCCTTGCTCGTACAGTCCTGCTTCGACAGCTGGGGCAGCCATTGCAGCTCCTGGGTGCTGCCGGACGTGACACCGACGTGATGCCCGCACAGCGTGTGGGTGCCCAGTTTCTGCGGGTTGCCGTAGGGGACGGACACTCCGGTCCCGGCCTTGAAGTAGTCGACCATGTCGAGCGCCTTCAGCCGGTCCGTCGTGGCGCCCATGGTGGAGGCGGTGAAGTCGTACCGGTTGGCCTGGAGTCCGGTGATGATGGTGTCGAACTTGACGTTGTTGATCTGGAGCTTCAGGCCGAGCTCGGCGGCGATCAGCCGGGCCATGTCCGGGTTGAATCCGATCGGGGTCTTGTTGTCCGACGCCATGAACGTGGTGGGCGGGTACGACAGGTCCATGGGCACCGAGAGCGTGCCCTTGGCCTTCACCGCCGCGGGCAGCAGCTTCACCGCGTTCTGGTCGGGTTTCACACCGACCGAGATGTCGTCGGTGTGCTCGGCGGACGGGCCGGATCCTCCGCCCTGTGCCGTGCTCTTCGCCCCCACGTTCTGCCCGGTGGCGCCCGCCCCGCACGCGGCGAGCGCGAGGGCCAGGGCGGTCGTGACGATCGGGATGCTCAACTGCCTGTTGACCTGCATGGCGGCAGCCACGGCGCCTGCGGTGCGGCGTACGTTTCTGCGGCCTGTCCGGTTGTTTTCCATGGCGGTGCCTCCTGGGGAACGCGGGGATACGGGGAGCCGATGATGCGAGGGACACGGGGGCTGTGATGCGGGGGATACGGGGAGCCCGTGACGCGGGGGGACGATGTGTGGGTCGGTGGGGGGTGGGACGGCGTCGTGGCGCGTCAGATGCCCAGCATCTGGTTGAGCTCGTCGAGGGACTTGACGGTCACGTAGTCGTAGCCGTGGGTGACCGGGTCGTAGCCGCGGTCCAGGAGGACGAGGTTGCGGAAACCCATGTCGTGCATCGGCAGCAGGTCGTAGCGGGTGTGCGAGGAGACGTGCACGAAGTCCTCGGGGGACGCGTCGAGCTGGTCGAGCATGTACTCGAACGCCGCGTAGCGTGGCTTGTAGTAGCCGGCCTGCTCCGCGGTGAAGACCGCGTGGAAGTCCGCGCCGAGCCGGGGCACGCTCTCCGCGAGGAAGGAGTCCTCGGCGTTGGAGAGGATCACCAGCTTGTAGTGCTCGCCCATCTTCTTCAGCGGTTCCGGCACGTCCGCGTGCGGGCCCCAGCTGCGCACGCCGTCGGCCAACCGCTTGCCGGCGTCCGGGGCGGCCTTCACGCCCCACTTGCGGCAGACCCGCTCGAACGCGTCCTGCAGCGTCTGCTCGTAGGGGCGGAACGCGTCGAGGATCGAGTCGTAGCGGTAGCCGCGGAACTCCTTGACGAACTGGTCCCAGTGCTCGGCCGGGATCTGGTCACCGACGAGTTCACGGGTGATGGGGGTCATCGGCCACTCGATCAACGTGCCGTAGCAGTCGAACGAGACGTACTTCGGGCGGAATTGGAACGAGGGGATGGGACGCATGGAAGTACTCCAGTCTCTTGTGCGTGGGTAACCGGTCATGGCCGACACGGATGGCTTGACATGCTCGCGACAGGCCTGTCGCTGTGCGGGGCGATGCGGTGGACGATCGCCGGCGATCAGGCGGCGCCGACACCCGCCGGAGCGAGGAAGCCGACCGGGTGCCGGGTGGTGCCGTCGAGCGCCAGGTCCGCGGCGATCTCTCCCATCGCGGGCGAGATCTTGAAGCCGCTGCCGGAGAACCCGGCCATGACGATGATGTCGTCCTCGCCGGGAAGATGACCGACGAGCGGGTTTCCGGACTGCGTGTAGCCCTCCATGTAGGCCGACATCCTGATGGGGTCGGGGTTCAGGTCGGGCATGAGTTCATCGATGAGCTCGCGGAAGGTGCCCAGTTCCTCGGGGCGGACCGTGCGGTCGAGCCGTTCGGGCTCGGGCACCGGCGCGTGGTACTTGAAGGAGAGACCGAGCTTGACGGAGATACCGTCGGGCGACGGGATTCCGAAGCAGTCGTGCGGTACGGCGCGCACGAACGGAGGAGCACCGCCCGCGAACCAGTCGTGACGGGTGGGCAGGTGCCAGGAGCAGACCACCCGCCGTACGTCGACGGCTTGGGGAAGGTCTGGGAGCAAGGTGTTGATCCAGGGGCCCACGGTCACCACGGCGACGTCCACGTGGTCCGTGCCCTGGTCGGTGACGACCCGCACCCCGCCGCCCGCCACGGGGACCAGCTCGCGCACCGTGGTGTAGCGGTGCAGCCGGGCGCCCAGGTACTCGGCACGGCCGGCGGCGGCCTGGATGGACGCCTCCGGCCTGATGACGGCGCCCAACCGGTCCAGGACGGCGATGTGTCCGTCCGGGAGCCGGTGCTGCGGGTAGCGGCGGGCAAGTTCCTCCCTCTCCAGGACCTCGTGATCCAGTCCCTGGGCGGTGCTGGTGGAGAGGAGGAGGCTCATGGACGGCGAGGAGGCCTCCCCCATCACCAGGCTGCCGCTGCGGCGTCGCAGCGACCGGCCGGTCTCCGCCTGGAGCTGCTCCCACATCCGGTCCGCCAGCCGCAGCAGAGGAATGTACGCGGGCTCCCCGAGGTGGACGGCCCGGTAGATGCGGCTCTCGCCCCCGGCCGCGCCGCGGTCGTGACCCGGTGCGTACCGGTCGTAGCCGATGACCTCGGCTCCGCGGGCGGCCAGCCGCCACATGGCCTGGCTGCCCATGCTGCCGGCACCGATCACGGCGACGCGCTTCGGGATGCGCATGAGGTCGCTCCTCTCGATGGTGTGGTCTGGGTGGCAGTCGGGCCCCAGCACGCTGCGGATACCGTGCGGACCTTTGCAGTTCGGATCCTGCCGGGGATGGCGTTCACTTTCCGCCCGGCGGAACCTGCAGGTCAACCCACACTGTGTTCCGGCCTGGGGCCTTCTCAAGACGGTCTGTCACGCCGGACGACCGGACTGCCCGAATGACGGGCCGCCTCTTGTCACGATGAGTGGCCGGTGCCATGGTGAGCCGGATTCCTTCAGAAGAAAGACCCCCTATGCCGCCCAGACACACCGCAACCGGGCACTTCCCCACTCTGAGGGAGGTACTGCTCCTGCCCGTGCTCGCCGAAGGGATGCCGCGCGTGCTGGCCGGGGAGTCACGGCTGGACATCGCGGTGCGCTGGGTGCACGTCACCGAGCTCCTCAACCCCGCGGACTTCCTGGAGGGCGGCGAGCTGATACTGACGACCGGCATGCCGCATCCCGAGGACGCCTCCAAGCTGCGCGGCTACGTCGACCAGCTCGCGGACGTCGGCGCGGCCGGTCTGATCGTGGAACTCGGTTACCGGTACCAGAAGGTGCCCCACGAGCTGGTGGCGGCCTGCCGCGCTCGCGACGTGCCGCTGGTCGAGCTGGCCCGTGGCGTCCGGTTCATCGACGTCACGCAGACGGTGCACGCGCTCATCCTCGACGCCCAGGGGGCCCTGCTGCGGCGCGGCAGGGACATCCAGAATATCTTCACCGCCCTGACATTGCGGGGCGCGGACCCCGAGGAACTGGTGCACACCACGGCGGAGCTCACCGGAGCCCCCGTGGTACTGGAGGACCTCACCCACCGGGTCCTCATGTGCGAGCTGCTCGGTCGGCCGTACGAACCGGTGGTCTCGGCCTGGTCGCGGCGCTCACGGGCCGCACCGACACCGGAGAGAATCACGCCGAGCGGCCCGGAGGGGTGGCTGATCGCACCGGTGCAGGACCACCACGGGCCCTGGGGGCGGCTTGTCCTGCTGGAGGGCCGGCTCAACGCCGAGCCCGACCCCGAACACATCCTCGTGCTGGAAAGCGCGGCGGTCGCGCTGACAATGGCGCGCCTGGCGGGGCATGCCTGGTGGGAGCGCCGGGCCCACCGCACCGTACTGCGAGACCTGTACGAACGGCGTTTCCGCTCCCCCGCCGACGCGCGTGCCCGCACCGAGGCACTGGGACTGCCCACCTCCGGACACCGGCTCTTCGCGCTGGTCATCCGCCACCCGTGCACCAGCGCCGAGGATGAGCACCTCGACGAACGGATCGCGAAGGCGCTGACGCACACGGGCGTGCGCGCCCTGGTCGGCGAGACGGCCCCGGGCCGGATCGGCGTCCTCATGGCACTGGCACAGGCGAGCGCCTGGCAGCCGGTCGCCGAGCGGATCGGCCGGCTGACCCGGGAAGAGCTCGGACCGCGGGCGGTCGTCGCAGTCGGCCCCGGGGTGACCGACCTCGGCGGGATCGCCCGGTCGTGGCAGGAGGCGGAGCAGACCGCCGAAGCCATCACCGCGGCCTCCCCGGAGCGGTGGTTCTACGTACCCGCCGACGTCCAGTTGCCTGACCTGCTGGGCGTCCTGCGGGCGGACACGCGTCTTCAGCGGTACGCGGAACGGCAACTGACCCGCCTCATAGAGCACGACGACCGCAACAACGGCGATCTGCTCCCGGCACTGCGCGCGTATCTCGCGGCGGCCGGAAACAAGTCGGTCGCGGCGAAACACGCGGGCATGTCCCGGCAGGCGTACTACCAGCGCCTGCACACCATCGAACGTCTCCTCGGCTGCGACCTGGAATCCGGCCTGCAGCGCACGTCCCTGCATGTCGCGGTACTGGTCCTGGACGCGGGCCAGGCGCCTGCTCCTGGCGCATGACCCCCGGCCGATGAGTTCACGCCGTCGGCGAGGATCGGCGCGCACACCCGGCGTCGCTCTGAAGAACGTCGATGAAGATCAGGCCCCCCGACCCCGCCTGGAAGCAGGCGGGGACCCCACCACGAGGCCGGGCAGTCGACATTGCCGATACCACAGAGCGCCCTGCACCGTTCGAACGACCCCTGCTACGGGTGCCGGTAGGGCGCGGATCGGAAAGAGGCGCAGCCGCCGGAGTGCCCGGCGAGCGGCGGGCGGAGTCGTCTCCGCCGCTCGCCGCGGAAGCGGACTGACTCAGAGGAGCTCGACCAGCTTGTCGGTGAACTCGGCGGTGGTCGCGGTTCCGCCCAGGTCACGGGTACGGGTATCGCTCTTGGCCAGGATCGACGCGATCGCATCCGTGATGTCCTTGGTCGCGGCGGCATGGCCGAGGTGGTCGAGCATCAGGGCCGCGGACCAAATCGCGCCCAGCGGGTTGGCGATGCCCTGGCCCGCGATGTCGGGCGCGGAACCGTGCACCGGCTCGAACATCGAGGGAAAGTCCCGCTCGGGGTTGAGGTTGGCCGATGGGGCGATGCCGATGGATCCGGCGACCGCGGCCGCGAGGTCGCTCAGGATGTCGCCGAAGAGGTTGGAGGCGACGACGACGTCGAAGCGGGCGGGGTCGAGGACGAACTTGGCCGCCAGCGCGTCGATGTGTTCCTGGCCCCAGGTGACGTCGGGGTGCCCGGCGGCCCGTTCGGCGATCAGCTCGTCCCAGAACGGCATGGTGTGGATGATGCCGTTGGACTTGGTGGCGGAGGTGAGCCTTCCTCGGCGGCGGGCGGCGAGCGAGAACGCGTAGTCGGCGATCCGGGTGACCCCGGCGCGGGTGAACACCGCTTCCTGGACGGCCAGTTCCTCGGACGTGCCCTGGTTCAGTCGTCCGCCGATCTCGCTGTACTCGCCCTCGGCGTTCTCCCGGACGATGACGATGTCGACCTCGCCCGGACGTGCACCGCGCACCGGACTGTCGATGCCTTCGAAGACACGGACGGGCCGGAGGTTGACGTACTGGCGGAAGCTGCGCCGAATCGGGATCAGCAGTCCCCACAGCGAGACGTGGTCGGGCACTCCCGGGTATCCCACGGCGCCCAGCAGAATCGCGTCCTTGTCGCGCAGCTGGTCGAGCCCGTCGGTGGGCATCATGGCGCCCTCCCGCAGGTACCGCTCGCACGACCAGTCGTACGACGTGTAGGACAGGCTGAAGCCGTGGCGGTGGCCGAGAACGTCAAGGACCTGCTGTGCTGGGGGCAGTACCTCGGCGCCTATGCCGTCGCCGGGGATCAGGGCAATGCGGTGGTTTGTCGTCATGCCGTCGATTGCAGCAAGGCGGTCCGTGGGGCGTCCAAGACGCAAAGCGGATATCCCATATAGGCGACGCCTATCAGCTCCAGTGGTGCCTGTCAGCTGCCGGTGGCTGTGGTGGCGGCCGTGACGAACGCGGCGGCTGCCGGCGACAGGCTGCCGCGGCGGCTGACGAGAGCGATGTCCAGGCTGGTCTCCGGCTCGATGTCCAGAACGCGGGCGCCCAGCCGCCGGGCGAGGTCCCGCCAGGAATCCATGATCACCGCGAGCCCCACCCCGGCCAACACCAGCGGCATGAGCGACACCCGGTGCTCCGTCTCGGCGGCGATGGTGAACTCGATGCCCTGTTCCCGCAGCGCGTCGACGTAGGCGCGCATCCCGGTACCCGGCTGTCCGACGATCAGCCTCTGTCCGGCAAGCTCGCGGCATTCCACCGCGGTCCGACCAGCGAACGGGCCGTCGGCCGGCACCATCAGCACGAAGCGCTGCCGCTCCAGCGCGTAGGCGACGACCCCCTTGTCGGAGAACGGCCCGGTGGACGCCAAGAGCCCCAGTTCCACGGCACCCGTGCGCACCATGTTGATGACATCACGTGCGGTGAACGCCGCTTTGATGGCCACGGAGACGCCGGGGTACCGGTGGCTGAAGGTACTCACCAGACTCGTCAGTGGTTCCACCGCCTGCGACGGCACGGATGCCACGTCCAGGCGTCCCTCACGTAGCTCGTGCACCGCCGCGACGCTCGCCCGTGCCGTCTGCAGACTCCGTACCGCCTCCCGGGCAGGTTCGATCAGGGCTCTTCCGGCCTCCGTCAGCACCGCCCTGCGTCCGATGCGATGGAAAAGCTCGGAACCGAGGTCACGCTCCAGTGCCCGCACCGCCTGCGACAGCGACGGCTGCGACACGTACAGGGCCGAGGCCGCACGGTTGAATCCACCGCGGTCGACAATCGCCAGGAAGTACTCCAGCTGTCGAACGTCCATACGTGCCCTCCGCCCTCAGGGAATCATCCGGCGACTCGATTGGCCGCGACCATGCTCGCGTGAAGGACCGCCTGGACGAAGCACGGACCACCGATGCATTGGCCGTAATCATCACGTGTCGGCGATGATCGGCGGCAACGGCAAATCTGCTGAGATTGTGGGAGGCGAGACATCTGCCGGAGAATCCGGCGGCGCTGGCCGACGAGCGGTACGACTCGTAACACACACCACACCCGTGACCTGCGAATTCACGATGCACACCACTCACTGGGCGACGTCGAGTTATCCAGCGTGTCGACCAGCTCAGGCGGGTGAACGAGGCGGCTTCCGGACGGCGCATCACGTTCGTCACGGAGGTCGACGAGCGGCTGGCCTCCGGCACCGTCATCGACATTGTGGAGATCAACGCAGAGATCACCGGTGTCGGTCTGGGAGTGACCGTACCGGCGGGGGGGGTGCCCCTATGTGTTTGGTCAAGGTGGTGGGTCAGGATGGCGGCATGACGATCTGGTTCCGCACCTACTACGAGGACGAAGATCTGTGGCTGTATTTCGAGGCCGATGACGAGGGCTGGGCGGCGCGACAGGTTGAGGTCCGGGGGAGGGACTCGCGGGCGGTGACGGCGGCCTCTTTGGAAGAGGTGCTGCACTTGCGTGATCACGCCGACCTCGCGGCGATGGGCCGCTATGAACGGCAGTACGGCGTCCTCGCCGAAGGTCTCTTGGACGGCTGGCAGGACCAGCCCGAGGCAGTCGAGATCTCCGCAGAGGAGTTCGAGCGACTGTGGACTGAAACAAGGCGGGTTCTCGGCGACTCAGCCTGACCTAAGCCGGGTGAGGATGGTCGGCATGACGGATCGGGATCGGTTGGGGCGGGCCGCGGTGCACTATGCGGCTGGTGGCGGGGACGTGGACGGCCTGAGGGCACTGTTGGCTGAGGGCGCCGACCCTGGGGCTGTCGATGCCGAGGGTTGGACTCCGCTGCATCTTGCTGCTCAGGCGCAGGCGCCCGCTGCCGTCGAAGTCTTGCTGGCCGCGGGTGCGGCGGTCGATGTCGTGGACCGTCATGGCAATACGCCGTTGTGGAGGGCGGTGTTCTGTTCGCGGGGCGAAGGCGGGACGATTCGGCTCCTTCTGGGAGCCGGTGCTGACCCTGACCGGGACAACGTTCATGGCGTCAGCCCGAGGGCGCTGGCGGGGCGGATCGCCAACTATGACGTGGCTGTTCACCTTCCGGCCGGGGACGACACTTCCTCCTAGACGCCTTCTGGCGTGGCTGGCTGGGGTTCGTAGAAGGTGCAGGCGCTTGTCGAACGCTTTCTTTCCGGCCGGGGTGACGGCGGTGGCGTGGTGTTCGCCTTTACCGACGTCCAGGCCGAGGAAGACGTCGATGTCGCCGGTGTCGATCACGTGCAGGCCCCTCCATCACGCTCTCGTCCGGCCTTGCCAGGGCACCGAGCTGCCACATCCACGTTACGGAGAGCTCTTCCGGCCTGTGAAGCCGGTGCTCAAGCCCCTCATCAGCGGTCCGTCGATGCCTCCGGATCCGGTGACACCACCCCCCGGATCATCAACAAGCAGGAGGGGGAAGTCATGCCGGACCCGAAGGCCGGAGGCCCCGTTGCGGAGCCACGAAGACGGTAACGGGGGGGGGATACGCCCAGGGCCCACATCGGGCGACCGTGTCGGCGGCCGGGTGCGGGCGTTGAGGCGGCGCATCGGTGTCACTATCTGTGATGTCTCGCAGGGGCAGTTGGATCGGCGGACCCTGGCGAACAGGGAGGATGGGGGGTTCGTTGCGCCGGGTGGAAGGTGGGAATGCCATGCGATTCTCCCCAGATTCTCCCCAGCGTTGAAAAATACTAAAACTGCCAGGTCAGAGGCTCGGTTACGGCAGGACGAGGAGATCACCCGCATCAATTCTCCCCAGGAGCTCCCCAGGGCCCGTCACGGCTCTTTCTCTGGAAGGTGCAAGAGCAATCAGTGCACACTGCTGGGGCGGCATCGGCCGCCCTACAGCCAGCCCCGACGCTTGAAAATAAGGTACAAACTCACGCAGATAACGCCCATCAAGCCGATCGCGAAGGGGTATCCGAGGCCCCAGTGCAGCTCGGGCATGTGGGAGAAGTTCATGCCGTAAATGGTTCCAACGAGCGTCGGAGCAAAGAGAATGGCCGCCCACGACGAGATCCGCTTGATCTCCTCGTTCTGCTCGAACCCCGCCTCCGCCAGGGCCCGCATCTCCGCGTTCTGCTGCTGGGTCACCAGCGTCGCGTTCACCGTGAGGATGTCGGTGAGGGCCTGGCGGAAGCCGTCGACGCGTTCGCTGGTGTGGGTGACATGGTCGGCGACATCCCGGAGATAGCGCTGGAGTTCGTCGTCCGTGCCGTATTTGGAGAACCCGGCGATCAGGCCGTGCAGCATGCCGACCAGGGGGCGGGTGGCGCGTTGGAACTCGACCATTTCGCGGGAGAGTTCGTAGATGCGGCGGGAGACCTCCGGGTCGCCGCGGAAGACCTCGGTCTCGATCTCGTCGATGTCGTTCTGGACGCCCGCCACCACCGGGGCGTAACCGTCGACGACCGCGTCGAGTATGGCGTAGAGGACAGCCTCCGGGCCCAGCTTCAGCAGCTCCGGCGACTCCTCCATACGGCGGCGGACCGCGGAGAGGTCGGGGGCGGCGCCGTGGCGGACCGTGATGACGAAGTCGGGTCCGACGAACACGTGCAACTCGCCGAAGTCGACCTCCTCCGGGGCGTCGAGATACCGGGCCGCCCGAAGGACGACGAACAGCGTGTCACCGTAGCGCTCCAGTTTTGGACGCTGATGCGCCTCCATCGCGTCCTCGACCGACAGCGGGTGCAGGTCGAACTCGGCGGCCAGGGAGAGGAGTTCGCCCTCGGTGGGGCGGGCGAGACCGATCCAGGCCATGCCGGACGGCTGGTCGCGCAGTTCGCGGAAGGTCTCGGCGAGGGTGGCCGGGGCGGACACGCGGACGCCGTCCCGGTACAGCGCCGCCTGGACGACGCTGGCCACCTCCGCCGGCTCCGGGGGCGCCGGATCGGCCGGCGCCGGTGTGTCGTCCGACGCCGGCGGCTGCGGTGGGGTCAGCGCGCGGCGCCAGACGGATTTCCTCGCGTCCTTGGAAACCGGACGGGCGCGTCGCTCGGACATGCGGCTGCCTCCCGGGTCGAAACCTGCGGCTGCGTGATCCCGGGCAGGATATACGGGGCAAATGGCGCCGGGGTGGCCTGGGCGTCCGGGATCGGGTGAGAATCGCGGACAGCAGGTGTCCGCAAGCGCGGCTAGCGTGCGGGGCATGACGAAGACGACAGCGACGGCTCCTGTGCTCGGTACCCGCGCGCTCAACCGCGCGACTCTCGAACGGCAGCTGCTCCTGCGCCGGTCCCCGCTCTCCGCCAAGGCCGCCGTCGAGCATCTCCTCGGGCTCCAGGCCCAGAACGTCAAGCCGCCGTACTACGCGCTCGCCGCCCGCCTCGACGGCTTCACACCCGAGGAGCTGTCGGGACTGATGGCGGACCGCGAGGTCGTCCGTATCGTCACGATGCGCTCAACCATCCACACCCACACCGCCGCCGACGCCCTCATCCTGCGTCCGCTCGTCCAGCCGGCCCGTGACCGTGAACTCACCAACTTCCGCAAGGGGCTTGCGGGCGTGGACCTCGACCGGCTGGCCGCTCTCGCCCGCGGTCTCGTCGAGGCCGAGCCGCGCACCATGAAACAGCTGCGCGAGGCCCTACAGACCGAGTGGCCCGACGCCGACCCACAAGCCCTCGCCATCGCAGCCCGCTGCAAGCTCCCCCTCGTCCAGGTCACCCCACGCGGCCTGTGGGGGAGAAGCGGCCAGGTCGCCCTGACCACCGCGGAGCACTGGCTGGGCCGCGGCCCAGCCGACCGCTCGATGGCATGGGCCGCGACTTCGCCGGGCGCGAATCCGTCGAGTGCGAGTGCGAGTGCGAGTGCGAGTGCGCAGGGCGCGGCTTTGCCTGTCGCGCTGGCTCAGGGCTCGACTCCGACGTCTGCGGCTGCGTCGGGTGCGGCTTTGCCTGCCACGCCGGCTCAGAGCTCCTCTTCGCCGTCTGCGACCGCGCCGGGCGCGGCTTCGCCCGCGGCCCATGCCCAGGGCTCGACCCCATCGAGCGCAACCGCACCTGCCGCCACTCCGCCGTCCGCCACCGCGCCGCTCGCATCCCCCGCCGCAACCGTCCCGTCCGCCGATGCCACCGTCCTGCGCTACCTCGCCGCCTTCGGTCCCGCCTCCGTCAAGGACATGCAGACCTGGGCCGGTCTGACGCGGCTGCGGGAGGTCTTCGAGCGGCTTCGGCCGCAGCTCGTGACCTTTCGGGACGAGGGTGGTGTCGAGCTCTTCGATCTGCCGGAGGCGCCGCGGCCCGACGCGGAGACGCCGGCCCCGCCGCGTTTCCTCCCGGAGTTCGACAACCTGCTCCTCTCCCACGCCGACCGCACCCGGGTCGTCCCGGCCGAGTACTGGGGCCGCAGCTGGGTCGGCAACCAGGCCTACTGCACGTTCCTCGTCGACGGCTTTCTGGCCGGGGTGTGGAGGCTGGCGGAGGGCGCGCTCGTCATCGAGCCGTTCGGCAAACTGACCAAGGCTCAGCGCGCGGAACTCGCGGAAGAAGGGGTGCGGATGCTCGACACCATGCACCCTGGCACGTCGTACGACATCCGGTTCGGGACCGTGATCCCGTAATCCTCAGTCCGCTCGGCCCGTCACCGCCACCGTCAGGCCCAGCCCGATCATCGCGAAGCCGCCCGCGCCGCCGATCAGCGACAGACGGCGGTCGGAGCGGGCGAACCAAGTTCGGGCGGCCGACGCGGTCAGGCCCCACAGGGTGTCCGTGACCAGGCCGATCGAGATCGGGATCAGGCCCAGCAGCAGCATCTGCAGCGGGACGTGGCCCGCCGCGTGGTCCACGAACTGGGGGAGTACGGCGGCGAAGAAGACCACGCCCTTCGGGTTGGTCACCCCGACGAGCACACCGTCGAGCACCGTGCGCAGATCGCCGCGCGCCGGCCCCGTCGGCTGCGTCCGGATCGCCGAAGCCCTCAGCTGCCTGCGGTGCCGGAAGGCCTGCACACCCAGGTAGACCAGGTAGGCCGCGCCTGCGAACTTCACCGCCAGATAGATCGCCACCGAACGCTCCACCAGCGAGCCGATCCCGATCGCAACCGCCACCACCAGCAGATACGAGCCGAACACATTGCCGACCGCCGTCGCCACCGCCGTACGGCGGCCGTGGGCGAGCGCGCGGCCGATGACGAACAGGACGCTGGGGCCCGGAATCACGATCACCAGCAGGGACATCGCGGCGAAGGCGAGGAAACGGTCCGTGGACACCATGTGCATCGCTCTCCTCCGGTCGCGTCCCTCGGGCGCTCATTCAAACAGCCGCCCGCCCGGCCCCTCTAGAGTCGGGCCCATGGAACTGCGGCAGCTCACCTATTTCGTGACCGTCGCCGAGGAGCTGCACTTCGGGCGGGCGGCCGAGCGGCTGCACATCGTGCAGTCCGCGGTGAGCATGCAGATACAGCGCCTGGAGCGGGAGCTGGGCGCCGAGCTGTTCGACCGGACGCCGCGCCGGGTGCGGCTCACGGCGGCGGGGGAGCGGCTGCTGCCCGAGGCTCGGGAGGTGCTGGCGGCGGCCGACCGGGCGCGTGCCGCCGTCGCCCCGCCGCCCGGCCTGAGGATCGGCACCAGTACGGGCCTGGGCGCGCATCTCGACCGTGTGCTCGCCGCGTTCGCGCGCCGTGCGCCGGAGGTGCCCGTCGAGCTGTTCTCGCTGCCGGTCGCCGAACGTCTGGCCCGGGTCGCGGGCGGCCAGTTGGACGCCGCCTTCGTACGGGCCGTCGAGCCGGTGCCGGGTGTACGGGTGCTGCCCCTGTGGCCCGATCCCCTGGTGGCCGCTCTCCCCGCCACACACCCCCTTGCCGACCGTGCGGAGATCGGCATCGAGGAGCTGGCCGAGCTGCCCCTCACCCTCACCCAGCGACGCAACAACCCCGCCCTGGTCGACCTGGTCGTCGGCGCCTGCCACGAGGCCGGGTTCGAGCCGCTGCCCGGACCGGCGGGCGGCTCCCTCCAGGACGCCCTCGCCACCATCGGCAGCCGCCCCCTGTGGACCGTCGTGTACGCGTCCCACGCGCGCGTCCTGCACAGCCCCCGCGTCGCCTTCGTGCCGTTCCGCGCGCCGGGACTCGCCCTGTCCACGGGCCTCGCCGTGCCCCTCAGTGCCCCGCCCCCGCACCTGGACACCCTGCTGCTGGCCTGCGGCGATCACGAGAACTGATCGCTGCGGTCGCGGTCTGCTCCTTGGTCGCGGGCGCCGATCGCGATGGACTGGTCCCACCGAAGAGGAACCGCTCACGGCGGGTCCGAACAGGCAACGCATTCAAGGGAGTTCAGCCATGCCGATCGTCACCGTCCAGCAGGGGCCCCGCGACACCGAGCTCAAGCGGGACCTCGTCAAGCGCATCACCGACGCCTTCGTCGACGCGTACCGGATCCCCGCTGAGACCGTTCAGGTGTGGATCCACGAGGTGCCGACGGACAGCTGGGGCGCGGCGGGGAAGCTCACCGCCGACAAGTAGTGCCACCTGCACGGCAAGTAGTGCATGGAAAGGGGGCGCTGCGAGCTGCTCGTGGTAGCCCGCAACGCCCCCTTGTCTCTCACCTGAGGGATGTGCTCAGGAGATCTTCTGGGGTACCCGTCCTACGAGTTGACCTGTGCGGTCACCAGGCTGGAGAAGGTGGTCAGCCGGGTGTAGACACCCGGGTACCCGGCCTCCGCACAGCCGTTGCCCCAAGAAGTGATCCCTGCCAGGACGCCCCCGATGAGCAGGGGACCGCCGCTGTCGCCCTGGCAGGTGTCTACGCCACCGGATGTGTATCCGGCGCAAACCATGTCGGTCTGGACGAACTCAGACCCGTACGAGCTCTTGCAGCTGGAGTCGGCCACGATCGGCACGGTCGCCGTCCGCAGCTGGTTGGAGGAGCTGCCGTTCTCCGAGGTGGTGCCCCACCCGAGGATGCGGGCGGTGGTGCCTGCCGCGTACACCGAGGTGTCCGAGGACTTCACGTACGACGCCGTCGTGTACGGCATCGACGTCGACAGCGTCAGCACGGCCACGTCGTCGCCGTTGGTGGCGTCCGTGTAGTCCGGGTTGATCCAGATCTTGCTGACCTTGCTGACCGTGCCGTTGGTGCCGTTCAGATAGGTGCGGCCGCCGACGACTCTGACGCTGCTGGTGGTCTCCCCGGCCATACAGTGAGCAGCGGTGATCACCTTGGTGGCCGAGACGAGGGTGCCGCCGCAGAACTGGTTCTGCGAGGCGTCCGTGATCTGCATGACGAACGGGTAGGCCGTGGTCGTGGTCGTGGTGCCGCCCACGATGGGCTGGGGCGCGGCTGCCGCGGAAGGTGCGCCGAGCAGTGCGGTGGCGGCCGCGGCTGCGGTCGCCGTGAGTACCGCGGCGGTCTTCCTGGCACGGTTGGACCCGAACATGAGTCTCCTCAGTGGGGGTTGCCGGTGGGGGGTCGCGCGGGTGTGGGGGGTTGTGCACGGGGGTCGCGGGACCGACCCCCGTATGCCCGGGCGAGCGGCACGTCCTCAAGCTAGGACGCGGAACCCCCGGCTCCCAATGAGGGAACCCCCTAGGGGGTTGTGTAAGGGAAAACCCTCGGTCGGCTTCAGTTAACCTGGCGCGCCGTCACTTCGCTCGCCGTGCCGCCGCCAAACGGACGATATCCACGCGCGAGCGGATCCCCAGCTTGCGGTAGACCCGGGTCAGTGTTGCCTCGACCGTCTTCACGCTGATGAACAGCCGCGCGGCGATCTCCCGGTTGGTCGCGCCCTCCATGACGAGCGCGGCGACCTGGCGTTCCATCGCGGCAAGCCCTTCCAGGCCCTCTGACGCGGCAGTGGGGGCGATCGGTTCCACCGGGCTCGCGACGGCGGCCGCCTCCACCTGACGCAACCAGGGCAGCGCCCGGCAGCGGCGGAACAGCCGGGCCGCCTCGTCGTAGGACGCGCGTCCCGACCGGCCGGGACGCAGCGACGCCAGCGCGAACGCGGCGCGTGCCTCCTCCAGGCCGTATCCCAGCTTGGCGAGGCGGTCCTGCGCCGACACCAGCTGGGCGAGCGCGGCCTCGTGCTCCCCGCGTGCGGCCCGCACCAGCGCCTCGGCCCGGTCCAGCACGGCGAGCACGCCCTCGCGTCCGAGCCGCAGGGCGTGTTCGCGTGCCACGTCGAGGAGCTGCTGCGCCTCGTCGGTCTCGCCGATGCGGACGAGGGCCTCGGCGAGGTCGCCGTGCCAGCGGCCGCGCGCGGGGTCGGTGATGCCGAGCCCGTTCTCCAGGTCCCGCACCCGGCGCAGGGAACGGACCGCACCCTCGGCGTCCCCGGCGACCAGCTGGGCGTGGCCGAGCGCGGTCAGCCCCCGGGAGATGTACATCTGGTCACCGGCTCGCTCGGCCAGCTCCACCGCCTCGCGGCCCAGCGTCAGCGCCCGCTCCACATCCCCGCCGGAGGCCTCCGCGAGGGAGGCGAGTACGGCGGAGGACGCCTCGCCGATCCCCGAGTCGCGAGCCAGCCGCATGCTCTCCCGGGCCAGATCGAGGGCCCGGCCGCAGTGCCCGGAGCGCAGTTCGGTCTCGGCGAGCAGACGCACGAAGTGCACCTCGCTCTCGACCATGCCGCGCCGGCGCGCCTCACGCAGCAGCGCGTTGACGGTGGAGCGGGCCTCGGGCAGCTGATCGCTCATGATCAGCCAGCGGTAGCGGGTGGCGCCCGCCCCGTTGTGGTGGCAGGCCACGTCGGGGAGTTGAGGTTCCTTCAGGGCGCGCTTGATGGTCGCGGGGGCGTCCGGGTGGCCCATCAGGGTCTCGGTCGTCGCCTGGAAGGCGAGCGCGAGGAGTTCGGTGCGCCGGTCGCCGGCCCGGGCCGCGAGCTCGGCGGCGTGCGCGGCTTCCTCCCGGCCGATGGCGAAGTCGCCCTCCACGACCAGTCCGCGCCAGGCCAGCTGGTAGTGGACCAGGGCGAGCAGCCCCGGGTCGTCACCGGCGTCGGCCAGCGCCTGCGGGTAGACGGTGTCGACCTCGCCGAGGGCCTGTCCGGCGGCCTCGATGACCACCATCCAGGCCCGCACCCGGTCCGCGGGCTCGGCGGCCCGGGTCAGTACGTCGCGGGCGATGTCCCGTGCGAGGTCCACCTCGCCGGCGGTGATCGCGTCCTCGGCGGCCCGCAGCCGGTGCTCGTCCGGGCCCGGCTCGCCGTCGGCCGGGGTGTGCCGGGCGGCGAGCAGCCCGAGCGACGCGGCGACCGAGGGTGCCCCGCGGTCCCTGGCCAGGGCGGCGGCCTCGGCGAGCCGGGCCGCGGCCTCCGGGTCGGTGCCGGTGGTCGCGAGGGCGAGATGGCGGGCGCGCTCGATCGGGTCGGAGGCCGCCGTGGACAGCGCGGCGTGCGCGGCCCGCCGCTCCTGCGCGGGCGCCTCCGCGTACAGGGCGGCCGAGATCAGCGGATGCGCGAAGCGTACGGCGGGGCCTTCCGGCTCGGTCGCCAGCAGCCCGAGTTCTGCCGCCTGCGCGGTCTCGGCCTCGGCGTTCTCCCGGCCGGCGTCGTGCAGCAGGGACAGGGTGGGGCGGGCGCCCACGCTGGCCACCAGGAGGGTGCGGCGGGCCTCGACGGAGAGCATGTCCAGCCGGTTCAGGACGAGGGCGCGCAGCGAGGTGGGCACCGGCAGCGGCTCGCCCGGCCGCGGCGGGGTCGGGCTCTCGGCCAGGGCGCGGCCCAGTTCGAGGGCGAAGAACGGGTTGCCGCCGCTGGTGCGGTGGATGTCCCGGACGGTGGACCGCGGCAGGCCGGTGTAGCCGCGGTGGTCGAGCAGCGACGACACCTGGGCGCGGGTGAGCGCGCCGAGCCGCACGGCCAGGGTGTCGGGCGGGGAGGCGCTCAGGTGGCGGTCGTACTCCTGGCCCTCGGTGCGGACCGCGCACAGCAGTTGCACCGGGGTGTCGCCCAGACGGCGGGCGGCGAAGCCGAGGAGTTCCGCGCTCGCCGGGTCCAGCCACTGCAGGTCGTCCGCCACGACGAGGACGGGGCCCTGCTCGGCGAGCGCGCGCAGCGCCGACAGGACGGCCAGGCGCAGGGCGAGGCCGTCGCGCTGGAGGGTGGACTCGCCGCGGCCGGTGAGCGCCGACTCCAGGGCGGTGCGCTGGGCGGCGGGCAGCTTGTCGTACACCTGGTCCACGACCAGGCCGAGCAGGTCGGCGAGGGCCAGGAAGGGGAGGTGGGATTCGGACTCGGTCGCCGAGCAGCGCAGCACGGTGCGGGCGGCTGTCCCGTATTCGGATGCCAATGCCCGCAGAGCGGTCGACTTTCCTATTCCGGCGGGGCCGTGGAGCAGCACGCTGCCGCCCCGCGCGAGCTGCTCGCGCGCCGCGCGTAGCAGCTCGTCCCGGCCGATGACCAGGTCGGGGTGGCGTCTGGCAGGCTCCCTCAAGTCCCCTCGCACGGTCGCCGCTCCCCTCCAAGTGTCGTGTTCGGGCCAAATTCTAGGCAATCTCGCTTTGAAATTCGGACGGACCACGTGGTGAGGGATATAACAACGGTCAGGCATGGCGAAATTCAAAGCACCGGTGAACGAATAGAGCGCTACGGCAGCAGCCCCGCCCGGCGGGCCGCGGCCACCGCCTCGCCACGCGTGTGAGCACCCAGTTTCCGCATCGCCGACCGCAGGTACCCCTTGACCGTCTCGGCCCGCAGCCCGAGCCGCTCGGCGGCCACCGCGTTCGTGGCGCCCGCCGCCACACAGGCCAGCACGTCCAGCTCGCGGGGGGCCAGATCGACCCCGTAAGCCTGCGTCTTCGGGGTGAGCAGCCCGCACACCCCGAGCAGTTCCGCCCGCAGCGCGGGATCGGTGATCCGCGGCGCCAGCGCCCGCAGGGCCGCATGGGCCTCCCGCACCTGCTCCCAGGCGGCACCCGCCGCCGGGTTCCGCTCCGGCTGGGCGCGGGCGGCCGCGGCCAGCAGTCCCCGCGCCTCGTCCCCCACGGCCAGCGCCTGCTCCACGTCCCGCGCGGCCTCCATCGCCGCGCCCAGTGTCCGGTCACCGAGCGGCTGCGCCGTGCGCAGGGCGCCGTAGAGCACACCCCGTACCCGGCGGCGTACGACCACCGGCACCGCGAGGATCGAACGCAGCCCCTCGGTGGCGACCGGGATGTCGTACTCGTGGCTGATCTGCCGCGACGAGGAGTAGTCCGTCACCGCGCACGGCCGGGCGAGCGCGACCGCCCGGCCGCCCAGACCGTTGCCGGAGGTCACCGGCAGCCCCCGCAGTGCGGGTGTCTCGGTGCCGCTGAGTTCGCTGATGCGCATGTGCCGGCGCCGCGGCTCCACCAGGCCGCCGAAGGCGACCGGAAGCCCGGTCGTGCGCCGCAGCCGTACCAGCGCATTGCGTATCTCGACCGCCCCGGCCGCGTCTGCTGTCACCTGCTTGCCCTTTCCCTGCAGCGCACACCCCCGTTCGGGGGTAGTGAGACCTGCATCACGGATTACACGATGGCAGAGAGCCGCCCGGCAATGGTCCGGTGATGAGGAGGAACGAGGATGACGACGGCGACGGAGCTCTTCCGCAGTGCGCGGGACTTCCTGCTGGAGCACCGCGAGGACTACGCGAAGGCGTACGAGGGGTTCAGCTGGCCCCGGCCCGAGCGTTTCAACTGGGCGCTCGACTGGTTCGACGTCATCGCCGACGGCAACGACCGGACCGCCCTGCACATCGTCGAGGAGGACGGGAGCGAGGTCCGGGTCTCGTTCGCGGAGATGTCCGACCGCTCCGACCGGGTGGCGAACTGGCTGCGCGAGCGCGGTGTGCGCGCCGAGGACCGGATCCTCGTCATGCTCGGCAACCAGGCCGAGCTGTGGGAGACGGCCCTCGCGGCGATGAAGCTGCGCGCCGTCGTCATCCCGGCGACCCCGCTGCTCGGCCCCGCCGACCTGCGCGACCGCGTCGAGCGGGGCCGAGTGAAGCACGTGATCGTACGGGCCGAGGACACCCCCAAGTTCGACGACGTCCCCGGCGCCTACACCCGCATCTCCGTCGGTGGTCTGCCGGAGGAGGGCTGGGAGCCGTATGAGGACGCGTACGTCCTCGCCCCCGCCGAGTTCCTCCCCGACGGCCCCACGCTCGCGGACGACCCGCTGATGCTGTACTTCACCTCGGGCACCACCGCCCGCCCCAAGCTGGTCGAGCACACCCACACCTCGTACCCGATCGGCCATCTGGCGACGATGTACTGGGTCGGCCTCAAGCCCGGTGACGTGCACCTGAACATCTCCTCGCCCGGCTGGGCCAAGCACGCCTGGTCCAACCTGTTCGCCCCGTGGAACGCGGAGGCGACCGTGTTCATCCACAACTACACCCGCTTCGACGCGGGCCGCCTGATGGCCGAGATGGACCGGGCAGGGGTGACCACCTTCTGCGCCCCGCCCACCGTGTGGCGCATGCTCATCCAGGCCGACCTGACCCAGCTGCGCACCCCGCCGCGCGAGGTCGTGGCGGCGGGCGAGCCCCTGAACCCCGAGGTCATCGAGCAGGTCCGGCGCGCCTGGGGCGTCACCATCCGGGACGGCTTCGGGCAGACCGAGACGGCCGTGCAGGTCGCCAACAGCCCGGGGCAGGAGCTCAAGACCGGCTCGATGGGGCGGCCCAGCCCGGGTTACAAGGTCGAACTCCTCGACCCGGTGACGGGCGCCCCCGGAGCCGACGAGGGAGAGATCGCCCTCGACCTGTCGGCGCGGCCCGTCGGCCTGATGACCGGCTACCACGGCGACCCGGACCGTACCGCGGAGGCGATGGCGGGCGGCTACTACCGCACCGGCGACATCGGCTCCCGCGACGCCGACGGCTACATCACCTACGTGGGCCGCGCCGACGATGTCTTCAAGGCCTCCGACTACAAGATCAGCCCCTTCGAGCTGGAGAGCGCGTTGCTGGAGCACGAGGCGGTGGCCGAGGCGGCCGTGGTGCCCGCCCCGGACGAGCTGCGCCTCGCCGTCCCCAAGGCGTACGTCGTCCTGGCCGAGGGCTGGCAGCCGGGCCCCGACACCGCGAAGGTGCTGTTCGAGCACTCCCGCGAGGTCCTCGCCCCGTACAAGCGCATCCGCCGCCTGGAGTTCGCGCCACTGCCCAAGACCGTCTCCGGCAAGATCCGCCGGATCGAGCTGCGCGAGGCGACCGCCGCGGGCTCGGCCGACGAGTACCGCGAGGAGGACTTCCGGTGACCGGACTGTCGTACACGCACGGGACGAGCCCGACCGTCCTGCTCGGGGACACCATCGGCGCCAACCTGGACCGGGCGGTGGCGACCTGGCCGGACCGCGAGGCGCTGGTGGACGTGCCGTCCGGGCGGCGCTGGACGTACGCCCAATTCGGCGCCGATGTCGACGAGTTGGCGCGGGCGCTGGTCGCGAGCGGGGTCGCCAAGGGAGATCGCGTGGGCATCTGGGCGGTCAACTGCCCGGAGTGGGTGCTGGTCCAGTACGCCACCGCCCGCATCGGCGCCATCATGGTGAACATCAACCCGGCCTACCGCACCCACGAGGTCGAGTACGTCCTCAAGCAGGCCGGGATCTCCCTGCTGTTCGCCTCGCTCAGCCACAAGACGAGCGACTACCGGGCGATGGTCCAGGAGGTGCGGGGCAGGTGTCCCGAGCTGCGTGAGGTCGTGTACATCGGCGACCCGAGCTGGCAGGCGCTGCTCGGCCGCGGGACCGCCGAGGCCTCGTACCAGGAGCTGTCCTGCGACGACCCCATCAACATCCAGTACACCTCGGGCACGACGGGCTTCCCCAAGGGGGCCACGCTTTCCCATCACAACATCCTCAACAACGGTTATTTCGTTGGTGAGTTGATCGCCTACACCGAGCAGGACCGGATCTGCATCCCCGTGCCCTTCTACCACTGCTTCGGCATGGTGATGGGCAACCTCGCGGCGACCTCGCACGGCGCGTGCATGGTGATCCCGGCCCCGTCCTTCGAACCGAAGGCCACCCTCGAAGCCGTCCAGCAGGAGCGCTGCACCTCCCTGTACGGCGTCCCGACGATGTTCATCGCGGAGCTGAACCTTCCCGACTTCGCGAGCTACGACCTCTCCACCCTCCGCACCGGCATCATGGCGGGCTCGCCCTGCCCGGTCGAGGTCATGAAGCGGGTGGTCGCCGAGATGCACATGGAGGAGGTCTCCATCTGCTACGGCATGACGGAGACGTCCCCGGTCTCCCTCCAGACCCGCAGGGACGACGACCTGGAACACCGCACCGGAACCGTCGGCCGGGTCCTCCCGCACATCGAGGTGAAGGTCGTCGACCCGGCGACCGGAGTGACCCAACCACGTGGTGTCCCGGGCGAGTTGTGCACCCGCGGCTACAGCGTGATGCTCGGCTACTGGAACGAGCCCGAGAAGACCGCCGAGGCCGTCGACCCCGGCCGCTGGATGCACACCGGGGACCTGGCGGTGATGCGCGAGGACGGCTACGTCGAGATCGTCGGCCGCATCAAGGACATGATCATCCGGGGCGGAGAGAACATCTACCCGCGCGAGATCGAGGAGTTCCTCTACGGCCACCCGAAGATCGCGGACGTCCAGGTCGTCGGCGTACCGCACGAGCGCTACGGGGAGGAGGTCCTCGCCTGCGTCATCCCGCGTGATCCGGCCCACCCGCCGACCCTGGAGGAAGTGCGCGCCTTCTGCGGGGGCCGGCTGGCCCACTACAAGGTGCCGAGCCGGCTGCAGATCCTGGAGGCCTTCCCGATGACGGTGTCCGGGAAGGTGCGGAAGGTGGAGCTGCGGGAGAAGTACGCCGCCCTGTAGCCGGACCGCCGGAGATCAGTCGGCCGGGTCAGGCGGCCGGCTGAAGCAGCACGCAACATCGCCCGCCCTGGGGCGCTGGACAGGCCTCGTAGCGAACTACCGCACCCCGGTGGCGTCCAACTCGTCGGCGAGGGCGTTGACCGGCTGTGGGGTGCCCGTGAGGTCCAGGACGAACAGGGGGACGCCCAGGGTGTCCGCGCGGGTGCGGGCGTCGGTGGCATAGCCCGCCAGGGAGAAGTAGACGCAGGCCGCCGACTCCGTCATGGCGGTCAGCCACAGGCACTCCACGTCCCGCAGCGAGGCCGGGTGCACGGTCGGGTCGACCTGCGCCAGCAGGCCGCGCGCGGCGATGCCGATGCCGGACGGGGGCCGCTGGTCGGCCCGGCGGATGTCCCGGTAGCCGAGCCAGCGCAGATACACGGCAGCGGCCGTCACCGCGTCCCGGGCGGTGCGGATGGTGACGGGCTGGAAGGGCCGGCGGCGCTTGGCCGGAGCGGGGGCGGTGGCCTCGGTGCCCGCCTCCGCGGTGGCGGTCTGTCCGGCCACCGGGATCCGCAGGACCGTCCCGCACTCACAGCCCAGCTCCGGGCGTGGCCACTGGTCCCGGCGGCCGCAGGAGCCGCAGCGCAGCGTGATCCAGTCCTCCGCCCAGGCCCGATGGGTGACAGCCACCGCCGTCCCGTGCCGGTCCAGCTCCGGGGCGACGAGCGCCCCGCACGTGCACGGATACGACGGCGCCGCATAGAGGTGCTCGCGCCGGCAGGCCGGACAGCGCACCGAGACGCTCTCTGACATGGCCCACATCGTCCTCCAGCGGGCCCCCGCTTGTCCTTCTCTTGACGGCCTTCCCTCGCCCACCTACATTGCTTCCAGATAGTAGAAAATAGTTTCCGCAATGTGGAAACTAGCTGGGGAAGTCGATTACGGAAGAGCTCACCGCGGGGCGCGACGGGAGGGCTGGTCCGACAGCCGAAGCAGGAGAACTCGATGGCACGTATGACCGCTGCCCGCGCGGCAGTTGAGATCCTCAAGCGCGAGGGCGTCACCAACGCGTTCGGTGTGCCCGGCGCGGCGATCAACCCGTTCTACGCGGCGCTCAAGGCCTCCGGCGGCATCAACCACACCCTCGCCCGCCATGTCGAGGGCGCCTCGCACATGGCCGAGGGCTACACCCGCACCCACCCGGGCAACATCGGTGTCTGCATCGGCACTTCGGGGCCCGCCGGGACCGACATGATCACCGGCCTGTACTCGGCGACCGGGGACTCCATCCCGATCCTGTGCATCACGGGCCAGGCCCCGACCGCCGTGATCCACAAAGAGGACTTCCAGGCCGTCGACATCGCCTCGATCGCCAAGCCGGTCGCGAAAATGGCGGTCACGGTCCTTGAGGCGGCACAGGTCCCCGGCGTCTTCCAGCAGGCCTTCCACCTGATGCGCTCGGGCCGTCCCGGCCCGGTCCTCGTCGACCTGCCGATCGATGTCCAGCTGACGGAGATCGAGTTCGACCCGGAGACGTACGAGCCGCTCCAGGCGTACAAGCCGGCCGCGACCCGCGCCCAGATCGAGAAGGCGATCGGGCTGCTGAACGAGTCCGCGCGGCCGCTGATCGTCGCGGGCGGCGGTGTCATCAACGCCGACGCGGCCGAACTCCTCGTCGAGTTCGCCGAGTTGACGGGCACCCCGGTCGTCCCGACCCTGATGGGCTGGGGCGTCCTGCCCGACGACCACGAGCTGAACGCCGGCATGGTCGGCCTGCAGACCTCGCACCGCTACGGCAACGCGACCTTCCTGGAGTCCGACTTCGTCCTCGGCATCGGCAACCGCTGGGCCAACCGCCACACCGGCAAGCTGGACGTCTACACGGCCGGCCGCACGTTCGTCCACGTCGACATCGAGCCCACCCAGATCGGCAAGATCTTCGCCCCGGACTACGGCATCGCGTCCGACGCGAAGGCGGCCCTGGAGCTCTTCGTCGAGGTGGCGAGGGAGCTGAAGGCTGCGGGCAGGCTGCCCGACCGCTCCGCCTGGGCGGCCTCGGCACAGGAGAAGAAGGCAACGCTCCAGCGCCGTACGCACTTCGACGACATCCCGATCAAGCCGCAGCGCGTGTACGAGGAGATGAACAAGGCGTTCGGCCCGGAGACCCGGTACGTCTCCACGATCGGCCTCTCGCAGATCGCCGGCGCCCAGATGCTGCACGTCTTCAAGCCGCGGCACTGGATCAACTGCGGCCAGGCGGGCCCCCTCGGCTGGACCATCCCGGCCGCGCTCGGCGTCGCGAAGGCGGACCCGGAGGCACAGGTCGTCGCCCTGTCCGGCGACTACGACTTCCAGTTCATGATCGAGGAACTGGCGGTCGGCGCGCAGCACAAGATCCCGTACGTCCATGTCCTGGTGAACAACTCCTACCTGGGCCTGATCCGGCAGGCGCAGCGGGCGTTCGACATCGACTTCCAGGTCAAGCTGGAGTTCGAGAACATCAACTCGCCCGAGCTGGGCGTCTACGGCGTCGACCACGTCAAGGTCGCCGAGGGCCTGGGCTGCAAGGCGATCCGGGTGACCGACCCGAACGAGCTGGGTGCGGCCCTGGAGCAGGCCAAGAAGCTCGCCGCCGAGTTCCAGGTGCCGGTCGTCGTCGAGGCGATCCTGGAGCGCGTCACCAACATCGCCATGTCGACCACCAACGACATCAGCAACGTCGTGGAGTTCGAGGAGCTCGCGACCGAGCTGGGGCACGCCCCGACGTCCATCAGGACGCTGAAGGTCTGACCCGGCCGACAGCTGAGGGGCGGTCCAACCTTCCGGTTGGACCGCCCCTTCCGCGTGCCCGGCTCCCAGGAGCCGTCCCCCGTTTCCCCCGTGAGATCCCCCGTTTCCCCCGTCATGGAGCCCGCCGCCCCCGTGTCGGCGGGCCCCATGTGACGTGACTATGCCCTCGGGCGGGTGCGGCTGAAGCTTCTTGAACCATGTTCAGAGCTGGATTTGAGGTTTGCGTAGACGTCCTACGTTCCCGGGCGTAGGCGTACGCACGTGCTCACGGCGCCTCGTGGTGTTCCGACAGCCCCGGCCAGTCGTCCGGGCCGCCGCCCTGCCACTCGATGAGGTCGCTCTCCTCGACGTCCGTGACGTACAGGTCGGCCAGGCGCAGGATCTCGCTGACGTCGTCGACGTGCGTGGCGATCCCCAGCGTCTCGTCGCCCTCCGTGACCCGCCGGGAGCCGTCCAGGGCCGGCGAGTGCACCACGATGTGCGGATGCTCCGTTGGATGTGCCATGCCTTCAGCGTCCTGCGGGAGCGGGGGATGCGCACCCGGGGTGTTGTCAGACCCGGCGGACACAATGCGCCGTATGGCAGTGAGAAGCGACATGGCCCTGGAGTGGCACCTTCGCGACGTCGTGGCGAAGGAGGCGGTCGGCGAGACCGTGAAGGAGGCCGTGCAGGCGGTTCTCAAGCACATGCACGGCGGCCGGAGTCCCAAGCGCCGGGGTGGTAGAGAGCTGGTACGGCTCCTGGAGGAGGCGCGGGGGACTGCGGCGGGAGTCGGCGAATGGCAGGTCGTGCGGCTCGTGCACGATGCCATCGAGTACACGGAGGGGCGCATCACGCGGTACGACTTCGAGGACCGGTACCGGCTGTTCGGGGAAGGGCGGCTGAGGGAGTCGCACTCGGGCTTCCTCGGCAACACGATGAAGGCGATGCACCAATGGATCTTCGACAGCGGGCGGGAGTTCTTGGCGGACCGTCCGGAGGCCGGGATCGAGGAGTTCCTGGAGCACTTCCGGGCGCAGGGTGAGGACGCGCAGTTCCTGGAGGCCCCCGAGGACCGGCCGGGACGCTACGTGATTCCGCGGGGCAGGGCCGAGACCATGCTGTGGTTGGAGCGGATCCTGCGCAGCCGCCGGATCGACCTCGTGGATGCGGCCGCCGAGGCCCGGAAGATCGTCACCTCGCCGGAAGCCCTGGCCCTGCTGGCCGCCGACGACCGGGGGCAAATCCTCCTGCGCGCCGCTGAACTGCGCCGACGTTCCGCCAGGCTCAAGGAACTGCGTACGGTCGTCGAGAATCGCACGGCGACGGAGTCGGATGTGCAGCGGGCGCTGGAAGGGCAGTACTGGATCTTCGGCGGGCGGTTCGTGGGTGAGGCGGCGCACCGGAGACTCGTGCCGGGGGACGAGGTCGACATTCCGTTGATACGCGGCGACGGGGCGCTCCACATCGTGGAACTCAAGCGCGCCATGAGCCTCAAAGGGCCCCTCGTCAAGCGGCACCGCAACGCCTGGGTGCCGGCGGCGCAGGTGCACGAGGCGGTCGGGCAGGCCGTCAACTACCTCACAGGACTGGACGAGAGCAGGGAGCGACTCCGTGCCGACTTCGGGATCGAGACCCGGCGTGCCTCCGCACTCGTCCTGGTCGGGCACCCCGCACTGCATCCGGAGGTGCCGGAGGAGGAGATCAACGAGGCGTTGCGGACGTTCAATTCGCATGTCACCAGGGTCGAAGTGCTGACATACAAGGAACTCCTGGACAACGCCGAGCGCTCCCTCGCCGGAGAGGATCCGGTGTAGGGAGCGCGCGGGACACTGGCCGTCCGGCGGTGCGAGGCTGGGCGCGACAGGACGTTCGCGCCGCCGGACGGAGTCTGCGGGTGGTACGGAGGACGGCTGGGACCGCGGCGGTGCGACGGAACCGCGGCGCTGCTCCCCTCAGGTCGAAGAAGCAGTGCCCGGGACCTTCACCACCGCACTGGCTCGCACGCCGCCGCGGTCCTTGCCTCGCCCGCTCCCGCCGGCCGGCCACCCCTCATCCGGGCCGTCCGGCGGTCGCGGGCCGCCTTGTGTTCTCAGTCCTCGCGCAGGGCGCGGACCGCCTCCTCCACGCGGCGGCCGTACTCCGGGTCGGCGGCGTGGAAGTGGGACAGGTTCTTCTCGATCACATCGTCGCGGGAGACCTGGGAGAGGCCGCCGGCGATGTTGGCGATCAGACGGGACTTCTCGTCCGTGGACATCAGGCGGTACAGCTCGCCCGCCTGGAAGAAGTCGTCGTCCTTGGTGTGCAGCGGGGCCTCGTGGGTGCCGGTGTGGCCGGTCACCGCCAGCGGGGCCGACAGGGGGCGGCCGGTCTCCACCGGGCCGTCGTACGAGTTCGGCTCGTAGTTCTTCGCCCCGCGGCCCTGCGCGTTGACCGCCATGAAGCCGTCACGGCCGTAGTTCTGCGCGGTCGTCGCCTTCGGCGCGTTCACCGCCAGCAGGGTGTGGTTGACGCCCAGCCGGTAGCGGTGGGCATCCGCGTAGGCGAACAGGCGGCCCTGGAGCATCTTGTCCGGCGAGGGGCCGATGCCCGGCACGAAGTTGTTCGGGGAGAACGCGGCCTGCTCGACCTCCGCGAAGACGTTGTCCGGGTTGCGGTCGAGGACCAGGCGGCCCACGCGCCGCAGCGGGTAGTCCTTGTGCGGCCACACCTTGGTGAGGTCGAAGGGGTTGAAGCGGTAGTCCGCCGCCTCGGCCGCCGGCATGATCTGGACATAGAGGGTCCAGGAGGGGTTCACCCCGCGCTCGATGGCCTGCAGCAGGTCCGTCTGGTGCGAGTTCGGGTCCTTGCCCGCGATCTCGGCGGCCTGCTCGGAGGAGAGGGAGCGGACGCCCTGGTTGGTCTTGAAGTGGTACTTGACGAAGAAGGCCTCGCCGTCGGCGTTCGTCCACTGGTAGGTGTGCGAGCCGTAGCCGTTCATGTGGCGGTACGAGGCGGGGATGCCGCGGTCGCCCATCAGCCAGGTCACCTGGTGCGTGGCCTCGGGTGCGTGCGCCCAGAAGTCCCAGACGTTGTCCGGCTCCTGGCGGCCGGTGAACGGGTCGCGCTTCTGCGAGTGGATGAAGTCCGGGAACTTGATCGGGTCCTTGATGAAGAACACCGGGGTGTTGTTCCCGACGAGGTCGTAATTGCCCTCTTCGGTATAGAACTTGACCGCGAAACCGCGGGGATCGCGGACCGCGTCCGCCCCGCCCAGCGAGTCCGCCACCGTCGAGAACCGCAGGAAGACCTCGGTGCGCTTGCCGACCGTGCTCAGGAAGTCGGCGTATGTGAACCCGGTGACGTCGTCGGTCACCTCGAAGTAGCCGTACGCGCCCGAGCCGCGGGCGTGCACCACGCGCTCCGGGATGCGCTCGCGGTTGAAGCGCGCCAGCTTCTCCACGAGGTGCTGGTCCTGGAGGAGGAGCGGTCCGCCGATGCCGGCGGAGGCGGAATGCTGGTTGTCTGCGACCGGGGCGCCGGACTCCGTAGTGAGAGTTCTCGCCGTGAGCACGCGCTTCGACATCGTGGACCTTCCGTGCGGGTGTCAGCGGAAACTTGTTTCCGCTTTGTGGAGCCTAAGAGTGGGCGAGTTGGGCGTCAACAGTTTGTTGAAGTTGATTCCGGGTCGCGGCGCCGCCTGGGCGCGACAGGACAGATGTCAGCGGCGCCGCGACCCGGAAGTCTCAGAGCTGAGCGCCCGAGAGGCGCTCGACCGCCCGCAGCAGGGCCGAGTGGTCCAGGCCGCCGTCGCCCTGCGCACGCAGGCTGGCGACCAGTTGCGCGACGACGGCACCGACGGGCAGGGCGGCACCGACGTTGCGGGCGGCGTCGGTGACGATGCCCATGTCCTTGTGGTGCAGGTCGATGCGGAAGCCCGGCTTGAAGTCGCGGGCGAGGAAGTTGTCCTTCTTCCGTGTCAACACGGTCGAGCCCGCGAGACCGCCGTTGAGGACGTCCAGGGCGGCCTTGAGGTCCACGCCGGACTTCTCAAGGAAGACCACGGCCTCGGCGCACGCCTGGATGTTCACGGCGACGATCAGCTGGTTGGCGGCCTTCACGGTCTGACCCGAGCCGTGCGGACCGCACAGCACGATGGTCTTGCCGAGCGCCTCGAGGATCGGCCTGGCGAGGTCGAAGTCGGCCTGCTCGCCGCCGACCATGATCGACAGTACGGCCTCGATGGCACCGGCCTCACCACCGGACACCGGCGCGTCCAGCACCCGGATGCCCTTGTCCTTGGCGGCCTTCGCCAGGTCGACGGAGGTCTGCGGCGTGATGGACGACATGTCGATCAGCAGCGCGCCGGACCTGGCGTTCTCCAGGATGCCGTCGGGGCCGTAGGAAATGGCCTCGACCTGCGGCGACGCGGGCACCATCGTGATGATCACGTCGGCGTCCCGCACGGCCTCGGCGATGGACCCGGCCGCGGCACCGCCGGCGGCCGCCAGCCGGTCCAGCTTGTCCTGCTCCAGGGTGAAGCCGGTGACGTCGTAACCGGCCTTGATCAGGTTCTCGGACATGGGGGAGCCCATGATGCCGAGGCCGATCCAGGCGATCTTGGGGAGGGTGCTCATGTTTGGGGTACCTCTCTGAACTGCGGTGCTACGTCTGTGAATTGGGCTGGCACTTCGCGGGTCCGGCACTTCTTGGCGTCGATCGGCAACCTTCAGCCCGTCCGGCGATTGAGGACGAGGCCGTTCAGGCCGAAAGCGGGGGCCTGGGGGCGGCAGCCCCCAGTCGACGGCGACGTCAGCGAGCGGCGCGGTACTCCACCGGCAGCCAGTCGAAGGCCTCCGCGCTGGGCCGGTCACCCGGCTTGTACTCCAGCCCGACCCAGCCCTCGTATCCGGCCTTCTGGAGCTGGTGAAGGAGCTCCTCCAGCGGGAGCGAGCCCGTCCCCGGCGCCCCGCGGCCCGGGTTGTCGGCGATCTGTACGTGGCCGGTCTTCGCCGCATACTGCTCGATCGCCGAAGGCAGGTCCTCACCGTTCATGGACAGGTGGTACAGGTCCATGAGGAACTTCGCGTTGCCGAGCCCCGTCGCGGCGTTGACCTTGTCGACGATGCCGATGCCGGCCGGGGCGGACACCAACGGGTACAGCGGCGACTCGGGCTGGTTGAGCGTCTCGATCAGCAGGATCGCGCCGATGCGGTCGGCCGCGCGGGCCGCGAGGACCAGGTTCTCCAGGGCGAGCGCGTCCTGCTCCGCGGGGTCCACGCCCTCGACGCGGTTGCCGTACAGCGCGTTGAGCGCCTTGGCGCCGAGCGACCGGGCGAACTCCGCAGCCACCTCGATGTTGGCGCGGAACTTCTCCGACTCCTCGCCCGGGATGGACAGGGCGCCACGGTCCGGGCCCGGGAGCTGTCCGGCGTAGAAGTTGAGGCCCGTGAGCTGGACGCCCGCGTCCTCGATCGCCTTTTTCAGAGCGTCGAGCTCGGACTGCTCGGGTGTGGGGGAGTCGACCCAGGGCCACCACAGCTCGACCGCGGTGAAGCCGGCCGCGGCGGCGGCCGCGGGGCGCTCCAGGAGCGGGAGTTCCGTGAAGAGGATCGACAGGTTGACGTTGAAGCGCTGCTCTGCAAATCCCATGGGGGTCGGCGCTCCCTTCCCTAGCGGCTTCATATATTTCGTATTGCGGAAGTTGGTTTCTGCTTAATGGAAGACTGCCTGTGGCTGGGGAGGCCTGTCAAGAGCGCAGACACAAAAATGCCCCCGCGCCACATGCGCGGGGGCAGGTCGAAGCGGCTGATCAGAGTGCGTCCACGGCGCTCACCTTCCAGCCCTCGGAGCTACGGCTCATGGTCATCCGTACTCGGTTCAGGTCCAGCCGGGAGCCGGAGACCTGGGTGCTCTGCGTGACCTGGTTGACGAAGAGCAGGACCGTGACCTTGTCCGGCGATGCCGAGGCCACGGAGGCCGTGGGGACCGTCGCCTTCACCACCCCGTGGTACTTCTTGGCCGTCGGCCCGACCACCGTCGTCGTGGTCTTCCCGTACTGGTCCTTGAAGTGCCCGGTCAGCAGCGTGCGGGCGCGGGCGAAGTCCCGGTCCAGATGCCGGTAGTCGTACGACAGCACGACCGGCGCCGCCTTCTTCGCGGCCGCAAGCGCCTGCGACCGCGCGCTCTCCGTCTGCCGTCCCTGCGTGTACTGCCATCCGAGCAGTGCCGCGGCGACCAGAGCCGCAACCAGCAGGACGCCGAGCACCGGGGTGAGCAGCCTCCGCCCGGGCCCGGGCGGAGGTGCGCTCCCTTCGGGCTCCGCCAAGGTGTCCGGGTCCTGTTCCATCGGCTCCGGCGACGGCTCCGGCGGGTCGTCCCAGCTGTCCGCGGCCGGCGGCTCGGGCAGCTTCAGGTGCTCCACCCGCTTGGCGCGCTTGGCCGCCGCACGGGCCGCCGCGCTCATCGTGCGGCTCCGGGTGGTCGGGTTCGCCATGGTCGTACTCCTCACTGGGGGCCCGTCAGCCCACGAACTCGACGTCGGAGGTCAGCCAGCGCCCGCCCCGGTACACCAGGTCGAGCTGCAGCCGGTAGGTGCGCGCCTGCCCCTGGGGCGCGGCGGTGTTGGTGACCTTGCTGTCGGCGACCACCAGGACACGGCCCGAGTGGGCGTCGGAGCGGACGATCCCGGCGTCCAGGACCTGCCCCTCGGACACCGACTTGTTCTCCGCGACGAGCTTGGTCAGCTGTGCCGTCTGCGCGGTGAACTGCTTCTTGAAGTCACCGGTGGCGCCGTTGAGGACGTTCGCGCTGTCCCGGTCGTAGTGCCGGTAGTCGAGCGAGGTGAAGTTCAGCGCGGACTGGCGGGCAGCGGCCAGGAGGTCCTGGCGTCGCTGCTGCGTCTCGTGCCGGTCGTGCAGGGCGAAGCCCAGCCAGCCGGCGACCGCGGCGGTGAGGACGGTCGCCGCGACCAGCCCCACCGTCAGGACCCTGTTCATGCCATCGGGCCGACGAGCAGCCATTGCCACGACTCCTTTCCGAACACCGTCTGCTGGCCGCCCGTCGAGCCGATCTCGACGGGCCTTCCGTCCGGGCCGGTCGCGGTGCCGGTGTCCGGGTCGTACGGGGTGATGTACGCCGCCTGGTTCGCGCCGCCGGACGTCGCGCCGGGCGCGTTCTGTGCGCCCCGCACCGACGTCTTGGCGCCGCGCGGGGCGGTGCAGTGCGCGCCGGTGTTGGCCGCACGGGTGCTGGTGTCCGAGGGGTCGCGCCAGGTGGTGCCGTATCCCTTGGTGCACGGCGGCGGGTCGCCCGCGTTCACCACCAGCCCGAAGTGGGTGGTGCCGTCGCCGGGGACCACCGTGTAGCTGCCCGCGACCGCCGCCGGGAAGGTGACGAGGGCCTGCTCCACGCCGGGCAGATGCGCCAGCGTGACGCGGCCGCCGCTGATCAGGTTGGCCAGCAGGACCGACAGGCCCGGGCCGGTCGACTTCAGCAGCGAGTCGACCTGCTGCGCGGTCGGTGTCGCGTTGCCGATCACCTTGCGCAGGTCCCCGTCGCTCGCCTTCAACTGCGTGCTGAGCGCCGCCAGATCGTGCGCGAACGACTTGATGGACGAGCCCTGGTCGGCCTGTGTCTTGAGGACCTTCCGCGAGTTCTCGATCAGCGAGATCGTCTCGGGCAGGGACCGGGACGCCGACTCCACGAGCGCGTTGCCCGAGTCGACCAGGCGGCTCAGGTTGGGGCCGGTGCCGTCGAAGGCCTTGCCCAGCTCGTCGACGGTGACCCGCAGGTCGTTCTTGCCGACCGAGTTCACCAGCCGGTCCAGGCTGAGGACCAGGTCCGTGGTGGGCAGCGGCACGCGCGTGCTGCCACGTGGGATGGCGCCGCCGTCGAGGAGGTACGGGCCGTGGGAGGTGCGCGGCTGCAGATCGACGTACTGCTCGCCCACCGCCGAGCGGTCCGCCACCACGGCCAGGGTGTCCGCCGGGATGCGCGGCGCCCCGTCCTTGATGTCGAGAGCGACCGACACACCTCCGGAGCCGCTCAGCCGCAGCGCGCCGACCTTGCCCACGGGCACTCCGCGGTAGGTGACCTCGGCGCCGGGGAAGATGCCCCCGGAGTCGGCGAAGTCGGCCCGCACGGTGTAGCCGCGGCCCAGGACGTCGTCGACCAGGCCGGTGTACCGGGCGCCGACGTACGACACCCCGACCGCGGTGACGGCGGCGAAGGCCACCAACTGGGCCTTGACCGTACGAGTGATCACGGCCGAACCCCCTTCAACATCAGCTCGGCGAGCGCGAGGTCGATGCCCTCGGGCGGCCTTGCTCCGGTGGTGTAGCTGCCGGTGGTGTAGCTGCTCGTGCACACCGGCGGGCACAGCGGCCCGCCGCCGCCCGAGGGCGACGAAGGCACGGAGGGCGACGACGGCAGGCTCGGGGTGCTGGGCAGCGGGGTCGGCGTCGGGACGCCCGGCACATGTGGGAGGCCCGGCGGGGCGGAGCCGCCGGGCGTCGGCGAACTGCCCTTGCCGTGCCCCGAGTTGCCGCCCGCCACGTTCCCGTACAGGTCCGCCAGATCGAGATCCGCGGTGATGTGCAGATTGACGTAGTCGCCCTTGACGGCGTCCACGGCGTTGCGCGGGAACGGGTAAGTGGTCAGCAGTTCAAGGGAGTTGGGCAGGTCATTGCCCGACTTGTTCAGCTGTTGCAGGATCGGCCGGAGCTTCTTCAGGTTGGCGACCGTGTCGTCGTGCGAGGCGTTGACGACCTTGGTGCCCGCCGTGCCGAGCTTCGACAGGGCGGTGAGCATCTTCGTCAGGTTGCGCCGCTGGTCGGCCAGGACCTTCAGCGCGGGCGGCATCGTGTCGACGGCCTGGGCGATGGCCTTCTTCTCCTTGCCGAGCCGCCCCGCGAGCCGGTCGACGGCCTTGATCGCGCGGATGATGTCCGCCTTCTGCCGGTCCAGCCCGCCGACGAACGTGTTCAGCTCCGTCAGCAGCGACCTGACCCGGTTCTCCCGGCCGTCCAGGGCCTTGTTCAGCTCCACGGTGATCGTCTTCAGCTGGGCGACCCCACCGCCGTTGAGCAGGGCGGACAGGGCGGAGAGCACCTCCTCGACCTCCGGGTTGCGGCCGCTGCGGGAGAGCGGGATGAGGTCGCCGTCGCGGAGCCGGCCCATGGGGGCGGTGCCGGTCGGGGGTGCGAGCGCCACGTACTTCTCGCCCAGCAGGCTGGTCTGCCGCAGCTCGGCGACCGCGTTCGCGGGCAGCTTCACCGAGTCGGCGACCCGCAGCCGTACGCGCGCGTGCCAGCCGTCCAGCTCCACCTTCTCCACCGCGCCGACGGTGACGTCGTCGACCTTCACCGCCGACTGCGGCACCAGGTCGAGGACGTCACGGAAGTCGACGGTGACGTGGTAGGCGTGTCCGTCGTCGGCCGCGCCGCCGGGCAGCGGGACGTCGTACCAGCCGTTGAACTCGCAGCCGGACAGCAGCAGCGAACCGACCGCCGCCCAGGCGAGTGTCCCGGCCTTGCGTCGTGTGCTCATGCGCTCGCCCCCAGGATCCCGCCGAGGGTCCTGTCGACCGTGCCGGTCACCGCCGTGCCCTGCGTGGGCAGTTCGGGCAGCGAGTCGAAGAGCTTCTTCAGCTGTTTGCAGTCGGGGTTCCTGCCGCCGTCGTCGCCGGTCGTCCGCAGGATCGAGCACAGCAACGAGGCAGGATCCTGTGCCTGCTGGGCGTTGTTACGGGTGTCGAGGGTGCCGGAGGACGGGTTGTAGGCGTTGTTGAGGTTCGACAGGCCCGTGGGCGCGACCCTCAACAGTTCGTCCAGGGCGGCCCGTTGGGTGACGAGCACCTTGGTCACCTTGCTGAGGCCCTTCACGTCCGAGGTCAGCGACTTCTTGTTGTTCTTCACGAACGCGGACACGTCGGCGAGCGCCGTCCCCAGGTTCGTCAGCGCGTCCGCCAGGTCCTGACGCTCGCCCGAGAGCTGCCGCGCGACGTCGGTGAGACTGGTGTTGAAGGACCGCACGCTCTTGTCGTCGGCCGCGAGTGCCGCCGTGAACACCTGGAGGTTCCGCACCGTCCCGAACAGGTCCTTGCGGCCGTCGGACAGGGTGGTGACCGCCTGCGACAGGTCCTGGACGCTCCGGTTGAGGTTCGCGCCCTGCCCGTCGAGGTTGTCCGCGCTCACCCCGAGCAGCCGGGAGAGGGAGCCGTCCTTGTTGGCGCCCTTGGGGCCCAGGGCCTCGGCCGTGGTGTGCAGGCTGTCGAAGATCCGGTCCAGTTCCACGGGTACGGCGGTGCGGTTCTCGGGGATGACGGCGCCGCTGTGCATGACCGGGCCCTTCCGGTACACGGGCAGCAGTTGCACATAACGGTCGCTGACCACCGAGGAGTTGATGATCGCGGCCCGGGCGCCGGCGGGGACCTTGCGTCCGTGGTCGTACTCCAGCTCCACCCGCACCCGCTCCCCCTCGGGCGTGATCTTCTTGACCTCGCCGATGCGGACACCCAGGACGCGGACGTCCGAGCCGGGGTAGATGCCGACGGCGCGCGGGAAGTACGCGGTGACGCGCACCGGCTCGGGCCGCGGCCACAGCACACAGGTGAGGGCGGCGACCAGGGCGAGTGCGGTGAGCACCGCCAGGCGTGTCTTCAGGCGCCTCACTGTGAACCTCCCGTCCGCGGTGTCACCGGAGCGGCGACCAGGTTCTGGACGTAGGAGTCGAACCAACGGCCGTTGCCCAGGGCGTTGGTGAAGACCCGCACATAGGGCGCGAGCAGCTGCACGCTGCGGTCGAGGCTTGCCTGGTTGCGTTCGAGCATCTGCACCACACGCTTCAGGCCCTGGAGCGCGGGCCCGATCTCCTTCTCGTTGTCCTGGACCAGGCCGGAGAGCTCGATGCCGAGCGCGGCGGAGGTCTTCAGCAGCTTGTGGATCGCCTCCCGCCGCCTGCTGATCTCCCGAAACAGCTGGTCGCCGTCCTTGACCAGGGCGGTGAAGTCCTTGGAGCGGTCGGCGAGCACACCGGTCGTGCCGTTCGCGTGGTCGAGGAGTTCACCGAGGGCCTGGTCGCGGGAGGCGACCGTGCGGGAGATCTCCGACAGGCCCTTGATGGACGCGCGCACCTCGGCGGGCGAGTCCTGGAAGGTGGCGGAGATGGTGTCCAGGGCCTTCGCCAGCCGCCCGGTGTCGACCTTCTCCGTGGTGGTGGTCAGGTCGCTGAACGCCTGCACGACGTCGTACGCCGGCACGGTGTGCCTGAGCGGGATCTCGCTGCCCGGCTTCAACTGGCCCGGCCCCTTGGGCTGCAGCGCGAGGTACTTCGCTCCGAGGATCGTCTTGATCCGGATCGACGCGCCGGTGTCGGCGCCGAGGCCGGGATCGCCCTTGACCTTGAAGGTGACCTTGACGTGGTCGCCGTCCAGGTCGACGGTCTCCACCTTGCCGACCTTCACCCCGGCGATCCGCACCTCGTCACCGGGCTTGAGCCCGCCGGCCTCCGAGAAGGCCGCGCTGTACGTGTCGCCGCCGCCGATGAACGGCAGGCTGTCGGCGTTGAACGCGGCCACGGTCAGCAGGGCGAGGACGGTGAGGCCGACCGCCCCGATGACGACGGGGTTGCGTTCGCGGAACGGGATCAGGCGGGGCCGCCGTATCCGTATGCGCGGCAGCCTGGGCGGGTCGATGCGCACCTTCATCATGGGCTGCGGGCGCGGTGCCGCCGGGCGCGGCTGCGGCTGCGGCCGTGGCTTCGGGCGCCGTAGGCGAGGCGGGTCGATCCGCACCTTCATCAGCGGTTCCGGCCTGCGCGGGCGGGGCGCACGCCGGGGCAGCCGTGGCTTCGGCAGCTTCGGCGGGTCGATGCGGACCTTCACCAGCGGTTCCGGGCGGGTCTTTCGGCTCATGATCCGCACCTCGCCCTCGCCACGTGCAGATCGGGGGTGAGCGCCTGCTTCGTCTTCGGCAGCACGATGCGGCCGTCGAAGTCGCAGAGGTAGAAGTTGAACCAGGAGCCGTAGGACGCGGTCCCCGTCAGTGCGTTGAGCTTGTTCGGCAGCCGCTGCAGGACGCCCTCCACGGTCTTCTCGTTGTCGTTCAGCGTGCCGGTGAGATCGGTCAGCCGGGCGATGTCGTCCTTCAGCGGCGGCCGTGCGTCCTTCAGCAGCCCCGAGGTGGCGTCCGTCAGATCGCCGATGCTCACCAGCGACTGGCCGATGGGCTTGCGGTCCGCGGACAGACCGGAGATCACCCGCCGCAGCTGCCCGATCAGCTCGGAGAAGCGGGTTCCGCGCTTGTCCAGCGTCGCCAGCACGGTGTTGAGGTTGTCGATCACCGAACCGATCAGCTTGTCCCGCCCCGCCAGGGTCGTGGTCAGGGAAGCGGTGTGCGCCAGCAGGCTGTTGACGGTGCCGCCCTCGCCCTGCAGCGTCTTGATGATCTCGGTGGCGAGCTGGTTGACGTCCTGCGGGCTGAGCGCGGCGAACAGCGGCTTGAAGCCGTTCAGCAGGGCGTTCAGGTCCAGCGCGGGCTGTGTCCGCCGCAGCGGGATGGTGCCGCCGGGCTTCAGCGGGGTGCCGTCGCCCGCGCCCTCCGTCAGGGCGACGTAACGCTGTCCGACCAGGTTGCGGTAGCGGATGACGGCATGGGTGCTGGTGAGCAGCGGCCGGTCGGCGCCGACGGTGAAGGTGATCTCCGCAAGCGTACGGTCCTTGATCCGGACACCCTGGACCTGGCCGACCCGCACTCCGGCGACCCGGATGTCGTCGCCCTTCTCCAGACCGGTGACATCGCTGAAGACGGCACGGTACGTGCGGTCGGGAGTGAAGGAGAGGTTGACGATGGTGGCGGCGAGCAGCGCTGTCGCCACGATCGTCACCAGCGCGAAGAGGCTGAACTTGATGAGGGGAGCGGCGGTCTGCCGCGCTGCCGAGGTCCTCATACGACGCTCACCGCCGTCCCGCGCGCCATCGGCCCGAACAGCAGCGTCGCGACCGGCGGCACCTCGTCGGCGGGCAGGCCCATCACTGGCGACACCAGCGAGCCGACCGCCTGCTGTTCTGCCCGGGTGGCGGAGACACCGAGCGGACCGGACGAACCACCCTTCCTGGAACCGTCGTTGAGGTGGACCCCCGGCGCGGGCACCGAAGGATGCGGCAGATCCCGGCAGTCGGGCCCGGACCGGTCGGCGTAGCGCGGCTCCTCGCCGGGCCGGTACGCCCCCTGCTGCCGTACGACCTCCAGCGTGATGTGCATCTTGCCGCCCCGGAACGCCTGCTCGGACGCCTGCTCCTCGTGGACCAGGCCTGCGAAGAGGCACGGGTACTCGGGGGAGTAGCGGGCGAAGAGTGCGAGGGTCGGGCGGGAGACCTGCCCCAGGGTGATCAACCGGTCGCCGTTCTCGTCGAGGAAGTCCTGTGCGGTGCCGGCGGCTCCCGCCGTCGTGGTGAGGGCCGACGCGAGCCGGTCCTGCTCCGCGACCAGCGTGCGGCTGGTGGTCACGGTGTTGCGCAGGATCTCCATCAGGTCCGGCGCCGCGTCGCCGTACACCTGGGCGACGTCGGCCAGCCGGGCGAAGTCCTCGGTGAGGGACGGCAGATGAGGGTTGAGGCGGTGCAGATAGTCCTCCACACGCGTGAGGTTCTCGCCGATCCGGTCGCCGCGCCCTTCGAGGGCGGTGGCGAACGCGGACAGCGTGGCGTTGAGCTTGCCGGGCTGCACGGTCCGCAGCAGCGGCAGCAGGTCGTTCATCACCTGCTGGAGCTCGATGCCGACGCGGGTGCGGTCCTGGGTGATCACGTCGCCGGCGCGAATGGGCCGGGCCGAGGAGCGCGCGGGCGGGACCAGGTCGACGTACTTCTCGCCGAACAGCGTCTTGGGCAGCAGCCGGGCGCGCACGTCGGACGGGATGTCGGCGGCGTACTCCGGCTTGAGCGCGATGTCGAGCGTCGCCTTCGTCCCGTCGGCGTGCACCGAGCGCACCTCGCCGACCAGCAGGCCGCGCAGTTTGACGTCGGCGCGCGGGTCGAGCTGGTTGCCGAGGTGGTCGGCCTCCAGCCTGATCCGTACGACCGGCGTGAACGCCTGCCGGTACACGGCCACGGACAACGACAGCAACAGGGCGAGTACGGCGAGGAACACCACGCCGTACAACCGCAGTCTCCACACCCTCATACGGTTCACCCCGCAATCCGTACGGTCGTGTTGGCGCCCCAGATGGCCAACGAGAGGAAGAAATCAAGGACGTTGATCGCCACGATCGAGGTCCGCACGGCCCGGCCCACCGCGACGCCGACCCCTGCCGGGCCGCCGCTCGCGTAGTAGCCGTAGAAGCAGTGCACGAGGATGATCAGGACGGCGAAGACCAGCACCTTCCCGAAGGACCACAGCACATCGACCGGTGGCAGGTACTGCTGGAAGTAGTGGTCGTAGGTGCCCGCCGACTGCCCGTAGTAGCCGGTGGTGATGGTGCGGGCGGCGAGGTAGGAGGACAGCAGCCCGATCACGTACAGCGGGATCACGGCCACGAACCCCGCGATCATCCGCGTGGTCACCAGGAACGGCAGCGAGGGCACGCCCATGACCTCCAGGGCGTCGGTCTCCTCGCTGATCCGCATCGCGCCGAGCTGGGCGGTGAAGCCCGCGCCGACCGTCGCCGACAGCGCGAGTCCGGCGACCAGCGGGGCGATCTCCCGGGTGTTGAAGTACGCCGAGAGGAACGCCACGAAGTTGGAGGTGCCGAGCTGGTTGAGCGCCGCGTACCCCTGGAGTCCCACCTCGGTGCCGGTGAAGAAGGACAGGAAGGCGATGACCCCGACCGTGCCGCCCACGACGGCGAGGGCGCCGCGGCCGAAGCTCACCTCGGCGAGCAGCCGCAGGATCTCCTTCTTGTACCGGCGCAGGGTACGGCCCGTCCACGCCAACGACCGTCCGTAGAAGGAGAGTTGACGGCCGAGCTCCTCCAGACTGCTGAACAGCGCCATGCCTCAACCCCTCTGCGGGACGACCTGGAAATACACCGCGGTCATCACGAAGTTCGTCACGAACAGCAACATGAAGGTGATCACCACCGACTGGTTCACGGCGTCGCCCACACCCTTCGGGCCGCCCTTCGCGGTCAGCCCCTTGTACGAGGCGACGATCGCCGCGATCGCCCCGAAGACCAGCGCCTTGATCTCGGCCGCCCACAGGTCGGAGAGCTGGGCGAGGGTGGTGAAGGAGGCGAGGTAGGCGCCCGGGGTGCCGTTCTGCAGGACGACGTTGAAGAAGTAGCCGCCGGCGACGCCGACCACCGACACCAGTCCGTTGAGCAGCACCGCCACCACCATCGAGGCCAGCACCCGCGGCACCACCAGCCGGTGGATGGGATCGATCCCGAGGACCTGCATCGCGTCGATCTCCTCGCGGATCTTCCGGGCCCCGAGGTCCGCGCAGATGGCGGTGCCGCCGGCGCCCGCGATCAGCAGCGCGGTGACGATCGGCGAGGCCTCGCGCAGCACGGCGAGGACGGAGGCGGCCCCGGAGAAGGACTGCGCGCCGAGCTGCCGGGTCAGGCTGCCGATCTGCAGCGCGATGACCGCCCCGAAGGGAATGGACACAAGAGCCGTCGGAAGGATGGTGACACTCGCGATGAACCAGGCCTGCTGGATGAACTCCCTTGCCTGGAAGGGGCGTCGGGGCATCGTCCGGACGACGTCCAGCGCCATCGCGAACAGGTTCCCCGACTGCCGCAGCGCTCCGGTCGGCGACAGTCTCATACGTCCGCCACCGCCTTCCGGCGCCGCAGCTCCGCTTCCCGGTCGGCGATCGCGTCCCACCGGGGCGGGCGGAGGATGCCCGGCCCCGGCAGCAGGCGGGGAGTCAGAGCCTGGCTGCCGGGAGTCTGTGTGCCGCCGCCCAGTTGTGCCAGCTCCTGCTCGACCTGGGCGGCGTCCTTCTCCTCCGCCATGCCGATCGGACCCTGCATCCGCCCGTTCAGGAACTGCCTGACGACCGGCTCGTCGCTGGTGAGCAGCTCCTCCCGGGGCCCGAACATGACCAGCTCGCGGCGGAACAACAACCCGATGTTGTCCGGGACCTGGCGGGCGGAGGCGATGTCGTGGGTGACGATCAGGAAGGTCGCGTCGATCTGGGCGTTGAGGTCGACGATGAGCTGGTTGAGATAGGCGACGCGGACGGGGTCCAGCCCGGAGTCGGGCTCGTCGAAAAGAATGATCTCGGGATCGAGAACCAGCGCCCGTGCCAGCCCCGCCCGCTTCCGCATCCCGCCGGATATCTCCCCGGGCAGCTTCGGCTCCGAGCCGATGAGTCCGACCATGTCCATCTTCTCCAGCACGATGCGCCGGATCTCGCTCTCGGACTTACGGGTGTGCTCGCGCAGCGGGAACGCGATGTTGTCGTACAGATTCATCGAACCGAACAGCGCACCGTCCTGGAACAGCACCCCGAACAGCTTCCGCACCTCGTACAGCTCGTGCTCGCGCAGCCGTGTGATGTCCCGCCCCGCGATCTTCACGCTGCCCCGGTCCGGCTTCAGCAGGCCGACGAGCGTCTTGAGGAACACCGACTTGCCGGTGCCGGAGGGGCCGAGCATGACGGACACCTCCCCGGCGGGCAGCGTCAGCGAGACGTCCTGCCAGATGACCTGGTGACCGAAGGACTTGGTCAGCCCTTCCACACAGATCTCGACACCCATCCGATCCACCTCTCGGCCCGTGGAGCAGCTCCGACATCTGCTCTACGGGGAGGGGCGGGGCGTCCGTCGCGGGGAGGTGGATTTTTTTCTCAGGGGTGCGCGGGGTGCCTGCGGTGGCTTGGGGGGCGGGGGCGGTCCGAGGTGCTCGGGGGCTGGGGGGAGGAGGACCGGCGGTTGCGTGTTGCGGGCGCCGGGGTGGGGGCCCGCGTGGGACGGTGCCGCTTTCAGTGGGACGGGTGCCGCCCCAGCGGCACGCCTGCCCGCAGCTGCGGCGGGATGGGCGGCGACGGCCGCCCGACTGGCCGCAGCTACGGCGGCATGGACTGGCACCGGCAGCACGCGTGCTCGCAGCCAGGGCGGGAGGGTGGGCAGTGGCGGCGCGACCGGCCGTAGCTACGGCGGCATGGACGGCGACGGCTGTGCGATTGGCCGCAGCTACGGTGGCACGGACGGATCCGGCGGTACGACCGCAGTTACGTCGACGCCGCCGGCGGCGCGACTTCAGCTACCGCGGCGCGGCTGACCGCAGTTACCTCGGCGCCGGCGGCGCGGCTGCCGCCTTTACGGCAGTCCGGTCGGCGTCGGTGCCGGGAGCGAGGTCGGTGCGGACGGGATGGCGGGTGTTTTCGGGAGGCTGGGCAGTGTTGCGGTCGGGGTGGGGACGTCCGGCAGGGCCGAGAGGTGGGGGGTGCTCGGCAGGTTCGGGACCTCGGGGACTTCCGGGACCGGGGACAGTGATGCCTTCGGGAGGGGCGGGACGGAGAGGGGAAGCAGGGAGCCCTTGCGGGTGGCGGTCGACGGTGTCGATGCCGCCGTCGACAGTTTGCGGGCGTTTGCGGTGGGCGTGCGGCCGGCGCTTTCCGGGCGTACCGTCTCGGCGGCTTTCCCGGGGGCGGGGGACGCGGCCGGCGGGGGAGTCGTGGCCGGATGGCCGCCGTCCAGGGCGTACGGCAGGACGAAACCCGCCACCGCCAGCGTGGCCGCCGTCGACGCGGCCGCCACCGCCTGCGCCTTGCCGCCCGCCCGCAGCCGCCCCCGCCCGAACAGGAACAGCACGAACCCGAGCGTCCCGGCGAGCGAGGCGCGCAGCGTGCGCCGGGCCCGGGCCAGCAGCGACTCGACGGTCCGGTAGCTGAGCCCCATCCGCACGGCGACCTGGCTCACGTCCAGGTCCTCGGACTTCAGCCGCAGCGCCTCCGCCTGCCGCGCAGGCAGCTCACCGCTGCGCACCGCCAGCCACCTGGCCTCCGCACGGTCGCACACGGCCTCCTCCACCGGCACCGGCCCGGGCGCGATCAGCGTCGGGCTGGTGCGGACCTCGGCCTCACGGTTGACCTGCCGGTACCGGTCCACGCACAACCGCATGGTCACCGTCGTCAGCCACGCGCCGAGCCGATCGTCGTCCAGATCCGGCCGCTCGGCCGCGCGCAGCATCGCCTCGTGCACCGCGTCCTCGGCGTCCTCCTGGCTCATCGACCTGCGCCGGGCCACCCTGAGCAACTGCTCACGGTGGCTCCACATGCGCTGCCAGCGTTCGTCGGCGGCTCTTGCCTCCGCAGGCATCTCCGTCGCCATGAGGGCCCCTTTGCGCTCATCCGCCGGTCTCGTCCCAGCCCGGCGGATGGCGACATTACCGTCCGGTAGCGGCGGTTGTGGAGGGGGGAGCGGTCATCGAGTCCGCGCCGTTACTGGTCAGTCACCGGTCAGCGGGAGGCCGCTGGGCAGCACGTTGTCGGTCGGCAGGGCGATGGACGGGGTGGGCATCGGGGTGCGGGGTTCGGGTGAAGTGCCGACTGCCGGGCGGGAGTTGGACGGGGTCGGAGAGGCGGGCGCGGAGGGGGTGATGCTCGGGCGAGCGGACGGCTTCGGCGTCGGATGAGGGGTCGGGGTCGGTTTCGCGGAGTGCGAGGATCCGGGACGCGTCGAGGGCCGCACCGACGAACCCGCTGAGCCGTCCGGCACCACCGTGTGCCCCTCCAGGAAGTACGCGTACCAGGCCTTCACCGTGCGCAGATACGCCTCCGAGTGGTTGTAGCCGAGGATCGCCCGGTCCAGCCCCGCCGGCTCGGACAGGTCCCCTCCGGCCGCGCACAGATACCGCCCGGCAGCGAGCGCCGCGTCGAAGATGTTGCCCGGGTCGGACCGCCCGTCGCCGTTGCCGTCCGCTCCCCAGCGGGCCCAGGTGGACGGAATGAACTGCATCGGGCCCACCGCACGGTCGTACACCGCGTCCCCGTCGTACGCACCACCGTCCGTGTCCGGTACGACGGCGAACGCACCGCCGTCCAGACGCGGGCCCAGGATCGGCGTCACGGTCGTGCCGTCCGCGCTCACCCGGCCGCCGTCCGCCTGCCCCGACTCCACCTGCCCGATCGCGGCCAGCAGCTGCCAGCGCAGCCCGCAGCCGGGCGCCGTACGCGCGAGCTCCGCCTCGGCACGACGGTACGCGGCGAAGACCGTCGCGGGCACCGCGCCGCCCACGGCCGCCGGTGCCCGGCCTTCGTGGCCTTCGTGGCCCTCGTGGCCCTCGTGGCCCTCGTGCTTCCGTGCGAGCGGCGGCAGCTCCGTGCGGTACGGGGCGTCGCCGGACACGCTCGGTCCGTGCTCCGCGGGCTGCGCCACCGGCGCCTGTGCCCGTGCCGGCGTCGCCCCCGGCGCCTGCGACCCGGTCAGCGCCGCCATCGCCGCCGCTGCCACCGCCGTACCCCTGACCCGTCCGACCCTGCGCCCTGTCACCTTGCCGTCCCCTCCCTGCGAACTCCTGTCACCTGCTCTACGGGGGAGGACGGCACGTCCGTCGCGGCATGCCTACCCTGAAGGTGTGGCCCGGTCCAACGACGAGGTCGCCGCGCTGCTGCAGGAGTACGCGGACCTGATCTCGATCACCGGCGGAGACGCGTTCAAGGCACGCGTCTACGAGAAGGCTGCCCGGTCGGTCGGCGGCCACCACGCCGACGTCGCCACGCTCGACCTCAAGGGCCTCCAACAGATCCCGAACGTCGGGAAGTCGATCGCCCAGAAGGTCCTGGAGTACTTCGACAACGGAAGCGTCTCGGCCGTCGAGGAACTGCGCGCGAAGATCCCCGCCGGGGTCCGACGGCTGACCGCCATCCCCACGCTCGGCCCGAAGAAGGCCCTGACGGTCTACGAGGAGCTGGGCATCTCCTCGGTCGAGGAACTGGCCGACGCCATCCATGAGGAGCGGCTGCGCGATCTGAAGGGCTTCGGACCGAAGACGGAGGAGAACATCCTCCACGGCATCTCGCTCCTGCAGTCCGCGGGGGGCCGCGTCCAGATCGACCTGGCCATGGACCTCGCCGACGACATCGTGACCGGCCTGTCCGCGGTGCCGGGCTGTCTGCGCTGCGCCTACGCGGGGTCACTGCGCCGGATGCGCGAGACGGTCGGCGACATCGACATCCTCGCCGCGGCCACGAAACCGGCCCCGATCATGCGGGCGTTCACCGAGCTGCCGTACGTCACCGAGGTGATCGGCACGGGCGAGAAGAAGACGTCCGTGGGCACCAGCAAGGGCCTCAACGTCGATCTGCGGGTCGTACCGCCGGACTCGTGGGGCGCGGCACTGCAGTACTTCACCGGCTCCAAGGCGCACAACATCCGCACCCGCGAACTGGCCGTGCACCAGAAGCTGAAGCTCTCCGAGTACGGGCTCTTCGACGTCGAGAGCAGCAAGAAGATCGTCTCCGAGACCGAGGAGGAGGTGTACGCCCGGCTCGGGCTGCCCTGGATCCCGCCGACGCTGCGCGAGGACCGCGGGGAGATCGAGGACGGGCTGCACGGCGAACTGCCCGACCTGGTGACGGAGACGGACCTGCGCGGCGATCTGCACACCCACACCGACCTCACCGACGGCCTCGCCCCGCTGGAGGAGATGGCCGAGGCCGCCGCAGGGCGCGGCTACGCCTACTACGCGATCACCGACCACGGCCCGGACATGGCCATGCAGCGCATGACCGACGAGCGGATGCTGGCTCAGCGCGAGCGGGTGCGCGAGCTCGACGGGACGTACGCCACCCGGGGCAGGCGCGGCGGTCTGCGGCTGCTGCACGGCGTCGAGCTGAACATCGGGCCGGACGGCGAGGTGGACTGGCCCGGGGAGTTCCTCGCCGGCTTCGACCTGTGCGTGGCCTCCGTGCACTCGCACTTCAACCAGGAGCGCGAGGCCCTGACCCGGCGGATCGTACGAGCCTGCGAGAACCCGTACGTCAACATCATCGGCCACCCCACCACCCGCATCATCGGCAAGCGGCCCGGCATCGACGCCGACCTCGACGCGATCTTCGCCGCCTGCGCCCGCACCAACACCGCCCTGGAGATCAACGCCCATCCGGACCGCCTCGACCTGCGCGACGAGGACATCCTGCGGGCCGGGCGGCACGGCGTGAAGTTCGCCGTCGACAGCGACGCCCACGCCGTCCCCCACCTGGCGAACATGCGCTACGGCATCGGCACCGCCCAGCGCGGTCGGCTCACCCGGGAGGACGTGATCAACACCTGGCCGGAGCGCCGGCTGCGGAGCTTCCTGAAGAAGGGGAGGCCGTGACCGGGAGGGCTGCCCGGAAGGCCGGGAGCGTCATCGGTCCCCGTCCCCCTCGACCGGGCCCCGGTCGGGGCGGACGATGGCGTGGCGGGCGGCGCGGTCCATCATCACCAGGCCACGGGAGTGGCCCAGCGGGTGCAGCGCTCGGTGTGCGGCAGGCCCGCCCGGTCGCGCTCGGCCCGCTCGCCGTCCTTTCGGCCGGTCTCCGTCCTTGTGGCGGAGGGCATACGTCCTGGCCCACCGTGTGGTCGGCCAGGCGACGGCGGTGCTGTGCCGGCTGGAGTGCGAGATCCCCTTCCGCGGCGAGGCGTCCCGCCGGCTCCGGCTTCTCCGAGGAGCCGCCGACCGGGCCCTGACCGGGTGTGCGGACGGCTTGGTCATCTGCTGGGCCGTGGGGGCCGTGGGTCGGTTAGGGTCGCCTCGTGGCGGACGTACCGGTTCCGTCGCGGTGAATGTGATCGGCCTGCGGTGCAGCGCGGCAGTCGAGCAGTCGATTGAGGCGTCCCCGTTCTGCCCCGGTGTGCCCTCGCTGCGGGATACCAGGGTGAAAGAGCAGGTCAGAAGGGTGTCTGGGGGCACAGTGCGATTGAGAGTGGAGTTCACGACCGAGCCCTTCGATCTCGACGAGGCGCCCGCGCACGCGGTGGTCGCCCGCCAGGTCATCGAGGCTGCCGAGCTGGACGCGGTGGACGTCGGTCCCTTCGGCAACACGGCGGAGGGCGCCGCCGACGCCGTGCTCACCGCCGTGGACGCGCTGCTCCGCCGGACGCTCCAGGCCGGTGCCACCCGGGTCTCGCTGCAGGTCAACGTGGTCGACACGGCAGGGGAGGGCGAGTGACCGGCACCGGGGACGAGCCGTTCATCACGGCCGTGAAACCACTGGTCGACGCCATGGGCGGCGAGCTGCTCCCGCCCGACGAGGCCGGCCCCGACGACGTCGTGCTCGCCTGGGAGGGCGCCGACGTGGTCGCCGTACGCCTGCCCCAGCTCGCCGACTCCCTCGACCACATCCTCGCCGCCATGGAGCGCAAGCAGGGCAAGCCCCTGGCCGACCTGGACCGCAAGGCCAAGCAGGAGGTCGTACGGATACTCGAGGCGCGCGGCGCCTTCTCCGTACGGCACGGCGTGGAGACCGTCGCGGGCGCGCTCGGCGTCAGCCGGTTCACGGTCTACAACTACCTGAACCGCGAGAAGGAGGGCTGAGGGCCCCGGGGGTCGCCGGCCGGCCGGGTTTGTTACCCCGAATTTTCAACAAAGTGTTGACGTGGTGTTGCGTGGGGGCGTTAGCTAACGGCAGCCCGTTCAGCACGACGGCCGCTCTCGCGGCCACGGAGGCACCCGTGACGTCGACTTCCACGCCCCCGGGCCTGGCCCGGTTCAACGTACTGGAGGAGCACGCGGCCCTCGCCGCCCTCCACGAGGCGTGTGCCTCCACCACCTGGGCGCGGCGGCTGCTCGCCGCCCGCCCGTACGCAACCGAGGAGGACCTCTTCGTCGCCAGTGACGCCGCCATGGCCGAGCTGAGCGCCGAGGACCTGGCCGAGGCGATGGCCGGGCACCCGCCGATCGGCCGCCCCAAGCCGGGAGACCCCACCTCGGCCCGGGAACAGCGCGGCATGGCCGGCGCCTCCGAGGAACTCAAGTCGGAGATGCTCGCACTGAACCTGGCCTACCAGGACCGGTTCGGCCATGTCTTCCTCATCTGCGCCACCGGCCGGACCGGCGAGCAGATGCGGGACGCGGTCAAGGAGCGGATCGGCAACTCGCCGGAGCAGGAGCGGGAGATCGTCCGCACCGAGCTGGGCAAGATCAACCGCATCCGACTGGCCCGACTCGTCGAAGAGGAAGCCTGACACCATGAGCACCAGCACCACCGCCTCCGTGTCCACGCACATCCTGGACACCAGCATCGGCCGCCCCGCCGAGGGCGTCGCCATCGAGCTCTCCGCCCGTAGCGGCCGGGATGCCGCATGGCAGGCGCTCGGCGGCTCCGCGACCGACGCGGACGGACGGTGCAAGGACCTGCCGGCCCTGCCGGAAGGGACGACCCATGTACGGCTCGACTTCGCCGTGGAGCCGTACTTCGAGAAGAAGCAAGCCGATGCGCAGCAGGACGCCCCCGCGAATCGGGACAGCGGTGCCGTGTTCTTTCCCGAGGTGGCGATCACCTTCGCCGTGAAGCCCGGGGAGCATTACCACGTGCCGCTGCTGCTCAACCCGTTCGGCTACTCCGTTTACCGAGGGAGCTAGCTAGATGCCGACCATCCTGGGACAGAACCAGTACGGCAAGGCCGAGAACCGAGTCGTAAAGATCACGCGGGACGGCGCCACCCACCACATCAAGGACCTGAACGTGTCCGTCGCGCTGAGCGGCGACATGGACGAGGTCCACTACTCCGGCTCCAACGCCAACGTCCTGCCGACCGACACCACCAAGAACACGGTGTACGCGTTCGCCAAGGAGCACGGCATCGAGTCGGCCGAGCAGTTCGGCATCCACCTGGCGAGGCACTTCGTGACCAGCCAGGAGCCGATCAAGACGGCCCGCATTCGTATCGAGGAGTACGCCTGGGAGCGGATCGCCGCGTCCGACGCCAACTCCCGGTTCATCGGCGCGGACGAGGTCAAGCACTCCTTCGTCCGCAAGGGCCAGGAGACCCGGCTGACCCAGATCACCTACGACGGCTCGTCGTGGGAGGTCGTCTCCGGTCTCAAGGACCTGACGGTGATGAACTCGACGAACTCCGAGTTCTGGGGCTACGTCAAGGACAAGTACACGACGCTCCAGGAGGCGTACGACCGCATCCTGGCCACGTCGGTGTCAGCCCGCTGGCGGTTCAACTGGACCGACGACGAGCAGCGGATGCCCAACTGGGAGAAGTCCTACGAGCAGACCAAGAAGCACATGCTCCAGGCCTTCGCCGAGACGTACTCGCTCTCCCTCCAGCAGACCCTGTACCAAATGGGTTCGCGGATCATCAACAACCGCAGCGAGATCGACGAGGTCCGCTTCTCGCTGCCGAACAAGCACCACTTCCTCGTCGACCTGGAGCCCTTCGGGCTGAAGAACGACAACGAGGTGTACTTCGCCGCCGACCGCCCCTACGGCCTGATCGAGGCGACGATCCTGCGGGACGGCTGCGAGCCGAAGATCCCCGTGGACCTCACCAACCTCTGAGCACCTTCCGGGCAGCTCGATATTCGGCACCCGTGACCGGGGGAACCCGCCTCCCCGCGTCCCCGGTCACGGCACTCAAAACTCCTAGGGTCCTGCCGTGCCCTCTCCGCAAAAGTCCACTGAGCGAAAAGGACGAATCATGGCAGCAGCCCAGCGCATCGTCATCGAGAACTGTTCGATCGCGACGGTCGACGCCGACGACACCGAGTACGCCGACGGACACGTCGTCATCGCCGGCAACCGCATCGAGGCGCTCGGCGCGGGCAGGGCCCCCGAGGGCCTGGAGAACGTCGTACGCCGTATCGACGCCTCCGGCCACCTGGTGACCCCCGGCCTGGTCAACACCCACCACCACTTCTACCAGTGGATCACCCGCGGCCTGGCCACCGACCACAACCTGTTCAACTGGCTGGTCGCGCTGTATCCGACCTGGGCGCGCATCGACGAGCCGATGGTGTACGCGGCCGCCCAGGGATCCCTCGCGATGATGGCCCGCGGTGGCGTGACCACCGCGATGGACCACCACTACGTCTTCCCGAAGGACTCCGGCGACCTGTCCGGCGCCATCATCCGCGCCGCCCGCGAGATGGGCGTCCGCTTCACCCTCGCCCGCGGCTCCATGGACCGCAGCGAGAAGGACGGCGGCCTGCCCCCGGACTTCGCCGTCGAGACCCTCGAAGGCGCCCTCGCCGCGACCGAGGCGACCGTCAAGGAGCACCACGACGCCTCCTTCGACGCGATGACCCAGGTGGCCGTCGCGCCCTGCTCGCCCTTCTCCGTCTCCACCGAACTCCTGTGTGAGGGCGCCCAGTTGGCCCGCCGCCTCGGCGTGCGCCTGCACACCCACGGCTCGGAGACCGTCGAGGAGGAGCAGTTCTGCAAGGAACTGTTCGGCATGGGCCCGACCGACTACTTCGAGTCCACCGGCTGGCTCGGCGAGGACGTGTGGATGGCGCACTGCGTCCACATGAACGACTCCGACATCGCCGCCTTCGCCCGTACGAAGACCGGTGTCGCCCACTGCCCGTCCTCCAACGCCCGTCTCGCGGCCGGTATCGCCCGGGTCCCCGACATGCTGGCGGCCGGCGTCCCGGTCGGCCTCGGTGTCGACGGCACGGCGTCCAACGAGTCCGGCGAACTCCACACCGAGCTGCGCAACGCCCTGCTCATCAACCGTCTCGGCGCCCACCGCGAGGCCGCCCTGAACGCCCGCCAGGCACTGCGTCTCGGCACCTACGGCGGTGCCCAGGTGCTCGGCCGCAGCGCCGAGATCGGCTCCCTGGAGGCGGGCAAGCTCGCCGACCTGGTGCTGTGGAAGCTGGACACCCTCGCCCACGCCTCCATCGCCGACCCGGTCGCCGCGCTGGTCTTCGGCGCGGCCGCCCCGGTCACCGCCTCCTTCGTGAACGGCCGGCAGATCGTCGAGGCGGGCCGCCTGCTGCACGTCGACGAGGACGCCATCGCCCGCTCCACGCGGGCCGAGGCCCAGCGCCTGGCGCGGATCACCGCGCAGGGCTGAGCGGTCGAAGATCTCCGGTCGAGGGGGACGGCCCTCGACCGGTAGCCGTGGACCCGAGCGGGTTCCATGGCGGCCGTATCCGGGGCGCGCATGGACGTGCGCGTCCCGGCACGGTCACCGTCACTTCCTTACAGGCATCCCCGGTCCCGCACGACCGTGCACCACCTCCAAGAAACCCACGTCAGAGCCGACGTGTTAGCTGACCCGGAGGAACCGCCGTGACCGCCCACCCCGTCGACGAAAAACTCCCCGCGCTCAAAATGGCCACCACCGGCCTGCAACACGTGGCCGCCATGTACGCGGGGGTCGTAGCCCCGCCCCTGATCGTCGGCGCGGCCATCGGCCTGACCGGCACCGAACTCACCTTCCTCACCGGCGCCTGCCTCTTCACCGCGGGCCTCGCCACCTTCCTGCAGACGCTCGGCATCTGGAAGATCGGCGCCCGGCTGCCGTTCGTCAACGGCGTCACCTTCGCCGGCGTCGCCCCCATGACCGCGGTGGTCGCCTCCACCAAGGACAAGTCCGACGCCCTGCCGATCATCTTCGGCGCGGTCATCGTCGCGGGCCTGCTCGGCTTCATCGCCGCCCCGTTCTTCAGCAAGGCGGTCCGCTTCTTCCCACCGGTCGTCACCGGCACCGTCATCACCCTCATAGGCGTGTCCCTGCTGCCGGTCGCCTTCGGCTGGGCGCAGGGACCCAGTCCCACCGCCGGTGACTACGGCTCCACGACCAACCTCGGCCTGGCAGCCGCAACGCTCCTGATCGTGCTGGTCCTTCGCCGCTTCACCCGCGGCTTCGTCAAACAGATCGCCGTGCTGCTCGGCCTGGTCGCCGGCACACTCCTCGCGATCCCCTTCGGCGCGACGGACTTCGGACCCGTCACGGACGCGGCCGTCATCGGCTTCCCCACCCCGTTCCACTTCGGGGCGCCCCGGTTCCAGCTCGCCGCGATCCTCTCCCTGTGCGTGGTGATGGTGGTCTCGATGACCGAATCCACCGCGGACATGCTGGCGCTCGGCGAGATCGTCGAACGCCCGGCGGACGAGAGGACCATCGCCGCGGGCCTGCGCGCCGACACCCTCGGCTCGGCGCTGAGCCCCCTGTTCAACGGCTTCATGTGCAGCGCCTTCGCCCAGAACATCGGCCTGGTCGCGATGACGAGGATCCGCAGCCGCTACGTCGTCGCCACCGGCGGCGGCTTCCTGGTCCTGATGGGCCTGTGCCCGATGGCCGCCTCACTCATCGCCGTCGTACCGCGCCCGGTGCTCGGCGGCGCGGGCGTGGTCCTGTTCGGCTCGGTCGCAGCCAGCGGTATCCAGACCCTCGTCAAGGCCGGCCTGGACAAGGACAACAACGTCCTGATCGTCGCCGTGTCGCTGGCCGTCGGCATGATCCCGATCACCGCGCCGGACTTCTACCACGCCTTCCCGCAGACCGCGAGGATCGTCCTCGACTCGGGCATCTCCACGGGCTGTGTGGCGGCGGTACTGCTGAACCTGGTCTTCAACCACCTCGGCAGGAACCGTGACGACCAGGACGTCACCCACCCCATGGAGGCCGGCGAGCAGATCGCCGCCGCCCACTGAACCGCCGGAGCGGGGCACGGTTGCCGCCGTGCCCCGCACCGGCGATGGGGCGGGCCGATGGGGCAGGCTGTCTCCCATGAATGAGTCCGGTCGCGTCGAGGCCTTCAGCGACGGCGTGTTCGCCATCGCCATCACCCTGCTCATCCTGGAGATCAAGGTCCCCGAGGTGGGTGAACACGGCGGCCTGTGGCACGCGCTGGGCGCCCAGTGGCCCTCGTACGCCGCCTACGTCGTGAGTTTCCTGGTCATCGGCATCATGTGGATCAACCACCACCAGCTGTTCAGCTACGTCGCCCGCGTCGACCGCACGCTGATGTTCCTGAACCTGCTGGTGCTGATGGTGGTGGCCGCGGTGCCGTGGCCGACCGCGATGCTCGCGGAGTATCTGCGCGAGGACGCGGCCTCGCATGTGGCGGCGGCCGTCTACAGCCTGGTCATGGTCCTGATGGCGCTCACCTTCCAGGCCCTGTGGTGGCATCTGACCCGCACCGGTCACCTCTTCGACTCCCGCGTCGACGTCCCGGCGGCACGGGCGACCCGCGCACGCTTCGCGCTGGGCTCCCTGGCCTACCCGGTGACGGTGGGCCTCGCCTTCGTCTCGGCCCCGCTGACCCTGGCCGCCCACGGCCTGATCGCCCTGTACTACGCGTTCAATCAGGTACCGGTGCCGACGCGTGAGGCCCCGGCCAGTTCATGAGGTTGGCCAGCAGCTCGGCCTGCTCGATCGCGTCATCCAGTGCATGGTGCGTATGCCGTCGCCGGGACAGCAGATGGCGCGGCATCATGCCCTTGGCCACCGCCCGCAGCGGCAGCCCCGCCTTCGTCGCGTACAGCGTCTTCATGTCGAGGCAGCCCGAGTGCCCGAACGGGCTCGCCCCGGTGAAGCGGATCAGGTACCAGTACAGGAACGTCCAGTCGTACGAGGCCGGGTAGCCGCACATCACGGGCTGCGCGCCCGCGCTCACCTCGCGCACCCAGGCGGCGAACTCGGCGAGCGCGACGGCAGGTTCGGCGCCCTCGGCCCTCAGCCGCTCCCGGTCGAGCCCGCTGACCGCGAGCGCCTCGGGCACGAACTCCTCGCCGATCGGGCGCAGTTCGCGGTAGAAGGTCTGCTGCTCGGGGTCGGCGGCGGTGAACCCGTCGGCGTCCTGCGTCCCGGCGACCGCGGCACCGAAGCTCAGCATCGAGTACGGACCCGGGATGGGGCCGTCGGCCTCGATGTCGACGGAGATGTAGCGGCTGGGTTTCAGGCGTCGTGCGGACATGAGTGTGGAGCATTGCAGGTGGGCGGGGTCGCCCGCATCAGAGATTCAGCTCCGGCGGATCGCCTGGCAGGGCGTGGCGTCCGGCAGGCGGCCCGTGAAGTACGAGCGGGGCGGGACACCCATCAGGGTGCGGAAGTCGGACGTCATGTGGGACTGGTCGTAGTAGCCGGTGGCGGCGGCCAGTTCCGCCCAGGAGTGCGTGGTGGCCCGGTCGAGCACCGTGCGCACCCGGTTGATACGGGCGAAGTGCTTGGGGGAGAGGCCGACGCCTTCGGCGAACAGATTGCGCAACTGCCGCTCGCTGACCGCGAGTTCGCGGGCCACCTCGCCCACCGGCCCGGGCACGTGCCCCGTCCGGACCGACATCGCGGCGACACCGGCCCGCACCAGCTCGGTGCGGGAACGGTCCGCGGCGGCGAGCCGCTCGGGGAGCACCTCGGCGAGGTGGCTCACCGCCTCCTCCGGCTCCAACCGCTGCAGGGCGTCGGCCAGTCGGCGGGCGTACGGGCCGGGAAGCTCGCCCAGCCGCACCGCACGGCCGACGAGGTCGACGGCCGGAATGCCGAGCAGGGGGCGGACGGTGCCGGGCGCGAGCCGCAGCTCCACGCAGGACGCGCGACGCTTGCCCCGGTGGTAGGAGGCACGGGCGCGCGGGCCCACGACCAGGGCGCTGCGGGTGCCGTGTTCCCCGGTGCGGACGACCACCTTGGTGGCGGCCTCGGGGAGATGGATGAAGGGCTCCGTCGGCACATCGCCGACCGTCACGGATCCGATGCCCGCGATCCACGGGCGCAGCACCTCGGGCGTGGGCAGGACCTCTCGGGACACGATGTTCGTCACCCCTCCACGGTAGGCGCGCCGCACGGCCGCCCGGGCTGCGGAACCGTGCCGGAATTTCCAAGAGTTCCGGGCCGTCCGCCGCCCACTGTGGTGGACATGATCCTTGTGACGGGTGCCACGGGCACCATCGGCAGTGACGTCGTACGACGACTTGCGGCACGCGGCGAGAAGGTCCGCGCTCTCAGTCGGGAGCCGGCGCAGGCGCGGGTTCCGGCCGGCGTGGAGACCGTGCCGGGCCACCACCGTGACCGGGCCTCGGTCGAGGCCGCGATGGCGGGCGCGGAAGCCGCCTTCCTGGTGGGCGTGTTCGGGCCGGACGACGCCGAGCACGACCGCGGACTGGTGGAGGCGGCACGGGCCGCGGGCGTACGGCGGATCGTGAAGCTCTCCTCGATCGGCACCGGCGACCCCGACCTGGGCGTGTTCGCGACCTGGCACATGCCCGGCGAGCAGGCCGTGCGGGACAGCGGCCTGGAGTGGACGGTCCTGCGCCCCTCCTCCTTCGCCTCCAACACCCTGACCTGGGCCGCGGCGGTACGCGAGGGCACACCCGCGCCGAACATGATGGGCCACGGCAGGCAGGGGGTCGTGGACCCGCGGGACGTGGCCGAGATCGCCGTGGCCGCACTTCTCGGCCCCGGGCACGCGGGACGCACGTACACCCTGACCGGTCCCGAGACCCTCAGCGCCCCTGAGCAGGCCGCCGTCCTCGGTGAGGTGCTCGGCCGCCCGGTGCCGCTCCACGACCTCTCGCCCGCCGAACGTCGCGAACAGGTGCTCGCGGCCGGCCTGGGCGAGACGTACGCGGACAGCCTCATGGCTGCCGCCCGGTTCATCCAGGAGGGCGGCAACGAGGTCGTCACCGAGGACGTGCCGGAGGTCCTGGGCAGGCCGGCGCGGACGTACCGGCAGTGGGCCGAGGACCACCGGGACGCCTTCGCCCCGGTCGGCTGAGAGCCGGCGGCACCGAGGCCGTCACAGCCCGAACAGCGCCGGGTCCGCGGAGAGTTCCTTGAAGAACTCCCGCGGGTTGGGCACCAGCCGTCGCTGCTTCAGGTCCATCAGGCCGCCGACCGCGGTGATCTCGGCCGCCACCGTGCCGTCGGCCTTGCGTATCGTCTGCTCGACGTGGAAGGTCTTGCCGCTGCCCCACTCGAAGGCGCACGTCACCTGTACCTCGTCGCCGGCGACGAGTTCACGCTTGTAGCGAAGGGTGGTCTCCAGGACCGCCGGGCCCACGCCCTTGGCCACGAGGGTCGCCTGGGTCATGCCGGCCGCGAGCAGTAACGACCAGCGGGCGTGCTCTGCGTAGTTGAGGTACACGGCTTGGTTGAGGTGCCCCAGCACATCGGTCTCGTACCCGCGCACGGTCACCGGGACGGAAAACGGTTCGGTCACTGCTTTGTCTCCTCGTACAGCTCGCAGTACAGCTCGCACTGATGGACGATGTGACCGACCGATCTTGACATGCCTCGCTATGCGCGGCGCGGTGACGCCAGTACATAACGCTCCCTGGAACGTGGGTCGTTGTGCTCGCCGACCTGCCATCCCGCCGCCTCCAGCGTGGCGGCGCAGGCCCGCAGCGCCGCCGGATCCGGTTCGTGCACGGCGACGGCCTCGGGCTGCGGGGTGGCCCGCACCCGGTAACCGACCAGGTCCGCACCCGCGGGGCGGTGACCGGCCGCCTCCAGGGCGAGCGCGGCGGCCTGCACCAGATGCGTACGCTCCCAGCCGCACGGCCGGTCCATGTCCCCGTCCGGATTGGTCATCCGCCGCAGCTCCAGCAACCCCTGCCAGGCGCTGCGCACCTCCCGCCCGCGGGCGGGACCCTCGTCCGGCGGCTCCTCCGCACCGCCGACACGCGCGGCGAACACACCGGTGTCGGCAGTCGCAACCCGGTCGGCCTCGGGTGCAGGCGTCCCCGGCTCCTCGGCCTCCCGTATCCGATGCCCGGCCGGCGTCAGAAAGTGGTCGTGCGGCGGCCGCGGATGCCGGAAGGCGAACCCCCACTTCACCAGCGCCGCCAACTGCGCCTCCGTACCCTTCAGCCGCCCGGTCACCGGATCGGCGGCACCGATCACACGCCGCTGCGCGGCACTCGGCGGTCGTGTCACGGCATACTCCTTCCCGTCGCCGGGCCCCCTCTCCCACCTCCTCCGAGACTACGGCGAGGCTCTGACAACGCCGGTGCGGCCGGTGACCGGTGTACATGCCCCGGGCCGCATGCTCCACCCGGAGTCGACCGGCCGCCCGTGCTCCGTTCTGGCGGCCTATGCCGCTGGGCCTCCTCCATCGCCGGTGCGGCTGGAGGCCCGATGTTCAGGCCCCGGGTCGCATGTTCCATCCGGCGATCACCGGTCGCCCGTGTTCCGTCCCCAGTCGGCACACCGTCCCCGTGGCCAGCTGGAACAGGGCGCCGCCCGACGGCGGCAGACCCAGCCGTCGGGCCGTCAGCACCCGTAGGAAGTGACCGTGCGCCACCAGGACCACGCAGCCCTCGGTGTCGGCGAGGGCCGCGTCCACCTTGGCCAGCATGCGGTCCGCGCGCTCGCCGACCTGCTCGGAGGTCTCCCCGGGGTGGTCCGGCGGCCCGGGTTCCACCCCGTCCCGGAACAGGAACCAGTCCGGCCGGGTGCGCTGGATGTCGACGGTGGTGATCCCCTCGTAGCCGCCGTAGTCCCACTCCCGCAGATCCGGGTCGACCCGCACGTCCTGCAGCCCGATCAGCTCCGCCGTCTCCCGCGCCCGCTGCAGCGGGCTGACGAACGCGGCCCCGATCCGGTGCGAGCGGATCAGCGGTACCAGCTGCCGGGCCTCCGCGCGGCCGCGCTCGGTCAGTGGCACGTCCGTCCAGCCGGTGTGCCGCCCGGACCGCGACCACTCGGTCTCACCGTGCCGGACGAGAAACACGTCGCCCATGCCGCGAACCCTTCCCGTTCGGACCCGCAGGAAATGGCCGTGCGGGCCTTACCCACACCGTGTCACGAGCCCGAGGCCGCCCGCAGTACGGCATCGGCCAGACGGCCGTTCTCGGGGGACGCGCCGACGCCCGAGGGGAAGGCGAAACGGCGCCGTGTGTAGGCGTAGGCCACCCCGCTCGCCGGGTCGGCGAACGCCAGCGAGCCCGTCGCGCCGCTGTGTCCGAAGGAGTCCTCGCCGAGGAGCGGATAGCGGCCGGCGAGGTACTCGAAGCCCACCGTGAAGTGGTCGTCGCCGCCGGTCACCAGGTCGGGGCCGGGCGTCCGCAGCCCGCCGAACAGGGCCGCCGTCTCGCGGGTGAGCAGGGGCGCCCTGCCGTCCACCGAGCTGATCGCGGCGGCGTACATGCCGGCCACTCCGCGCGCGTTGCCCACACCTCCCGAGGATGCCGGGCCGAGGGCCCGCGTCCGGCGCTCGTTCGCGAAGGCGAGCAGGTCGGTGGGCTCGGGGGCGTTCAGGTTGAAGGCGATGAACCGGATGCTGCCGGGGGCAGCCGCCCGCGCCGCCAGCGCGGCGGCCTCCTCGGGTGTGGGAAGGAGCGGCTGCACCTCCCGCCACCGCGGCTCCAGCGCCTCGGGCAGACCGAGGTGGAAGTCGAGGCCGTAGGGCGCGCGGACGCGCTCCTCGTACAGCTCCTGGATCGACTTGCCGGTGGCCCGGCGCACCACCTCGCCGGTGAGCGCGCCGATGACGAGCCCGTGGTAGCCGTATCCGCTCTCCGGGTCCCACAGCGGCTTCTGCCCGGCGAGGCGTGCCGCCATGAGCCGGTCGTCGGCCAACTCCTCCGTGCTGAACCCCCCGTCGGGGATGCCGACCAGCCCGGCCCGGTGCTCCAGCAGCTCGCGCAGTGTCAGCCGGCCCTTGCCCTCCACCCCGAACTCGGGCCAGTACGCGGCCACTTCACGGTTCAGGTCCAGCACGCCGTCCTGCACCAGCAGTGCGACGACCAGATGCGCCGCGCCCTTGGTGATGGAGAACAGGCTGGTCAGCGAGGACCCGTCGGTCCCCTCCCCGGCCCACAGGTCCACCACCCGCCGCCCGTGGTGGTACGCCACGAGCTGTGCGCCGGGCTCGTGCCGCTCCCCGGCGAGGAAGGCGGCGAACTCCTCGCGCACGCCCTCGAATCCCTCGGACACCGTTCCCTGCACGACCTGCGATACGTCCTGCGACATGCAAGCCCCCTGTTTGGTGATCGGATACGGAATCCACCAACAGGGGGTCGTGGCACGGCATTCCCGCTACTGCCGGTATCCGCTCAGGAACCGCCCGATCCGTCCGATCGCCGCCTCCAGGTCGTCCGCGTACGGAAGTGTCAGGATCCGGAAGTGGTCCGGTGTCGGCCAGTTGAAGCCGGTGCCCTGCACCACCTGGATCTTCTCCCGCAGCAGCAGGTCCAGGACGAACTTCTCGTCGTCGTGGATCTTGTGCACCTTGGGGTCGATGCGCGGGAAGGCGTACAGCGCGCCCTTCGGCTTCACGCAGGACACACCCGGGATCTCGTTCAGCTTCTCCCAGGCGACGTTGCGCTGCTCGTGAAGGCGGCCGCCCGGCGCGGTCAGGTCGCGGATCGACTGGCGGCCGCCGAGCGCGGCCTGGATGGCGTACTGGGCGGGCGCGTTGGCGCACAGCCGCATGGAGGCCAGCATCGTCAGGCCCTCCAGGTAGCTCTTCGCGTGCTGCTTCGGGCCGGTCACCACCAGCCAGCCCGAGCGGAAGCCGGCCACCCGGTACGTCTTCGACAGGCCGCAGAAGGTGAGGACCACCAGGTCGGGGGCGAGCGCGGCGGCCGAGTGGTGCACGGCGTCGTCGTAGAGGATCTGGTCGTAGATCTCGTCGGCGAAGACCATCAGGCCGTGGCGGCGGGCGAGGTCGAGGATGCCCTCGATGATCTCCTTGGGGTAGACCGCGCCGGTGGGGTTGTTCGGGTTGATGATGACCAGGGCCTTGGTGCGGTCCGTGATCTTCGAGGCCATGTCGTCCAGGTCCGGGTACCAGTCGGCCTGTTCGTCGCAGAGGTAGTGGACGGCCTTCCCGCCGGCGAGAGTCGTCACCGCCGTCCAGAGGGGGAAGTCCGGGGCGGGGATGAGGATTTCGTCGCCGTCCTCGACCAGCGCCTGTACGGCCATCGAGACCAGCTCGGAGACGCCGTTGCCGAGGAAGACGTCGTCGACGTCGACCTCCAGGCCGAGGGTCTGGTATCGCTGGGCGACCGCGCGGCGGGCGGAGAGGATGCCGCGCGAGTCCGTGTAGCCGTGCGCCTGCGGGAGCATCCGGATCATGTCCTGGAGGATCTCCTCCGGCGCCTCGAAGCCGAACACCGCGGGGTTGCCGGTGTTCAGGCGCAGCACACTGTGGCCCGCCTCCTCCAGCGCGTTGGCGTGCTCGATCACCGGGCCGCGGATCTCGTAACAGACCTCGCTGAGCTTGTTCGACTGCCGGAACTCCATGCGCGCTCGCCCCTCCGGTTTCGTGTGTTGCTTGGTTTTACCAAGTTCGAGCTTGGAAAGTCCAACAACATGTCTAGACTGCGTCGCATGTCACCACGCCGAAGCTACGACCAGTACTGTTCCGCCGCCCGCGCACTCGATCTCGTCGGCGACCGCTGGACCCTGCTGATCGTCCGGGAGCTGCTGGCCGGCCCTCGCCGATACACGGACCTGCACGCGGATCTGCCCGGCGTGAGCACGGACGTACTCGCCTCACGGCTGAAGGACATGGAGCGGGACGGGCTCGGCACCCGTCGCCGGCTGCCGCCGCCCGGCGCGGCCTACGTCTACGAACTCACCCCGCGCGGGCGGGAGTTGCTGCCCGTGCTGCAGGCGCTGAGCGTGTGGGGCCAGGAGGAGCTGGGGGAGCGGCGGCCCACGGACGCCCTGCGCGCCCACTGGTTCGCACTGCCCCTGCTGCGCTCGCTGGAGGGGGAGGGGCTCGTCGAAGTGCGGCTGGAGGAGGGGGACTTCCATCTGTACGTCGGTGCCGAGGACGGTCCGTTGTACGGCGACGGGCCCGCTCCCGGTGAGCCCGACGCGCGGCTGGTCCTGGACGCGGAGACGGGCGCGGCGCTCGCGCGTGGGGAGCTGAGCCTGGCCGACGCGGTGCGCGGCGGTCGCGTCGCCGTCACCGGCGACGGCACGCTCGCGAAGGCGCTGCGCGAGGCCTGAGGCGACAGAAGGCCCGCCGAATGCGGGCCTTCTGTCGGGATGTCAGGCGTCTGGTGGGACCTGTGAGGGCCGTCTCGACTCCCGCATCCGGCTAGGGCGCCGCGCCGTGACGAAGGTGCTGAGGGAGGCGTTAGAGGGCGGAAGGCCCGGCGGTTGCGGGTTTTCTGCCCGGGGCGTCAGGTGCCCGGTGGGATCTGCGAGGGCCCGTCCCCATGCCCCCCGTCAGTTGGTGAGGGCACCCTGGCGAAGGCCCTTCGTGAGGCCTATCAACTGCAGAAGGCCCTCCGGAAGCGGGCCTTCTGTCGGGACGTCAGGCGTCCGACGGCACCTGTGAGGGCCGTCCCGGCTCCCGCGTCAGTCGACTACGGCGCCGTGACGAAGGCGCTGCGCGAGGCCCAAGAACTGCAGAAGGCCCGCCGGAAGCGGGCCTTCTGTGGGAGCGTCAGGCGCCCGGTGGCACCCGCGAGGGCCGTCCTGAACCGCGCGTCAGCGCATAGCCGCCGACACCCGCGAGCGCGGCCAGCATGCCGCCGATCGCTGTCCACACCCAGCGGTCCGACCACCAGCCGGACGCCCAGCCGTCCTGGGGCTCGATGCTCGACAGCACGGCGGACTTCGACGAATCTCCGTTGTCCGCCTCGGACTTGGAGGTCACCGCGATACCCGGTACCAGCGGCTTCGCCAGCGAACCGTCCACCGCCGACGCACCGCCGACGTCCTTGGAGCCGACCCGGACCGAGGCGCGGATCGGCTGGCCGAGGTCGGCCGTCGCCAGGTCCACCGCCGTCAGCCGTATGTAGTACGTCCCCGGCAGCGGGTCATCGGCCCACGGCTCCGACCAGGCGCGCACGGTACGCAGGACGCAGGCCAGGTCGACCGAGGCCGCGCCCTGCGCGGCGGTGCGCGTCTGCGCACCGTACTGGCAGGCCTGGCGGCGCCGCAGTCCGTCGTAGACGTCGATCTGCCAGGTCTGCGCGGTATGCGTGGCCGGCAGCTTCACCGTCGCCTCGACGGTGGGGCGCTGACCGGCGTCCGCGGGGAACGACCAGTACAGGTAGTCGCCCGTGGAGCCGATCGCCGTGGCCTGCTGCCCCTGCTCGATCTCCGTGGCCGTACGGAAGGACGTACCCGCCGAGGTCGGCGCCGAGCTGCCCTCGGAGGCGCTCGGCGACGGCGAGGAGTCGGCCGCCGCGGGAGCGGCCGCCAGGCCCAGCGTCAGCAGAGCCGCGCTCAACACACCTGTGATCCACATCAGTTGGTCCTCCAGACCGCGACCCGCCAGCGCGACAGCCAGCCCCAGATCAGACCGGCCAGGAAGCCGACCAGCACCAGTACGCCGAGCAGCCACCAGCCGCGCCCGAGGCCGAAGGAGGCCACGTCGCTTGAGTGGGACGGACCGTCGACCACGTCCACGGTCAGCTCCAGCGGCAGACCCGGCGTGGTCTTCACACCGGAGGCCGCCGAGAAGGAGTTGGTGACCTGAAGGCAGACCGTCTCCGCGGCGGGCTTGTCGCTGTCGTCGTCGTCCCGTTCGGGCTTGGGGTAGCGCAGGCCGGTGGAGATGACGTCCGTACGCCCGTTGCCCGCCGCCTCCCCGCGCACGATCTCGCGGCCGTGCACGGTGACGGCCCGCAGCAGTGCCCCGTAGTCCGGACCGACGGCCCGGTCGGCCGCCACACTCACCGAGGCGCGCAGCTCCTGGCCCGCCAGGACCTCCACGCGGTACCAGCGCTGCTGCCCGAACTCCTCGCGGTCGGTGTACAGACCGGACTTCAGGGTCGGCGCGTTCGTGCACTGCGCGGCGCCCTCGGTGGCGACGGGAGTCACCACGGGGTCGGCCGCGCGGTCCACCAACTGGTTGACCTTGTCGGTGAGTTCGTCGGTGTGCTCGACCGAGGTGTAGGTGCCGCCGGTCGCCTCGGCGATACAGCTGAGCTGCTTGTTCAGCTTGGTGTCGGGGACCAGGCCGAGGGTGTCGATGGTCATGCCGATGCCCTTGGCGGCGATCTCGCGGGCCACCTCGCACGGGTCGAGCGGGGCGCAGGTGTCCTCGCCGTCGGTGATCAGCACGATCCGCTTGGAGCCGTCGCCGCCCCGCAGGTCGTCGGCCGCCTTGAGGAGGGCCGGGCCGATCGGGGTCCAGCCGGTGGGCGAGAGGGTCGCCACCGCCGTCTTCGCCCCGGTGCGGTCCAGCGTGCTGACCGGGTAGAGCTGCGCGGTGTCCTTGCAGCCCGTCTTGCGGTCGTTGCCCGGGTAGTTGGCGCCGAGCGTGCGGATGCCGAGCTGGACCTCCTCGGGCGTCGCGTCGAGCACCTCGTTGAACGCCTGCTTCGCCGCGGCCATCCGGGTCCCGCCGTCGATGTCCCGGGTCCGCATGGAACCACTGACGTCGAGGACGAGATCGACCTTCGCGGTCGCCTCGCCCGTGGGTTCGCCGGCGGTCGCCGCGGCCGGGAACGCGATCCCGGCCGCCAGGGCGGCGAGCAGGGCGCACACCCCTGCCGCCAGCCGTTGTCTTCTGATCATCGGCGGATCTTATTGATCAGATGTGCCGGGCTCCAAAACGAGCGTCGAGCGACCGTCAGCGGGCCTGCGGCCGCAGCGGATTGGGCAGCTGGGCCCACCGGTCCCCGGGCGTCCCCGGCGACATCCGCATCAGCGTCAGGGCCTTCGCGGGCAGCGGCTCCTCCAGCAGCGCGGCCAGGTCGGGGGTGCGCTGCAGACCCCGTACGGCCGTCTGCAGCGCCGTCCCGAGCGCCTGCGCCGAACCCGCCGTACCGGCGAGGGCACCCGCCACCAGCGACCCGAACAGCTTGCGCCGCAGTGTCGTCACGTCGTCCGTGACGATCCGTCCGGACAGCTCCGGCACCGGGATGCCGTACCGGGCCAGGCGCGCCGGGCTGACGCGGATGTCGGCGAGGTCGCGGTAGACCAGCCGCAGCGGGGCACCCGTCGCCGACAGGACGACCAGGAGGTTCTGGCCATGCGCCTCAAGGGCCACTCCCAGTTCCAGTAGGCGCAGGCCGACGGTGAGGGTGAGGCGGGTGAAGTCGGCGAGCCAGGCGGGGGATTCGGGCAGCGCGGTGGTGGCGAGCGCGGCCACCGGCACGACCCGCTCGCCGCGAGCCGTCGAGGCGTACGTCTGCGGTGACTCCCGCAGCACGGCGGCGAGGTCCGCGGACTCGGCCGAGGCCGCACCCAACGTGCGCGTGACGTGCAGCAGGCCGTCGGCGCGCGCCGCCAGTGACTCCGCGAAGGCGGACAACGTCGCCGACAACGCGATCGAGTAGAGCGAGATGTCCCGCACCGAGGACGTCAGCCGGGCGCTCAGCGCGGTCTTGACATGCGGTCCGCCGGGCACCGCGAGCGTGCGCAGGGACATCAGCGGGTGCGCGGTGAGCTTCTCGTCGCAGGTCCGCTTGAGCACATGCGCCGCCTGCCACGGGTGCACCGGCAGCAACAGCCGTTCCCCGTCGCGCATGTGGTCCGGCCACACCCCCGTCACCAGGCACTCGTCGACCCCGACCGGCAGCATCCCCAGCTCGACCCGCGGCCGGTGCTCGGGCCCGTAGGCCAGCTGCTCGGCCACCGAGAAACCGGGCCGTGAACGGCAGCCCGGGTGGTACGGATGCCCGTCCACCACCCGCTGCTCCCACTCCCACTCCTGCGCGGGCCACTCGTCCGGGTGGCCCTCCTGCCCCGCCCGCGACAGCGCCAACGAGGCCACGCTGTGCCCGAGTTCGGCCGCGAAGCCGACGCAGTGCGGCACCGCGAGGTCGGTCATCAGCCGCGCCGGATGGTCGTACACCACGCTGTCCAGATGTACGGCGGTGACGTAGGCGGCGGTGGCGTACGGATCCGCGGCCGGCCCGTGCAGCCGGCGCCCGTCGCGAAGGCGCAGCGTGACGCCCTCCGGGTCCGGGTCCCGGCCGGTGATCCACGTCAGCGGCTCATGGGCGAGCGCCCGCCACAGCCGGGTCAGCACGGCCGCCCGGGCACCCGGCAGCTCGGCCGCGTACCGTGACAGCAGCGCGGGGCGTACGGCGGCCAGCTCGTCGGCGACCTCGGCCTCCGCGGGGTGGGGACGGTGCACGGGCGGGCTCCTCGGGTACGAGTAGGGCGTCACGGACGGGAGGTGACGGCATACATACTGATCTTCTCCGCCCGAACGGACCTCAGGGAACGAGTGGATCGCGTGGATCTCATCCCCCCGCACACCGGTGACGACCGCACCGGCCGTGCCGACGCGTACGCGGCCGCACCGCTCCTCAACTGTCTGCTGCGCGAGGTGGCCGAGCCGGTCGGACGGGACGGCGAGCACCTCACGTACCGGCTGCCCGGCATCGACCGCCTGCTGCGCGTCCGCGGCGGACGACGGCCCGCCGAACCCGAGGTGTACGCGGCAGGCCACTGGCGCCACATCGGCCACACCGAACTCGTCAAGCTCGTCGCCGAGGAACTGCGCCGGCACACGGGCCTGTCCAACCACGAACTCCCCGCCGAGATGATCGACAGCCGGGACGCCGTGGCCGCACTGCTCACCGCCCGCGCGCGGGTGACGGTGCCCGAGGACCCGTACCAGCGCTCCGAGCAGTCCCTCATCACCGGCCACCCCTACCACCCGGCCCCCAAGGCGCGCGGCGGCGGCCCGGTCACCGGCTGGCTGCCGTACGCTCCCGAGGCCCACACCCGCTTCCCGCTGGTGCTGCTCGGCGTGCGCGAGGACCTGGTCGTCGAGGAGGGCGACACCTCGGCGCTGGACGCCCTCGGTGAGGCCCCGCCCGGCTACCGCCTGCTGCCGGCCCACCCCTGGCAGCTGGACCTCCTGGACCTCGCGCCCGCCTTCTCCGACGGCCGCCTGATCCGGCTGGGCGAGACCGGCTTCGATGCCTGGCCCACGGCCGCGATCCGCACCCTCTACGCCCCGGAGCGCGACCTCTTCCTGAAGTTCAGCCTCGACGTCCGCATCACCAACGACATCCGGCGGCTGTGGCGCCACGACCTGCTGAAACTCCGCCGGACGGACGAGGCGGCGGCTGCCGCCTTCGTCGCGATGGACGGCCCGGCGGCCTGGCTCGGCGACCGCGGCTACCGCACCGCCGCCTTCGCCTTCGAGGAACTCGCCGTCCTGGTCCGCGACGGACTGCGCGCCCATCTGCTGCCCGGCGCGACCCCGCTGCTCGCCGCGGGCCTGGTGGAGGGCTTCGCGGGCAGCCCGCTCGACGGGGCCCGTGCCCCGGAGGCCTGGTGGAAGGCGTACCTGAGGGCCGTCGTACCCCCTGTCCTGGCGGCCTTCGCCGACCACGGTGTCGTACTCGAAGCGCACCTGCAGAACACGCTGGTCGCTGTCGACACGGACGGCACTCCGGTGCAGGCGCTGTTCCGGGACGCCGAGGGTGTGAAGCTGCTGCCGGACGTGTCGCGCGCGGCCGGCTGGGAACGGCTCGTGTACTGCCTGGTCGTCAACCACCTCACCGAGGTCGCGGTCGCCCTGGCCGAACGCCACCCCGGCCTCGACCCGTGGCCCGCCGCACGCCGCGAGCTCGCGCGCCACGACCTCCCTGAGACCGCCGCCCTGCTCACCGCACCGACCCTCCCCGGCAAGACGAACCTGCTCCTGCGCTGGACGGGCGCGGACGGCGCGGACGCCCGCTATCTGCCGCTGCCGAATCCGCTGGCCGCAGGTCAGACGCGTTCGTAGACGCCGTCTAGGCGGCCGCGCGCGAGCACGTCACCCGCGGCGGCCAGCACGGCCCGCGGCTTGGCGGTGTCCGGGACGGAGACGCTCTTTCCGACGGTCAGCGGCTTGCCCAGGGCGAACAGCTGGAAGACGTAACGGTGCGGCCCGTGGCCCTTGATCGGCGCGGGCCCGAGGTAGCCGCGACGCGATCCCGAACCCAGCAGGCGCACACCGTCGGCCGGGGTCCCGTCGTCGAGGCCGCCCTGGGGGAGGCCGGTCAGCGACGGGTCGAGCAGGGCGACGCCGTGGTTGTACGGGTACGTCGTCGGTGCGTCGGGGTCCTCGATCACCAGCAGCAACTGAACCGTTCCCGCGGGCGCCGCGCTCCAGGTCAGGGCCGGTGAGAGATCCTGCCCACCGAGACGCTTCCCGGCATGCGGGGTCGGCATCGTCGTCTCGTGGGCGAAGTCGGGACTGCTCAGCTCCAGTGTGTTCGGGCCGGCCAGGTTCGGCGCGTTCCAGGCGAGGCCCTCGTCCCCGGCCCTTTTGTTCTTCAGTAACTTGCCTATGACAGCCATGAGTTGCTCCTCGTGGAGGTTTCGATCCTTATACACGGGGATCGCAATGGTTCGCACAGGAACATTTCGGGCTGCGGGCAGGCAAATCCTCGGTGTCCGCCGAGATCTGGTGCTGACCGCTGCTGGTCGCGCTTGTTGGTGCCGGCCGCTGATGTCAGATGTCGTCCATGCTCGCCGGGCCTGCGACGCATTTCCCGCTCTCGTCCACTACGTAGATGACGTCACGGGTCCCCACTGCGCCCTCCGCCTTACCAGGCTCGGGGTCGATGAATGGGCAGACCGACTGCACTCCTCGGACAACGACCTTGTACGTCTTGGGCCACGCGCGTCTCTCGGTCCACCCAAAGACGGAACCGCCGCCCTCGCCAGGCTTTCGGTCAGGATCCCCTTCGACCACAAGGCCGAGCTTTCCGCACTGCGGACAACCGAACACGTGGGCATCCCAGGCCGACTCGTTGACCACTCGCACCGGCAGTCCTCCATCATCGGAACTGCCGCCGCACCCCGTGGCGGAGACGGCAACGATGCCCAGCGCGGCGACCAGCAGCGAAATACGCGGCCGCTTCACGCTCCGGCAGGCCACGGTGCTGGGCCTGCCCGGTCTCCGAGTCTGCATGCCTGGACTCTCTCGTGATCATGATTCGGGCCGAATCATCTCAGGTCACAGCAGGGATGGACAACGGTCCAGGACCGACGTGAACCCTCTCGATGCGAACTGCGGGCGGGGCAGGACAAACGCCGAGCTCAGTACCAGACGGAGAAGGTGGCGTCGGCTCTGCCGGTGGCGGTGGAGATCGGGTCGATACGCAGCGCGTAGTCGTAGTGCCGGATGTAGCGGTCCGGGTAGTTGTGGGAGCGGAACGACGACCAGGACGGGTCGGCGAGCCCGGACGTCTTGTGGAAGGTGGCGTCCTGGGCGAATTTCGCGGTGCCGTCGTTGGCGTCCAGTCGCAGCTGGAAGTAGGAGTGCCGCAGGTGGCGGGTCGGGTCGGTGACGGACTGGAAGGAGACGCCGGAGGGGTCGGCCAGCCCCGGCACCAGCTTCCATTGCGAGTCGGTGTACGGATCGAACGGGTACGGGTCGATGCGGCCGAGCGCGTCGACCTGCCGCCAGTATCTGTCCGGGAAGTTGTAGGACTTCAGCCGGTTCCAGGCCGGCTTTCCCCACTTGGCGACCATGCTGTCGTACACCGTCTGGGGAATCGGCTTGATGTCGGCGTGCTTGGAGTTCAGCGGCTGGGTGTAGAGGCGCCGGTCGGTGGCGGTCCAGGTGCCGGTGGAGAGGTCGTTGGTCTGGTAGGCGTAGAAGAGCGCGTTGGCGTCGCCCCACAGGTACCAGGTGCCGGCGACCTGGGCGAGGATCGGGCCCTCGATGCCTCCCTGGGGCGCCAGACCCGAGGTGAACTGGGTGAAGCTGCCAGGAGCGAGGGAGGTGGACTTCGCACCCGTGAGGCTGTTGTGGCCTTTGTAGTACAGGTAGTTGACGCCGTTCACGTCCTTCGCCAGGGTGCCGTCGATGACGTCGTAGCCCGGGTCGAAGAAGACCTGCGGCGACGTCACGGTCTGGAAGTCCGTGGTGTAGTTGACCATGATCACGTTGTGTCCGCTGCTGCTCACGGCCGAGTAGATGATGGCGTACTGGCCGCGGGAGGGGTCCCAGAAGGCGTCGGGTGCCCAGGTGTGGGTGGCCATGTCGTGCAGTTTCAGCAGACGGTAGTTGTCGAAGGAGCGCAGGTCGGCGGAGTCCCAGACGTGGATGTACGGCGTCTTCTTGGTCCAGTCGGTGCCCTTCAGATTGGTCGCCATGACGACGTAGGTGCCGTCCTGCTTGGGCAGGATGACGGGGTCGCGCAGACCGCCGTCGCCCGCGGTGGGGGTGACGACGGGGTTGTTCTGGTTCAGCGGCATCCACTGCAGCGCGTCGGTGCTGACGGCGAGGTGCAGGCCGTAGTCCGTACCGAGGTTTCTCGGTGACTGGGTGAAGTAGGCCATGACGAACGGGGAGGCCGTCGCGGCGCTCGCGGACCGGCTGCCGAGGGTCAGCGCACCGGTCATGGACAGCGGCACGGCCGCGGCCATGCCGAGGAACAGCCGGCGCGACGGGAGGGGGGTGGCGCTCATCTGCTGCCTCCGGGGCGTAGGAAGGTGCGGGCGGACGAAGAACCCGTGGGCGGCCCCGGCCCGGAGCCGCCCACGGGTTCGGTCCCTCGTCAGCTCCAGGGAGCCGAGGTGAGCCAGCTGGTGTCCTGGGCCCATGACGTCGCGGAGTCAAAGGCGTTGGAGCCGCCGTTGCTGGCGATGTAGACCGTGTAGTTGTAGTGGCGGAGGTACTTCGTCGGGAAGTTGGCGGACTGGAAGGAGGTGCCGACGCCGCTGTTGCCCGCGGTGGGGCAGAAGGTGGCGTCCTTCGCGAAGTTGCTTCCGCCGTCGTCGAAGTTCAGGTTGAGCTGGTAGTTGTAGTGGCGCAGGAACTGGCCGGGCTTGTCGACGGACTCGAAGGACACACACGAGGGGTTGGCCAGTCCGGCCCGGACGATCCAGGTGGCGTCGGCCTTGTCGGTGGCCGAGCTGGTGGACGTGATGTTGGAGATGACGACCTTGGAGTCGGCGTCGTTGTGGCGCAGGTAGTGCGAGGTGCAGCAGGGCGAGGTGGTGGCCTTGAGAGAGATCCGGGAGCCGGGGGTGAGGGTTCCGGTGCTGGTCGAGCCGCCGTCGTAGTTGGCGGCGGTGATGTTGGCCTGTACGGCGTTCTCGGTGGCGTCCGAGGGGTAGCCCTGGGTCATGACGCCTTCGTAGAAGGTGCCCTGGGCCCACTTGCTGTTGTCACCGCCGATGCCGAGGATGATCGCGCCTTCCTTGTGCATCGGGTTGTAGCCGGAGGCGGTGGGGCGTATTCCGTTGTAGAAGGTGGACAGGCCGCCCGACTGGGCGTCGCCGCCGCGCAGGGCCCACTGGTTCGCGCCGCCCTTGAGCATGGCGGTCAGGAACCGGTGGTCGACACTGGGGTTACCCGCGTTGAGTCCGCGGTTGACTCCGGAGAAGAGACCGTTCTCCAGGTCGGCCATGACCCAGGGGCCGTTGCCGCTGCCCCAGCCCCAGCCCTTGTTGTTGCCGAAGTAGAGGGCCTCCATGTGGCCGTTGCCGGTGTCCAGGCTGTTGGTCTCGGCGTTGCCGTAGTCGAAGCAGCAGCCGCCGTTGAAGTGCTTGCCGTTGAAGATGGCGTACATGCCCTCGGGCTGGTCGCCGGTGGCGATGCCGTTGGTGTTGTTGTTGCGGTAGCCGGTGCCGGGGGCGATGTAGACGCCGTACGCCTTGTGTCCGCCGACGGTGACCGGCGCCTCGACGGCGTTGGCGAGGTTGTCCGGACCGCCGGCGGCTCCGCCCCCGGGTGCCTGGGTGAGGTTGTTGCCCTTGGGGGACTGGTCGTAGATGACGGTGATGACGCAGGTGGTGTTGGCGCAGAAGGAGTCCTGCTGTGCGGCGTCGGCGTATCCGCCCGCGCTCAGCAGGCCGATGTCCTTGGTCGCGTTGTCGGAAGCGCGCTTGACCTGGTACAGCGGGCCGTTGTACGCCCCGTACAGGGCGCGGGTGGTGCTGTGCGCGGCCACACAGGGGGTGTTGCCCGCGGCGTAGATGTCGCACGGCCCCTGGGTGGCGGCCTGCGAGGGGGCGGCCGTGGCGGTGAGCAGTCCGGCGGCGAGCGCGGCGGTGGCACCGGCCGCCAGCAACGCGCGTCTGACGCCGAGCATCCAGAGTGGCTTGATCACGAAGGACTCCTTTTCGAGGTGGGGTGTGACGTGAGTGTCGACGAACTCCCGGGTGCCGCCGTCACGGCGGCAACCCGGCCCGGCCGGTGGCTCCGTGGGCCGGCTGAGGAGGCGGGCGCCGTCGCCGGAGCTGTGGGGTCCGCTGCCGGAGCGGCGGACTCCGCAGAGCGCTCAGGGTCGGGCTTCACCGTGAGAGAGGGCCGGGTCAGCTCGTCACGCGGAAGGTGGCGTCGCTGCGTCCCGTCGCCGTGGTGATCGGGTCGAGCTTCAGGTAGTAGGCGTAGTGGCGGATGTAGTGGTCGGGGTGGTTGTACGACTGGAACGACGACCAGGTGGCGTCGGCGAGCCCGGCGACCTTCCGGAAGGTGGCGTCCGCGGCGAACTGGGCGCTGCCGTCGTAGAGGGCGAGCTGGAAGTCGTAGTTCGCGTGCCGCAGGAAGTACCCGGGGTAGTTCACCGACTCGAAGGAGACGGTGCCGGTGCCCGCGAGGCCGGGCCTGATCCGGAACTGGGAGTCCTCGACGGGGCTGACGTTCGGGTCGATGCGCACGTCGAAGTTGATCTGGCGCACGTACCGGTCCTGGAAGTTGTACGACTGGAGCCGCTGCGCCGGGGTGTTGAGCCAGCGGGCGAGCACGCGGCTCTCCTCGGCGGCCGTGAGGGTCATGATCGCGCCGTGGCGCTTCGGGGTGCCGCCCATGTCGTAGCTGGTCGCATCCTGAAGCCGGTAGGTGCTGACGTCGAAGGGGTTGGTCGTCAGGATCGGCCGGTACTCACGGACGCCCTGCGGGTTGTTGTAGTCGATGTAGAGGGCCCACTCATTGCGGTCCCTGAACTTCATCCAGACCGGGCCTTCGACCACGTTGCCGGTGAGGCCGATGCTGGAGAGGTTGCCGAGGTTGGTCCACGTCCCCAGGATCGAGTTGCTGCCCTCGACGTTGTTCTGGCCGTCGCCGGAGACCCTCAGGTAGCGGTAGGGGCCGGTACCTGCGGGCACCTCGGTCATCTGGGTGTCGACGACCGGGGTGCTGCCGGGCGGGTCGATCCAGATCTGCGGGGTGGTGATGGTGCGGAAGTCCTTGGTGCGGGCGGCGTAGATGCGGTACTTGAAGATGCCGTTGACCGTGGCGTTCGTCGCCCAGTACAGGACGTAGTCGTTGGTCTCGGGGTTCCAGATCGCCTCCGGTGCCCAGGCGTTCTTTCCGCCGGGGATCAGTCCGGCGGCGCCGAGCAGCCACGGCTTCGACCAGGTGACCAGGTCGGTCGACTCCCACACCACGAAGTTGGGGCTGCCGTTGGTGTACGTCGAGCCGCAGTTGATGCACAGGTCGGTCGCGATGATCCAGTACTTGCTGCCGTCGGGGGAGCGCACCAGTGCGGGGTCGCGCACCCCCTTCGTGCCGATCTTGGAGTTGAGGACCGGCGCTCCGCCGTTGAGGTCGTTCCAGTGCAGGCCGTCCGTGCTGTGGGCGAGGTACAGCATCTGACCGGTCGCGGAGTCGCCGGTGAAGTGCACCATCAGGTAGCCGGGGTCGGCGGCGGCCGCCCGCTGCGGCGTGGTCAGGGCTTGCCCCGTGAAGAGGAGGCAGACGGCGAGCAATATCACCGTCAGCCGGGCGCGGAGCGCAGACATCGGATCTCCTGTCGGGTGCGGGTGCCACCGCCGGGCGAAGGGGGAGCGGGGTGGCGGGGGGAACTTGGTCTCGGAACGGGCGGGACAGGACTCGGACACCGCGCGGGCCGGAAGGGGGATCCGAACGACGGTGTTTCACCGCTTCGCCCAGGGCGCCGTGGTGACGGCGGGTCAGGGCGTGCGAGCAGGTGCGTCCGCCCAGGTGGGGCGGTTGCGGCGCGGGCCGGGTGTCTGTGCTTCTCGGCGCCCGTGAAGGCGTTTCAGGTGGGGGCGCTTCGGCCGGAAGCCTTCATTGGCAACTCACTGTCCGATCAGGCATGTTGGACGATATATCGAACGCTGTTCGTGAAATCGGGCAGAGGCTAAATCCGAAAAAGAGAGCGCGTCAATACATCCGACACATTCGATTAACCGAACGTACAAATGAGCGATCACCCCCGCCCGCGTAACCCCCAGCACACCGCACCGGCGGCCCGGTTTCTGTTATCGCCCCGCCGTCCCCCCGTCTCCTGTGCATGCACGCGACACGAGAGATCGGTCGGCGCACCGTGCCCAAGGCCACGGGCGCCGCAGCTCGTCGGTCTCGCCACCCCTCGGTGGCCGCGGGCGGAGCCTTCGCGCACCCCGGCCTCCTCGCAAGAATTTTGTGTTCACACGTCTGGACACGAGCAACGTCCATGTCCGTTAATCCATCCCATGCGTCAGCGAAGATCCACGTTCCATATTTCGAACGACGTTTGAAAAGTCGAACCGCGTGAGGAAGGTGTCGTCGGCCTGTCGGCCGTAGGGCGCCTCGTCGGCAGCGCACAGGCCCGTGACGCGCCACGCCCCACCGTCGGACGTGTGAGCCGGCACATCAAAAGTCCAAGCAGTCGCCCTGCCCTAGCGAAAGGCTCAAGATGTCTCCCTCCGTCAGCAGACGTCGTCTCCTGCAACTGGCCGGGGCCACCGTGGCCGCCTCTGCCACCGGACCCTTCCTCGGCGCGTCTGCTGCCCAAGCGGCCATCGCCCCCGCGAGGACCGACATCGGGGTCCTGGCGCACCCCTTCGAACTCGGCCAGGTCCGGCTCACCGCGAGCCGGTGGCTGGACAACCAGAACCGCACCCAGAACTACCTGCGGTTCATCGATGTCGACCGGCTGCTGTACAACTTCCGCGCCACCCACAAGCTGTCCACCAACGGTGCGACCGCCAACGGCGGCTGGGACGCGCCGAACTTCGGCTTCCGCACCCACATCCAGGGACACTTCCTCACGGCATGGGCACAGTCGTACGCCGTGACCGGGGACACCACCTGCCGGGACAAGGCCACCTACATGGTCGCGGAACTGGCCAAGTGCCAGGCCAACAACAGCGCTGCCGGCTTCAACCCGGGGTACCTCTCCGGCTACCCCGAGTCCAACTTCACTGCTCTAGAGCAGGGAACCAGTGGCGAGGTGCTGTACTACACCATCCACAAGACCCTCACCGGCCTGCTGGACGTATGGCGGCACATCGGCAGCACACAAGCCCGGGACGTGCTCCTCGCCCTGGCCGGATGGGTCGACTGGCGCACCGGCCGGCTGACCACCCAGCAGATGCAGACCATGCTGCGCATCGAGTTCGGCGGCATGAACGCCGTGCTGACCGATCTCTACCAGCAGACAGACGACGCGCGGTGGCTCACCGTCGCCCAGCGGTTCGACCACGCCGCGGTGTTCGACCCCCTGGCGGCCGACCAGGACCAGTTCAACGGACTGCACGCCAACACCCAGGTGCCCAAGTGGATCGGGGCCGCCCGGGAGTACAAGGCCACCGGCACCACCCGCTACCGCGACATCGCCACCAACGCCTGGAACATCACCGTCGACGCGCACACCTACGCCATCGGCGGCAACAGCCAGGCGGAGCACTTCCGCGCCCCGAACGCCATCGCCGGCTACCTGAACAACGACACGTGCGAAAGCTGCAACACCATCAACATGCTCACCCTCACCCGGGAGCTGTTCACGCTGGACCCGAACCGCGTCGCGCTGTTCGACTACTACGAGCGGGCGTGGCTCAACCAGATCATCGGCCAGCAGAACCCGGCCGACGACCACGGCCACGTCACCTACTTCACCCCCCTCAAACCGGGAGGCCGACGCGGTGTCGGCCCGGCGTTGGGCGGCGGCACCTGGAGCACCGACTACGGCACCTTCTGGTGCTGCCAGGGCACGGGCCTGGAGATGCACACCAGGCTGATGGACTCCATCTACTTCCACGACGACACCACGCTGACCGTGAACCTGTTCGTGCCGTCGGTGCTCACCTGGACGGAGCGGGGTATCACCGTCACCCAGACGACGACCTTCCCTGTCAGCGACACGACGACCCTTCAGGTCACCGGCAGTGTCAGCGGAACGTGGGCGATGCGCATCCGTATACCGAGCTGGACCACCGGGGCCACCATCGGCGTCAACGGCGTCGCGCAGAACATCACCACCACGCCCGGCAGTTACGCCACCCTGAACCGCTCGTGGACCTCCGGCGACACGGTCACCATCCGCCTGCCCATGCGGATCGGCATGCGGCCGGCCAACGACAACGCGAACGTCGCCGCGATCACCTACGGCCCGGTGGTCCTGGCCGGCAACTACGGCGACACCGCTCTCAGCTCGCTCCCCACGCTGGACACGTCCTCGGTCAAGCGGACCAGCAGCAGTTCGCTCGCCTTCACCGCCACCGCGGGCGGCTCCACCGTCAACCTGGGCCCGTTCCACGACGCGCACGGCTTCAACTACACCGTCTACTGGAACACCACGGGCAATACCGTCCGTCTCGCCAACGCGAGCAGCGGTCTCCTGCTGGGCATTCAGAACATGTCCACGGCCAACGGCGGCCGCGCTCTGCAGTGGACGGACAACGGCACCGCCGACCACAACTGGGAAATGATCACTGATGGAAGCGCGGTCCGCTTCCGCAACGCCAACAGCGGCAAGGTGCTCGGCGTCCTGAACATGGACACGGCAGACGGCGCGACCGTTCTGCAGTGGTCGGACAACGGCACCGCCGACCACAAATGGACCCTGCTCGACCAGGGCGACGGGACCTACAAGATCCGCAACGTGAACAGCGGCAAACTGCTCGCCATCGCGGGCAACTCCACCGCCGTCGGCGCGTTCGCGGTCCAGGACGCGGACGACGGCACCGCCGACAACCGCTGGCGCATCGTGCTGAACTAGCGTCCGTGCGTGGCTTCGTCGGGCAGCGACGGACGAGGAGCGGGGCGAGTCCGGAGACCCGCGCGACGTCCTGGAGGCGGCCGTCGACGACAAGCGGCAATCACCCTCGGTTACTATGCTCACTTCATGCCGGAGGCCGGAAGCAAGGGACGGACGGCCATGGACGGGTTGCTGGGGAGGCAGGAGATCGCATGCCGTCGGTCGAAACTCCCCAGATTCTCCCCAGGGCTACTGACGGGCAATTCCCGCTGACAGGCACCTACGAGGTCCACCATGGATGGCAAGGTCAATGAAGGTGGTGACCTGAGAACATGCTGAGAAAGGTCACCGCGACCCGCTACGTCGCCCCTCTGCGGTCCGGCGGCTCCGTCCCCGGCGTCGTCGAGGCCGACGACCTGGGCACGTACGTCGTGAAGTTCACCGGCTCCGCGCAGGGACACAAGGCGCTGGTCGCCGAAGTGATCGTCGGTGAGCTGGCCCGGGCGCTCGGACTGCGCTTCCCCGAACTGGTGCTGGTGCACTTCGACCCCGCGATCGCCGACGGCGAGCCCCACCAGGAGGTGCGGGAACTCCACAGCGCCAGCGCGGGGATCAACCTCGGCATGGACTATCTGCCGGGCGCGTGGGACTTCACCCCGGAGGTCGCGAAGTCGTTCCCGGTCGACGCGCTGGAGGCGGGCCGTATCGTCTGGCTCGACGCGCTGACCGTGAACGTGGACCGCACGGTCCACAGCTCGAACCTGATGGTCTGGCCCACGCTCGGGATCGTGCCCCCGCGCCTGTGGCTGATCGACCACGGGGCGGCCCTCGTCTTCCACCACCGCTGGGACAGCTCGGACCCCACCAAGGCGTACGACTTCCGGCATCACGCCCTCGGCCACTACGCGCCCGACGTACGGGCGGCCGACGCGGAGCTGGCGCCGAAGGTCACGCGGGAGCTGCTGCGGGACATCGCCGCGGAGGTCCCCGACGCCTGGCTGGCCGGAGAGGAGGGCTTCGCGACCCCGGACGACATCCGGGCCGCCTACGTGGACTACCTCCACGCGCGCGTGCAGGCCTCCGCGGACTGGCTCCCCACCGACTTCCCCACCCGGGAGGAACTCGCCGCCGAGGAGGCCCTCCGGACGGCGCGTACCCAGCAAGGCCGCCCGAACTGGCTGAAGCGGGTCCCCGACCTGCACGGCAAACCGGCGGCGGAACAGGATTGGTCGGTGCACCTCGGATGAGCCCCGTGAACCCTGTCGTACAGATCGAGTACTGCACCCAGTGCCGCTGGCTGCCCCGCGCGGCCTGGCTGGCACAGGAGCTGCTGACCACCTTCGAGACGGAGCTGACCGAGCTGTCGCTCAAGCCCGGCACCGGCGGTGTCTTCGTCGTCCGGGTCGACGACGAGGTGGTCTGGGACCGCCGCGAACAGGGCTTCCCGGAGCCGACGGCCGTGAAGCAGGCCGTACGCGACCGAGTGGCCCCGGGAAGGTCCCTGGGCCACTCGGACAAGGCGTCGCAGGAGCAGAACAGCCAGTAGGTCAGCCCTTGAGCTGCTCGTACGCGGGCAGCGTGAGGAAGTCCGCGTAGTTCTCGTCGAGGGAGACCTGGAGCAGCAGGTCGTGGGCCTGCTGCCAGTGACCGGCCGCGAAGGCCTCCTCGCCGATCTCCTTGCGGATGTTCGACAGCTCCTCGGCGGCGACCTTGCGGGCCAGCTCCGGAGTGGCCTTCTCACCGTTCTCGAACTCGACGCCCGCGTTGATCCACTGCCAGATCTGCGAGCGGGAGATCTCCGCGGTGGCCGCGTCCTCCATGAGGTTGAAGATGGCGACCGCGCCGAGGCCGCGCAGCCAGGCCTCGATGTAACGGATGCCCACTTGGACGGCGTTGACCAGGCCGTTGTACGTCGGCTTGGCGTCCAGGGAGTCGACGGCGATCAGGTCGGCGGCCTCGACGTGGACGTCCTCGCGCAGCCGGTCCTTCTGGTTGGGCTTGTCGCCGAGCACCTTGTCGAAGGACTCCATGGCGATCGGGACCAGGTCGGGGTGGGCGACCCAGGAGCCGTCGAAGCCGTCGCCCGCCTCACGGTCCTTGTCGGCGCGGACCTTCTCGAAGGCCACCTTGTTGACCTCGGCGTCCCGACGGGAGGGGATGAACGCCGCCATGCCGCCGATCGCGTGCGCGCCGCGCTTGTGGCAGGTGCGGACGAGGAGTTCGGTGTACGCCCGCATGAACGGGGCCGTCATCGTGACCGCGTTGCGGTCCGGCAGGACGAACTTGGCGCCGCCGTCACGGAAGTTCTTGACGATGGAGAACAGGTAGTCCCAGCGGCCGGCGTTCAACCCCGAGGCGTGGTCGCGGAGTTCGTAGAGGATCTCCTCCATCTCGTACGCCGCCGTGATCGTCTCGATCAGGACGGTGGCGCGGATGGTGCCCTGCGGGATGCCGACGTAGTCCTGGGCGAAGACGAACACGTCGTTCCACAGGCGGGCTTCGAGGTGCGACTCGGTCTTCGGGAGGTAGAAGTACGGGCCCTTGCCGAGGTCGAGCAGACGCTGGGCGTTGTGGAAGAAGTACAGCCCGAAGTCGACGAAGGCGCCGGGGACCGGTGTGCCGTTTGCGTCGACGAGGTGCCGCTCGTTCAGGTGCCAGCCGCGCGGGCGCATGACGACCGTGGCCAGCTCCTCGTTCGGGCGCAGGGCGTACGACTTGCCGCTCGCCGGGTCGGTGAAGTCGATGGTGCGGGTGTACGCGTCGGCCAGGTTGATCTGACCGAGGACGACGTTCTCCCAGGTCGGCGCGGAGGCGTCCTCGAAGTCCGCGAGCCAGACCTTGGCGCCCGAGTTGAGGGCGTTGATGGTCATCTTGCGGTCGGTGGGGCCGGTGATCTCGACGCGGCGGTCGTTCAGGGCGGCGGGGGAGGGGGCCACCTTCCAGGAGTCGTCGGCGCGGATCGCGGCCGTCTCCGGGAGGAAGTCGAGCGTGGAGGTGCGGGCGATCTCGGCGCGGCGCTCCGCGCGGCGGGCGAGGAGTTCGTCACGGCGCGGCGTGAACCGCCGGTGCAGCTCGGCCACGAAGGCCAGGGCCGCCTCCGTGAGGACCTCCTCCTGCCGCGGCAGCGGCTCGGCGTCGACGATGGCCAGCGGGGACGGCGCTGGTGCGGACATGAGCTGTCACTTCCTTCAGCGGTGGCACCGGGTGCCAGTCGAACCGGGTACGGCGAGCGGCGCCCCTGGAGCGGTAGGGCGCTTCTGAACAGTGGATACTAGTTTCCTCATTGTGGAAGTTCAATGGTTTGTTGATATCGAGATTCTCCGGGTCGAGGGAAGGTGGCGCTCGGTGCCACCCCGGTCACTCAAAGTTCAAGGTTCACTCAAGGTGGACCAGATCGGCTTCCGTGTCGATGTCGTACGGCTGTGCCACGTCCCCGCACTCGACGAGCGTGATCGCCGGCTCGTGTGCCTTGAGGTAGGCGCGGGCTCCGCGGTCCCCGGTCGCCGTCTCGGCGATGCCCGCCCAGTGCGCGTTGCCGAACAGAACGGGGTGACCGCGTACGCCGTCGTAGGCGGCCGAGACGAGGGACGACTCGTCCCGGTAGGCGGCCAGCACCCGTTCTGCCGCCTCCGGGCCGATCCCCGGCTGGTCGACGAGCGAGACGAGCGCGGCCCGCGCACCCGTACCGGCCAGTGAGTCCAGCCCGGCCCGCAGTGAGGTGCCCATGCCCTGCTCCCACTCGGGGTTCTCCACGAGCACGCACCCGTCCAGCTCGGCCCGCTCCCGTACGGCGTCGGCCCGCGCCCCCAGGACCACGTGGATACGGGTGCAGCCGGCCGCGCGCAGTACACGGACCGCGTGCTCGACGAGCGGCCGTCCACGGTGCTGAAGCAGCGCCTTGGGGCGTCCGCCGAGCCGCCGCCCGCCGCCGGCGGCGAGGATCAGCCCGGCCACCTGCTGTTCGTTCTCCGTCATGGGTCCTGCATACCTGACGCCAAGGCGAGCGCCCGGTTTCCTGGGGCTGAATTTCGGTCCGCACGGTGGCGCACCGGGCATCGGGTGGCGTTTACTGACCCGCGTCCCCCGGCGCCCGACCACCGCCACGGGGCTGCACTGCGGGAACGCGAAGAGACTGCGCACGAGGGCGTGCGAGGGGGAGAGCTGTGTTGCGGAGCTTGGGGCAGAGGCCAGTGACCGGCAGCGACGAGGACCCGAGAGTGGCGGAACTGCGGACCGCGGTGTCCCGGCTGCGCCGCGAACTCGCCGCGCACCCCGCCGAGTTCCCCGACCGCGGCATAGCCGAGGACGAACTCGCCGCACTGGCCGCGATGACGATCGACGGCGCCCCCGAAATCCCCCGCCTGCGCCGGTCGCTGCTGCTGATCGCCGGGGCGATCGGGTCCGTGAGCGCGCTGGCCAGGGGGCTGTCGGACGTACGCGACGCGGTGGACCTGTTCGGGGAACCACCGCGCCGCTGAGTCGCTTTTGAGGCCCGCTCAGATCTCGACGACCAGTTCGTAGCCGCTGCTCTGCATGTCCTCGCACAGCACGTAGGCCGCGTCGAAGCGCTCCTTGAACTCGGGGGAGTTCTGCCAGGCGCGCATCGCGTCGAGGTCCTGCCAGCTGGCGAAGGACACGAAGGAGTTCGGGTTGCGGACGTCGCGGACCAGGCGAGCCCCGAGGAACCCCTCGTTCGCCTCCTTGGTCCAGGTCAGGAAGTCCCGCCAGCGGTCGATGAACTCGTCGGCGTTTCCCTGCTTGACCTGCCACTTCCCCGAGGACCAGTGCTTGTTCTCCTGCAGCATGGTGGACACCTCGCTCCGCTGCCGGACTGCCGGTCCCCCCGGTTTCCAGGCTAGGCCGCCGGTCCCGAGCTTGCGAGTGCCTCCGACAGCTCCACCGCCACCTGCTGCAGCACCGGCACGATCTTGTCCGTGGCCGCCTCCGTGACCCGGCCCGCGGGGCCCGAGATCGAAATGGCGGCGGCGGTGGGGGAGTTGGGCACGGAGACGGCGAGGCAGCGCACCCCCATCTCCTGCTCGTTGTCGTCGACCGCGTAACCGTCCCGGCGCACGTCCGCCAGGGCGGCCAGGAAGCCCTCCGGTGTGGTGATCGTCCTGTCCGTCGCTGCGGGCATGCCGGTGCGGGAGAGCAGGGCGCGCACCTCGTCGTCCGGGGTGTTCGCGAGCAGCGCCTTGCCGACGCCCGTGGAGTGCGGGAGCACCCGGCGGCCCACCTCGGTGAACATCCGCATCGAGTGCTTGGACGGCACCTGGGCCACGTAGACGATCTCGTCGCCGTCGAGCAGTGCCATGTTCGCCGTCTCGCCGGTCTCCTCGACCAGACGGGCCAGATAGGGGCGCGCCCAGGTGCCGAGCAGCCGGGCGGCGGACTCGCCGAGACGGATCAGGCGCGGGCCGAGCGCATACCGCCGGTTGGCCTGCTGGCGGACGTACCCGCAGGCCACGAGCGTGCGCATCAGACGGTGGATGGTGGGCAGCGGCAGTCCGCTGCTCGCGGAGAGCTCGCTCAGCCCGACCTCGCCGCCAGCGTCCGCCATCCGTTCCAGCAGATCGAAGGCGCGCTCGAGGGACTGGACGCCACCGCCGTTGGACTTGGCGGCGGCGTCTACTGCGGGGGCGTCGCTGGCGCTGGACGTCGGCACGGCGCGTTCCTTTCGGGACTGGCGGGAAGGGCAGAAGCCTACCCGCCGGTCGGTTGACTCCCTGCTTGTACATAGCTACGTTCTGCTTGCTGGAATTCTAATTCCGCTTTGTGGAAACGTCCAGAGGGGGTGCAGGGGGTGCACTGTGGAGAAGTGTGCCCTTGACGGCGCGGAAGCGGGAGTGAAGACTCCTTCAACAGAAAGTTGAATTCCGTTACGTGGAAGTAAATCGCGTGGAAGTACATCGCGGCGGCTGAGAGGGGTCCGGGTGTCCGACACAGAACTGGTGCTGCGCTCGACACGCGTCATCACACCCGAGGGAACGCGTCCCGCCACGGTCACGGTCGCCGGGGGCAGGATCACGGCCGTACTCCCGTACGACGCCCCCGTACCGCCGGACGCCCGCCTGGAGGACTTCGGCGGCGACGTCCTGCTGCCCGGCCTCGTCGACACGCACGTGCACGTCAACGACCCCGGACGCACCGAGTGGGAGGGCTTCTGGACCGCCACCCGTGCGGCAGCGGCCGGCGGCATCACCACCCTCGTCGACATGCCGCTCAACTCCCTGCCGCCGACGACGACGGTCGACAACCTCCGTACGAAGCAGGACGTCGCCGCCGACAAGGCGCACATCGACGTCGGCTTCTGGGGCGGCGCCCTGCCCGACAACGTCAAGGACCTGCGCCCGCTGCACGAGTCCGGCGTCTTCGGCTTCAAGGCCTTCCTCTCGCCGTCCGGGGTGGACGAGTTCCCGCATCTCGACCACGATCAACTCGCCCAGTCCCTGGCCGAGATCGCCTCCTTCGGCGGCCTGCTGATCGTGCACGCCGAGGACCCGCACCACCTGGACGCGGCCCCGCAGCACGGCGGCCCCAAGTACGCCGACTTCCTCGCCTCCCGCCCGCGCGACGCCGAGGACACGGCGATCGCCCAGCTCATCGGCCAGGCGAAACGCCTGGGCGCGCGCGTGCACGTCCTGCACCTGTCGTCGAGCGACGCACTCCCGCTGATCGCCGAGGCGAAGGCGGAGGGCGTGCGTATCACGGTCGAGACCTGCCCCCACTATCTGACCCTGACGGCCGAGGAAGTCCCGGACGGCGCAAGCGAGTTCAAGTGCTGCCCGCCCATCCGCGAGGCCGCCAACCAGGACCTGCTCTGGCAGGCGCTGGCGGACGGCACCATCGACTGCGTGGTCACCGACCACTCCCCGTCCACGGCCGACCTCAAGACGGACGACTTCGCGACCGCCTGGGGCGGCATCTCCGGCCTGCAGCTGAGCCTGGCCGCGGTGTGGACCGAGGCGCGCAGGCGCGGGCACGGCCTGGAGGACGTGGTCCGCTGGATGTCCTCGCGCACGGCGGAACTGGTCGGCCTGGACACCCGCAAGGGAGCCATCGAGGCCGGCCGCGACGCCGACTTCGCGGTCCTCGCACCGGACGAGACGTTCACGGTGGACCCGGCGGCCCTCCAGCACCGCAACCGCGTGACGGCGTACGCGGGCAAGACCCTGTACGGCGTCGTGAAGTCGACCTGGCTGCGCGGTGAACGCATCGTCGCGGACGGCGAGTTCACCGAGCCGAAGGGACAGCTGCTCACCCGCGACCACTGAACGACTCTCCCGCACCCGCAGCGGCCGACCCCGAAAGGACGACCTGATCACCGTGACGGCGCAGCATCCATCCCGTTTGGCGAGTTTCACTGGCGACGCGAACCCGTACGGAGGCGGTGACCCGTACGCCGACTACCGCACCGCCGACTTCCCCTTCACCCAGTACGCCAACCTCGCCGACCGGCGCCTCGGGGCCGGCGTGATCGCCGCCAACGACGAGTTCTTCGCCCAGCGCGAGAACCTGCTGGTGCCCGAGCGGGCCGAGTTCGACCCCGAGCACTTCGGGCACAAGGGCAAGATCATGGACGGCTGGGAGACCCGCCGCCGCCGTGGCGCCTCGGCCGACCACCCGTGGCCGACGGCCGAGGACCACGACTGGGCGCTGGTCCGGCTGGGAGCGCCGGGTGTCGTCAGGGGGATAGTCGTCGACACGGCCCACTTCCGCGGCAACTACCCGCAGGCGGTCTCGGTCGAGGGCACGTCGGTATCCGGCTCCCCGTCCCCGGAGGAGCTCCTGGGCGACGACGTGAAGTGGACGACCCTCGTCCCGCGCACCCCGGTCGGCGGCCACGCGGCCAACGGCTTCGCCGTCTCGGTCGAACAGCGCTTCACCCACCTGCGGGTCAACCAGCACCCCGACGGCGGCATCGCGCGCCTGCGCGTGTACGGCGAGGTCGTCCCCGACCCCGAGTGGCTGGCGACCCTGGGCACCTTCGACGTGGTCGCCCTGGAGAACGGCGGCCAGGCCGAGGACGCCTCCAACCTCTTCTACTCCCCGGCCACCAACACCATCCAGCCGGGCCGCTCCCGCAAGATGGACGACGGCTGGGAGACCCGGCGCCGCCGCGACCAGGGCAACGACTGGATCCGCTACCGCCTCGCCGCGCAGTCCCAGATCCGCGCGATCGAGATCGACACGGCGTACCTGAAGGGCAACAGCGCGGGCTGGGCCTCGGTGTCGGTGAAGGACGGTGAGGACGGTGACTGGCGCGAGATCCTCCCGCGCACCCGCCTCCAGCCCGACACCAACCACCGCTTCGTCCTCCCGACCCCGGCGGTCGGCACCCACGCGCGCGTGGACATCTTCCCGGACGGCGGCATCTCGCGGCTGCGGTTGTACGGCTCGCTGACGGAGGCGGGTGCGACGGGGCTGGCGGCTCGCCACCAGGAACTGGGCGGCTGACACAGACTCGGACCCCTGCTCCTCAATCGCCGGAGGGGCTGGATTTGGCGCAGCCAACTCAGCCCGTCCGGCGTTTGAGGACGAGGCCGTTCAGGCCGAAAGCGGGGGTCTGGGGGCGCAGCCCCCAGGGTCGGGAATGGGAAGGGGCGGCGGGGGCGAAAACCTTCGACAGCGTCACGCCGCGAACCCGCCGTCCACCGCGAACTCAGCCCCGGTGACGTACTCCGCCCCCGCCAGATACGCCACCATCCCCGCCACCTCCTCCGCCGTCCCGTAGCGACCGACCGCCGTCATCGCCGCCTGACCGGCAGCATCGGGCCCGTCCGCCGGATTCATGTCCGTGTCGATCGGCCCGGGATGCACGATGTTCGCCGTGATCCCGCGCCCGCCCACCTCCCGGGCCAGCGCCTTCGTCAGCCCGATCAACGCCGCCTTGCTCGTCGCGTACAGCGTCCCACCCGGCCCCGGCACACGCTGAGTCATGCACGTACCGATCGTGATGATCCGCCCGCCGGAGGGCATCCGCGCGGCAGCCGCCTGCGAAGTGAGGAACACACCCCGGACGTTCACCGCCAGGACCCGGTCGACATCGGCGAGCGCCAGACCGTCCAGCGGCCCCAGCACGCCCACGCCCGCGTTGTTCACGAGGACGTCCAGACCGCCCAGCGCCTCCGCGGCGCGCTCCACCGCCCCCGTCGCCTCGTCCGCTTCCGCGGAGTCCGCCCGCAGGGCCACCGCCCGCCGCCCCAGCGCCTCGATCCGCCGTACGACGTCCGCGGCCGCCTCCTTGCCGTTCACATACGTCACGGCCACGTCCGCACCGTCCCGGGCGAGCCGCAGCGCCGTCGCCGCACCGATGCCACGGCTGCCGCCGGTCACCAGGGCCACCCTGCCGTCGAGAGTTCCGTGAGTGGTTGTCATGGGTCCATCCCAGCGCCGACCGCACGGCGATGCCGGCGGCGAACGGACACCGAGATCGAGTGGCCGGAACACACCGGTTCAGGCCGGAACTCTTTCCTCCACCTCCCGCGTTCTCCCCTCGTGACACTTCAGCAAGAGATCGTCGGCAACGCCATGCAGATGGCGGTCGTCAACCTGAGCCCCGGCCAGACCGTCTACTGCGAGGCCGGAAAGTTCCTGTTCAAGACCACGAACGTGACCATGGAGACCCGCCTCTCCGGTCCGTCGAACAGCGGCGGGCAGTCCCAGAGCGGCGGAGGCGGCGGCATGGGCGGCATGCTCCGCCAGGCCATGGGGACGGCCATGCAGGTCGGCCAGCGCATGCTCGCCGGCGAGTCGATGGCGTTCCAGTACTTCAGCGCACAGGGCGGCGAGGGCACCGTCGGCTTCGCGGGCGTGCTCCCGGGCGAGATGCGCGCCCTGGAACTCGACGGCACACGCGCGTGGTTCGCCGAGAAGGACGCCTTCGTGGCCGCCGAGTCCACCGTCGACTTCGGCATCGCCTTCCAGGGCGGCCGCACCGGCATGAGCGGCGGCGAGGGCTTCATCCTGGAGAAGTTCACCGGGCGCGGCACGGTGATCATCGCGGGAGCCGGCAACTTCATCGACCTCAACCCCGCCGACTTCGGCGGCCGCATCGAGGTCGACACCGGCTGCGTCGTCGCCTTCGAGGAGGGCATCCAGTACGGCGTCCAGCGCGTCGGCGGACTCAACCGCCAGGGCATCATGAACGCCGTCTTCGGCGGCGAGGGCCTGTCCCTGGCCACCCTGGAGGGCAACGGCCGGGTGATCCTGCAGTCCCTCACCATCGAGAGCCTGGCGAACGCCCTGAAGAAGGCCCAGGGCGGCGACAAGCAGGGCCCGACGGGCGGCCTGTTCTCCACTCACGCCGGGTGAGGTGCCGTACCCCCGGCCGATCAGTCACGACCGACCGATGAGTTGCGGGCGCGGGTGGGGTCTGAGGTGATGACAACAGACCCCACACCAGGAAGCAGGCACCCGCCATGGGCAAGCTCGTCTCCACGATCTTCGTCACTCTCGACGGCGTCTACCAGGCACCCGGCGGCCCCCAGGAGGACACCCGGGGCGGCTTCGAGCACGGCGGCTGGAGTTTCGTGTACGGCGACGAGGACTTCGGCCGGTTCGTCGGCGAGGTCTTCGAGCGCCCTACCGCGTTCCTCCTCGGCCGTCGCACGTACGACATCTTCGCCTCGTACTGGCCGAAGGTGACCGACCCCGCCAACCGCATCGCCGCCCAGCTGAACGCGCTGCCGAAGTACGTCCCGTCGTCCACCCTCACCGACCCCGCCTGGTCCGGCACCACGGTGATCGGCGGCGACCTCGCCAAGGAGGTCACCGCCCTCAAGGAGCGCACCGACGGCGAGCTCCAGGTGCACGGCAGCGGCGCCCTCGTCCAGTCCCTGCTGGACCTCGGCCTCGTCGACACCGTCCACCTGGTGACGTTCCCGGTGGTGCTCGGCACCGGCCTCCGGCTCTTCAGGGAGGGCGCCGTACCGACCAAGTTCCGCCACACGGGCGGCCGTACCACCCCCGCCGGGGTCTCCATCCAGTCGTACGACGTGGCCGGACGGCCCGACTACGGCTCGTACGAGCTCCCCGAAAACGCCTAGCTGAAGATCACCCGCGCCGGTACGGTGATCGCTCCCCGTGGGAGCCGCCGACGTCTCCGCACAGCCGCCGGAGACCGGGAGAGCCGCCCCCATGTCGTCGATCGCCGTACCGCGCCCGTTCGTACCCCGCCGAGCCTGGCTCACCGACCTGCCCGTGCTGCTCGTCGCGGTCGTGTGGGGCGCGAGCTATCTCGCCGCCAAGGACATCACCACCGCCCGGACGGTGCTCGCCGTGCTGGTGCTGCGCTTCGCCCTGGTCCTGCCCGTGCTCGCGGTCGTCGCGCGGCGCTCCCTGCGTGCCCTCACCGCCGCCCAGTGGCGGGGGGCCGCTCTGCTCGGGCTGATCCTCGGCGGGATCTTCCTGCTGGAGACGTACGGCGTCGTCCACACCTCGGCGACCAACGCCGGCCTCATCATCAGCCTCACCATGATCTTCACCCCGCTCGCCGAGGCGGCCGTCACCCGTGTCCGGCCCCCGCGGGCGTTCCTCGCGGCGGCCGGCCTCTCCGTGTTCGGTGTCGTCCTGCTCACCCAGGGCGGCGGCTTCACCCGGCCTTCCCTGGGGGACCTGCTGATGCTGTTCGCCGCCCTCGCCCGCACCGTCCACGTCCTCGCCATGTCGCGCATCAGGGCGGTCCGGGGGGCCGGTGCCCTGCCGCTCACCACCGTCCAACTGGGCGCTGCCGTCGCGGTGTTCGCGGTCCTGTCCTCGGGCGCCGACACCACGCCGTGGGGCACGGCGGCCGGATTCGGGGCGAGGGAGTGGGCCGGGCTGCTGTTCCTGTCCGTGTGCTGCACGCTGTTCGCGTTCTTCGTGCAGATGTGGGCCGTGCGCCGGACCTCCCCCTCGCGGGTCAGCCTGCTGCTCGGCACCGAGCCTCTGTGGGCCGCTGCGGCCGGCATCGCGCTCGGCGGGGAACGGCTCGGGGCCCTCGGGCTGACGGGCGGTGTGCTGGTGCTTGTGGGGACCGCGTGGGGACGCAGGGCCGCAGGTTAACGTGCGGAAAACTCATCGGACTTGACGGGAAATTCTGCCGACTTGACATTGACATGCCACTGTCTACGCGCGTCATCATGACGTCATGACTTCCCCCACACGCGCCACTCGTTTCGGCGCCGCAGCCGTTCTTCTGTCCGCCCTCCTCGTCGGCGGCGCCGTCATCGCCCCCACCGCGGACGCCGCCGCCGACTCCGTCGGCAGCATCTGCTACAACTCCCTGCCCTCCCAGGCGCACGACACCCTCGACCTGATCGATCAGGGCGGGCCGTTCCCGTACTCGCAGGACGGCACCGTCTTCTCGAACCGTGAAGGCGTCCTGCCCACGCAGTCGTCCGGGTACTACCACGAGTACACGGTCATCACCCCCGGCTCCTCCACGCGCGGAGCTCGCCGCATCGTGACCGGTGAGGAGAGCCAGGAGGACTACTACACCTCGGACCACTACGCCACGTTCGACCTGATCGACTTCGGCTGCTGAGCGACTTCCCCCGCTCGGTCACTCCGAGGGAAAGGTGCGCCGGAAGTCCGGTAGGCACTCATCCGGACTTCCGGCTCTCCGCGGCGGCGAACAGCGCGAACGCCAGCACCACCAGGGCGACGCTCGCATAGACCCCGTAGCCGTCGAGGAAGCCGAGCCGTTGCACGAGGCCCACATGCCAGTGGGTGAACTCGTGCACCAGGCCCAGCACGCCCTGCACCAGGGCGATGAAACCGAGTAGCTCCAGCAGCTGCTTCATACTCCGACCCTCGCCCCGCGGACCCCCCACAGACATCGGCCGCGGGGCGAGTCGCGCCCGACGGAAGTCCACCGTCCGGCGGCGGTGTGCGCCGAAAGTCTCCAGTGGTGCGACTTTGGTCGGGGATCCGCCGCGTGGAGGGGTGACGGCGCGCCGCACTGCGTAGATTTGTCGACCGTGAGGGATGACAAGCCGACATCGGCCGCGGGGGTCATAGGCCGCAGATGGCTGTTCCCGTCGGCCCTGCTGCACGAGATCGACCCCGACGCCGGGCGGCCCGGGCGGCCTCGGCGCACCGTGCGCGACTGGGTCGTCGACTTCACCTGCTTCCTGCTCGCCGTCGCCCTCGGGCTGGCGGCCGCGGACACCCTGAACCACGACACGCACACCTCGCACACACTCGCCGTCGTCGACCAACTGCTCGGTGCGCTGGCCTGCGCCGCGGTGTGGGCACGCCGCCGCTGGCCGCTCGGGCTCGCCGTCGCGATGATCCCCGTCGGCCTGCTGTCGAACACGGCGGGCGGCGCCGGCATGGTCGTCGTCTTCACTCTCGCCGTGCACAGGCCCTTCCGGTACGTCGCCTGGATCGGCGGCATCTCTCTCGCGCTGATCCCGCTGTTCTTCTGGATGCGCCCGGACCCCGACCTGCCGTACGCGGGCGCGGTCGCGTTCACGGAGCTGCTCACCCTCACCGTCATCGGCTGGGGCATGTTCGTACGGTCCAAGCGCCAGCTCATGGTGAGCCTGCGCGACCGCGCCCGGCGGGCCGAGACGGAGGCGCAGCTGCGCGCCGAGCAGGCGCAGCGGCTGGCCCGCGAGGCCATCGCCCGTGAGATGCACGACGTCCTCGCGCACCGGCTGACGCTGCTGAGCGTGCATGCGGGCGCCCTGGAGTTCCGGCCCGACGCGCCCCAGGAGGAGGTCGCGCGGGCGGCCGGGGTCATCCGTGAGAGTGCGCACGAGGCCCTCCAGGACCTGCGGGAGATCATCGGCGTCCTGCGGGCGGGCGAGCCCGACGACGCGGGTCGGCCGCAGCCGACCCTCGCCGCGCTGGACGGGCTGGTCGCCGAGTGCCGCGAGGCCGGCATGAAGGTCACCCTCGCGAACCGCGTCACCGACCCCGCGGCCGTGCCCGCCTCGGTCGGCCGCACGGCGTACCGCATCGCCCAGGAGGCCCTGACCAACGCCCGCAAGCACGCCCCCGGCACGGAGGTCACCGTCTCCGTCACGGGCACCCCGGGCGAGGGCCTCGTCGTGGACGTACGCAATCCCGCCTCGGAGGGCGAGGTGCCCGCCGTGCCGGGCTCCGGGCAGGGGCTGATCGGGCTGACGGAACGGGCCGTACTGACCGGCGGCCGGCTCGAGCACGGGCCGGAGCCGGACGGCGGGTTCCGGGTGCGGGCCTGGCTGCCCTGGGGATGAGGCGACCCGGGCGCGGCGGCCCCGCCGACCGTGATTACGTAAGCCCCATGACTGCGATCAGACTGCTCCTCGTCGACGACGACCCTCTGGTGCGGGCCGGGCTGTCCCTGATGATGGGCGGCGCCGAGGACATCGAGATCGTCGGCGAGGCCGCCGACGGCGCCGAGGTCGAGGAACTCGTCGACCGCACCCGCCCCGACGTGGTCCTCATGGACATCCGGATGCCGTCGGTGGACGGCCTCACGGCCACCGAGCGGCTGCGGGAGCGCAAGGACGCCCCGCAGGTCGTGGTCCTCACCACCTTCCACGCCGACGAACAGGTGCTGCGCGCCCTGCGCGCGGGTGCCGCCGGGTTCGTCCTGAAGGACACCCCGCCCGCCGAGATCGTCGACGCCGTGCGCCGGGTCGCGGTCGGTGACCCCGTGCTGTCGCCCACCGTCACACGGCAGTTGATGGAGCACGCGGTGGGCTCCGGAGCCGACACCCGGCGCACGCACGCGCGCGTGCGCATCGACGCCCTCAACGACCGCGAACGCGAGGTCGCCGTCGCGGTCGGCCGCGGCCTGTCCAACGCCGAGATCGCCGCCACGCTCTTCATGAGCGTCGCCACCGTCAAGACCCATGTCTCCCGCATCCTGGCCAAGCTCGACCTCAACAACCGTGTGCAGATCGCCCTGTTGGCGTACGACGCCGGGCTTCTGGAGGATCCGGACGGCGACGGGCACTAGCGGCGCCCGCCGAGCGTTGTCGGTGCACCGGGGGAGAACCGGCGGGGGACGGGACGGGGAGAGCATGGCCGAAGTGATCGACCTGGGGGAGTTCGGCGACGGGTTCCGCACGGACCCTCATCCGGTGTACGCGCAACTGCGCGAGCGCGGGCCGGTGCACCGGGTCCGGCTGCCCGCGCCCGACCAGCATCACGTGACCTGGCTCGTCGTCGGCCACGAGGAGGCACGCACGGCGCTCGCCGACCCGCGGCTGGCCAAGGACGGCAGCAGGATCGGCATGGTGTTCCTGGACGAGGAGCTGATCGGGAAGCACCTGCTGGCCTCCGACCCGCCCCAGCACACACGCCTGCGTGCCTTGGTCGCGCGGGCCTTCACCATGCGCCGTGTGGAGGAACTGCGGCCCAGGATCCAGGAGATCACCGACGAACTGCTCGACGCGATGCTGCCGCACGGCAGAGCCGACCTCATGGACTCCCTGGCCTATCCGTTGCCGATCACCGTCATCTGCGAGCTGCTCGGCGTACCGGAGTTGGACCGCGGCGAGTTCCGCAAGATGTCGTCGGAGGCGGTTGCGCCGACCGACGCGGACCTCGAACACAACGCGTTCACGCGTCTCGCCGAGTACCTCACCGAGTTGATCGAGGACAAGCGGTGCGCCGGGCCGAGCGGCGACCTGCTCAGCGACCTGATCCGCACCACCGCCGAGGACGGCGACCGGCTCTCCCCGGGCGAACTGCGCGGCATGGCCTTCATCCTGCTCATCGCCGGGCACGAGACCACGGTCAACCTGATCGGCAACACCGTCCACGCCCTGCTCAGGCACCAGGACCAACTCGCTGCCCTGCGCGCCGACTTGAGTCTCCTCGACGGCGCGGTCGAGGAGACTCTGCGCTACGAGGGGCCGGTGGAGAACGCCACGTTCCGGTTCGCCGCCGAACCCCTGGAGATCGGCGGCACACAGATCGAGAAGGGCGACTTCGTGATGGTCGGCCTCACCGCCGCCGACCGCGACGGACTGCGCTACCCCGCGCCGGACCGCTTCGACATCCACCGCGACACCCGCGGCCACCTGGCCTTCGGCCACGGCATCCACTACTGCCTGGGCGCCCCACTGGCCCGCCTCGAAGCCCGCACGGCGATACGCACCCTCCTGGAGCGCGCCCCCGGCCTGGCCCTGGACGCCCCGCCCGGCGACTGGCTCCCCGGCATGCTGATGCGCGGGGTGCGCAGCCTGCCGGTGTGCTGGTAGAACACGCTGATCCAGAAGTACTCAGGGGGCCCGCATGCTGCGCACCGCGGAGATCACCACCGAGCTGACCGGGCAGCTCAGCGGCGACAACTTCCACAATCTGCACTGGCGTTCAAAGCTCGAGTTCAGCGTGGACTGCTTCATCTGCGAGCGCACCGGCCGCACCACGGTCTACGAGCGCGGCGCCGAGCGGGCCCTGTGCTCGGGCAGCCGCAGCGGCTTCCGGCGCCACTACACCGCGGGCCGGATCGCCGCGTACGACACCACGTCCGGCAAGGAGCGGCTGGCGCTGCGTGCCCTGGTCGACTTCTGGTGGTCGCCCTTCGAAGACGCGAAGGACAACCGGCCGGGCCAGGCACCCACCAGCCACCCCTGGGTGCGACTGCATCTCGGGTACTACTGCCCGAAGACCAAGGAGTCCGGCACCGCCGGCATCCAGACCAACCTGGTCCGGCCGTACGAACTGCGCTGCACCCACTGCGAGTCACTGATGGCCACGGACACCACGACGCCGGCGATACGCCTGCTCACCTGAAGGCGGACTCGGCCCGGCCCGGGATCTCCGCGAGTGCCACCTGTCTGCGCTCCCGTCGTGAGACCTCGCAGGCTTCGGCGATCCGCAATGCCTGGAGGGCCTCGCGGCCGTCGCAGGATTTGGTTGGCCGGCCCCGGCCCGGTCCTCGACGGCCGCCCGGGTACTGGCTGTCCGGCTTGCTGGTGCGCGGGGTGCGCTGGTGGGTGGGTTACGGGCGACGGCTGCGGCGGCTCACCTGAAGGCGGACTCGGCCCGGCCCGGGATCTCCGCGAGTGCCACCTGTCTGCGCTCCCGTCGTGAGACCTCGCAGGCCTCGGCGATCCGCAGCGCCTGGAGGGCCTCTCGGCCGTCGCAGGGGTTGGCCCGCTGGCCGAGTACGACCTCGACGAACGCGGCCAGCTCGGCCTCGTAGGCAGGCCCGAAGCGCTCAAGGAAGCCGGACCAGGGCTTGTCCGCGGCCGGCGGTCCGGTCGGCTCCGTGGACGCGATCGGCGTACGGTCGTCCAGGCCGACGACGATCTGGTCCAGCTCCCCGGCCAGCTCCATGCGGACGTCGTAGCCGGCGCCGTTCAGCCGCGTCGCCGTGGCCGTGGCGAGGGTGCCGTCGTCGAGCGTGAGCAGCGCGGCCCCCGTGTCCACGTCACCCGCCTCCCGGAACATCGGCGGCCCCGCGTCCGACCCGGCCGCGTACACCTCGACGACCTCGTGCCCCGTCACCCAGCGCAGCGCGTCGAAGTCGTGGATCAGCGCGTCCCGGTACAGCCCGCCGGACAGCCGCAGCCACCCGGGCGCGGGAGGAACCTGGTCGGACGTCACCGCCCGCACGGTGTGCAGCCGCCCGAGCCGGCCCGCGAGCACCGCGTCGCGCGCGCCCGTGTAGCCCGCGTCGAAGCGGCGCTGGAACCCCATCTGCAGAATCGTCCCGGCCGCTTCGACCTCACCGATGGCATGCAGGGTGCCGGGCAGATCGAGGGCTATGGGCTTCTCGCAGAACACCGGGAGCCCAGAGCGTGCTGCCCGACCGATCAGTTCGGCGTGGGCCGACGTCGCCGTGGTGATCACCACGGCGTCCACGCCCCACTTGAAGATCTCGTCCACCCCCGGCGCAGCCGTCTCCCCGAGGCGGAGCGCGAGCTCCTGGGCCCGCGCCGGATCCACATCCGTGAGGATCAGGGACCCCACCTCGCGGTTGCGGCTGAGCGTGTTCGCATGGATGGTGCCGATCCGGCCCGTACCGATGACCCCGATGCGCATGGAAACAAAGTGAGGGTTCAGTGCGCACGCTGTCAATGCATATGTCCGGACAATCGAACTACACAACTTCCCGTCAACAACTCGTGGAGCTACGCTCGGCCCGTGCCGAAACCAGAAGTGGACCCGACCGCGTCGCTCCAGCTCCGTGTGGACCGGAGCTCTCCGGTGCCGTTGTACTTCCAGCTGTCCCAGCAGCTCGAAGCGGCGATCGAGCACGGAGCGCTCACCCCCGGCAGCCTGCTGGGCAACGAGATCGAGCTGGCCGCACGGCTCGGCCTGTCCCGGCCCACCGTCCGACAGGCCATCCAGTCGCTCGTCGAGAAGGGCCTCCTGGTACGCCGCCGCGGCGTGGGCACGCAGGTCGTGCACAGCCAGGTCAAGCGCCCCCTGGAGCTCTCCAGCCTCTACGACGACCTGGAGGCGGCCGGCCAGCGCCCCGCCACCAAGGTTCTGGTCAACACGGTCGTGGCGGCGACCGCCGAGGTCGCAGCCGCCCTCAATGTGGCCGAGGGCAGCGACGTCCACCGGGTGGAGCGCCTCCGGCTCGCGCATGCCGAGCCGATGGCCTACCTGTGCAACTTCATCCCGCCGGGCCTGCTCGACCTGAACACCGCACAGCTGGAGGCCACCGGCCTCTACCGCATGATGCGCGCCGCCGGGATCACCCTGCACAGCGCCCGCCAGACGATCGGCGCCCGCGCCGCCACGTCCGTCGAGGCCGACCGCCTCGCCGAAACCGAGGGCGCCCCCCTGCTCACCATGCAGCGCGTCACCTTCGACGACACGGGCCGCGCGGTCGAGTACGGCACCCACACGTACCGCCCGACGCGCTACTCCTTCGAGTTCCAGCTGCTCGTACGGTCATGAGCGCGTTGAGTTGGTAGCAATGTCAGGACAATGTGGCCGACGTGAGCTGCACCATGCCTGAGGGGCGCGGGGCTGTATCGATGTGCGGCTCCGCCGCGTGGGCGCGACCAGCCACAACCAACCCGCACCCGGCACACATCGCGCACCCCCCTTTGCTCCCCCGCACAGCACCCAGAGTCACGTTGAGGCACAATCGGGCCTTGATGAGCACCTACGGCAACTTCACCGCCCCCATAGGCTCCCGCCGCGCACCGGCGCTCCGCACGGTCGGCACGAGGGAGCGCCGCTCCCACCTGACCGCACCCCGCGTGCCGACGGTCGGTATCGACATCGGCGGCACAAAAGTGATGGCGGGCGTCGTCGACGCCGACGGCAACATCCTGGAGAAGCTCCGCGCGGAGACCCCGGACAAGTCCAAGAGCCCCAAGGTCGTCGAGGACACCATCGTCGAACTGGTCCTGGACCTCTCCGACCGGCACGACGTGCACGCCGTCGGCATCGGCGCGGCCGGCTGGGTCGACGCCGACCGCAACCGCGTCCTGTTCGCCCCGCACCTGTCGTGGCGCAACGAGCCCCTCCGCGACCGCCTCGCCGGCCGGCTCGCGGTGCCCGTGCTGGTCGACAACGACGCCAACGCCGCCGCCTGGGCGGAGTGGCGTTTCGGCGCCGGCCGCGGCGAGGACCACCTCGTCATGATCACGCTGGGCACCGGCATCGGCGGCGCGATCCTGGAGGACGGCCAGGTCAAGCGCGGCAAGTACGGCGTCGCCGGCGAGTTCGGCCATATGCAGGTCGTGCCCGGCGGCCACCGCTGCCCGTGCGGCAACCGCGGCTGCTGGGAGCAGTACAGCTCCGGCAACGCGCTGGTCCGCGAGGCCAAGGAACTGGCCGCCGCCGACTCCCCGGTGGCGTACGGGATCATCGAGCACGTCAAAGGCAACATCGCCGACATCACCGGCCCGATGATCACCGAGCTGGCCCGCGAGGGCGACGCGATGTGCATCGAGCTGCTGCAGGACATCGGGCAGTGGCTCGGCGTCGGCATCGCGAACCTGGCGGCCGCCCTGGACCCGTCCTGCTTCGTGATCGGCGGCGGCGTCTCGGCCGCCGACGACCTGCTGATCGGGCCCGCCCGGGACGCCTTCAAGCGTCAGCTCACCGGCCGCGGCTACCGCCCCGAGGCCCGTATCGCCCGCGCCCAGCTCGGCCCCGAGGCCGGCATGGTCGGCGCCGCCGACCTTGCCCGCCTGGTCGCCCGCCGCTTCCGCCGTGCCAACCGGCGCAGGGTCGAGCGGCACGAGCGCTACGGGCGGTACCTGGAGACCCGCCGCTCCACCAGGGACACCGCATGACCGCCTCGCTGCCGCGCCAGGCCCTGCCCCCGGACGAGCCGCCGAAGCCGACCGAGGACCGCCGTCACAAGATCCGCCGCAGGGCGCTCACCCTGCTCATCATCGTGCTGCTCATCGGCGTCCCGGCCGGCTACCTGGTGATCTCCGCCAACCAGAGCCGCGACAGCGGCAAGGACAAGGAGGCCAAGTACGCGGCCACCGGCCTGACCAAGGGTTGGCCGTCGAAGGTGCAGCGCCGCCTCTACCAGGTGCCGATGCCGCACCCCTCGGGCAAGGTCGCGAGCTACGAGACGAACAACTGGAAGACCAGCCGTCTCTACGTCCAGTTCCAGACCCCCCTCCGCAACCTCGACGTCTTCCTCCACGACATGGGCGTCACCCGCGCCGATCTCAAGCGGGACGACATCACCATCAGCGCGCGCGACCAGAAGATCACCGGCTGGAAGTTCACCCGCACCGGCCCCTGGTACGGCCTCGTCCACAAGCAGAAGAACCCGAAGCCGACGCAGGACGTGGTCGTGAACCTGTCCGACCCGAGGAACCCGTTCTTCTACGTCGTCTCCCGCGCCGTACCGTGACGGGGCGGCCCCCGGGACCGCCTCCGGAGCCGATTGTCAGACCCCGCCCGTAGAGTCGAAGACGTCTGATCCGACACACGGGCAGGAGGTGACAGGTCGTATGAGCGACATGGCTGCGGTGGCCGCGCCAGCGGGGGAGCGGGAGCAGGGCGCGGGACGGTCCGTGCCCGTCCGGCTCGCGGCCGTCTTCCTGCCCGCCCCGCTGCCGCGGGACGGTCGGATCGCCTTCTGGGACCCGGAGGGCGCCGCACTGACCGTCGAGGACACCGAGCTCACCGTCGTACGACCGCACGGCGCGGGAGCAAGGCGCAGGACCGCCCCCGCGCTCTCCCTCCCGGTCGGCGAGGCACTGCCTCACCTCGTCCGTGCCCGGCGCGACCCGGCCGCCCACCCCGCCACCGCCTGCTGGGGCGCGGCCGCACTGCACGCGCTGCGGCTCATCGCCCGCGGACGCCTGCTGCCCGGCCTGACGGCCGCCGGCCACGACGCCTGGCGGGCCGGCCCCCTGGACCCGGAGGACATCGCGCACATCAGGTCGGTCGCCGCGGCCCTGCCGTACGAGGGCCATGCGGTCCCGCTGCCCGGCCCGGGCCCGCTGCGGCTGCCCGAGCCGGAGGCGCTGATGCGCTCCTTCCTGGACGCGGTCGCCGACACCCTCCCGCGCACCCCCGCCGCACCGCACGCCTCCGGCAGGCCCTTCGCCGACCGCCGCCCGCAGCGCCTGCCGGACGCCCACGACTGGGCCGCCGAGGTCGCCGCCGGCATGGACACGGGCGTCCGTATCTCTCTGCGCCTGGACCTCTCGGCGTACGAGCTGTTCGACGGCGAAGAGGGTGTGCGCACCGCGGGCGCCGCGATCGTCCAGGTGCACAGCCTCGCCGACCCCACGCTGATCGCCGACGCGGCGGCCCTGTGGGCGGGCGAGGCGGACGCGGCGTTCGGCCCGCGCGCGCGTGTGGACGCGGCCCTCGCGGTGCGGCGCGCGGCCCGCATCTGGCCGCCGCTGGACCGGCTCGCCGAGCAGGACGTGCCAGACGTCCTGGCGCTGTACGACGAGGAGCTGGGCGAACTGCTCGGGGTGGCGGCGACCCGCCTGGCGGCCGCCGGGGTCGCCGTGCACTGGCCCCGGGACCTGGCCCAGGACCTGAGCGCGGCCGCGGTGGTCCGGCCCGCGCCGGGCTCCGCGACCGACGGCACCGGCTTCTTCGAGAGCGAGGAACTCCTCCAGTTCCGCTGGCAGTTGGCGCTCGGTGGCGACCCGCTCAGCGAGGCCGAGATGGACGCCCTCGCCGAGGCCCACCGCCCGGTGGTGCGCCTGCGGGACCGCTGGGTCCTGGTCGACCCCGCCCTGGTCCGCAAGGCCCGCAAGCGCGAACTGGGCCTGCTCGATCCGGTGGACGCGCTCTCGGTCGCGCTCAGCGGCAGTGCGGAGGTGGAAGGCGAGACGGTCGAGGCGGTACCGGTCGGCGCCCTGGCCGCCCTGCGTGACCGTCTGACAGCCGGGGTGCGCCCCGCCGAACCGCCCCCGGCGCTGCACGCCACCCTCCGCGACTACCAACTCCGGGGTCTGGCCTGGCTGGACCTCATGACCTCCCTCGGTCTGGGCGGCTGCCTCGCCGACGACATGGGGCTCGGCAAGACGATCACGCTCATCGCGCTGCACCTCAAGCGCGCCCGCACCGAACCGACCCTGGTCGTCTGCCCCGCCTCCCTGCTCGGCAACTGGCAGCGGGAGATCACCCGCTTCGCACCCGGCGTCCCCGTCCGCCGCTTCCACGGCCCGGACCGCACCCTGGACGACCTGACCGACGGCTTCGTCCTCACCACCTACGGCACGATGCGGACGACGGCACCGCGACTGGCCGAGCAGCGCTGGGGCATGGTCGTCGCGGACGAGGCACAGCACGTCAAGAACCCGTACTCGGCGACGGCGAAAGCCCTGCGCACCATCCCGTCCCCCGCGCGCGTGGCCCTCACCGGCACCCCGGTGGAGAACAACCTCTCCGAACTCTGGGCGCTGCTCGACTGGACGACACCCGGACTCCTCGGCCCCCTGAAGTCCTTCCGCGCCCGGCACGCGCGCGCCGTGGAGAACGGCGAGGACGAGGAGGCCGTGACCCGCCTGGCCCGACTGGTCCGCCCCTTCCTCCTGCGCCGCAAGAAGTCCGATCCCGGCATCGTCCCGGAGCTGCCGCCGAAGACGGAGACGGACCACCCGGTGCCGCTCACCCGCGAACAGGCGGCCCTGTACGAAGCGGTGGTGCGGGAGTCCATGCTGGCCATCGAGACCTCGGACGGCATCGCACGCCGGGGCCTGGTGCTCAAGCTGCTCGGCGCGCTGAAGCAGATCTGCAACCACCCCGCGCTGTATCTCAAGGAGGAGGAGACCCGGGCCGACCGCCTACTGGCCCGTTCCGGCAAACTCGCCCTCCTCGACGAACTGTTGGACACACTCCTGGCCGAGGACGGCTCGGCACTCGTCTTCACCCAGTACGTCGGAATGGCCCGCCTGATCACCGCGCACCTGTCCTCCCGGGCGGTCCCGGTGGACCTGCTCCACGGCGGCACGCCGGTCCCGGAACGCGAACGCATGGTGGACCGCTTCCAGAGCGGTTCGACGCCGGTCCTGGTGCTGTCCCTGAAGGCGGCCGGCACCGGCCTGAACCTCACCCGCGCGGGCCACGTCATCCACTTCGACCGCTGGTGGAACCCGGCGGTCGAGGAACAGGCCACCGACCGCGCCTATCGCATCGGCCAGACCCAGCCCGTCCAGGTCCACCGCCTCATCACCGAGGGCACGGTCGAGGACCGCATCGCCGAAATGCTGGAGTCCAAGCGGGCGTTGGCCGACGCCATCCTCGGCTCCGGAGAGTCGGCCCTCACCGAACTCACCGACCGCGAACTCACCGACCTGGTCACCCTCCGGAGGCCGACATGACCCCGGGCCCGGCCGACGAGGCCCGCAGGGCGCTGCGGGAGGCGCGTGGGTCGGCAGCGGAAGAACCTGCCGGCGCGGTGCGGAGAGAGCCCTCTGGAGCGGTGCTTGCGCAGGAGCCGGACGCCGATGAGCCCCAGGCACCGGCGCAGGGGCCCGAGGGACCCGGCGATGCCGCAGCCCGGCCAGGTGATGCCGCCCGTGCGGCGTTGCGCCGGGCTGTTTCGGCCAGGCGCGGCGGTGGTGTGGGCGTTGGCGGTCCGCACACCGACGCGATGCCCTCGGACCCTGTACCGGACGACGGTTCCGACAGCGCCACGGCCCCGACGTCGGGGAGCGACTCCGATGCGGCGGAGGACGTGCACGGCTCAGATGAGGGACCAGTCGGCCCCCCGGCGGCACCGGACACCTCAGCGACTCGCCCTGCTGATGTCGCCCGTGAGGCCTTGCGCGCTGCCAGAGCGGAGTCCCGGCAGGCACGTACGGTCGCCGAGCGGGCGGAAGCCGAGGCCGGTCGGCGGTCGCGTCGCCCCGCGCCGCCGAGCGACCGCGCCCGCGGCGATGCGCCCCGCCGTGCCGCCGGCGTGAGGGCGCGCGACCTGAGAGACCTGCTCGCCGGCAGTTTCCGCATGCCCGGCTCGGCGAACGGGCCGGAAGCGGCACCCGACGACAACGAGGCCACGAAGAAGGGGAGTTCGGAGCCGGGCGCAACCACGCCGGAGGCCGACCCGGAGGCAGCCGTACAGACAGACCCTCGCATGGATCAGCCGCGCGCCGACCGGCCCCCGACCGGCACCGCGACCTCCACCCCCACCCCGGCCCCCCTCCCCCCACACTCCATGGCCGCTCCCTCCCGCGACGGCGAGCTGCGCCGCACCTTCCCCGCGTTCCGGTCCCGTACCTCCCGCTCTTCGGCCGACGCCTCCTTCGCCGAGACATGGTGGGGAAATGCCTGGGTCACCGCGCTGGAGGAAGGAGCGCTGGACGCCAAGCGTCTTGCCCGCGGCCGGAGTTACGCCGAGCAGGGCCACGTGGACGCCATCACGGTCACCCCCGGACTCGTGCTCGCGTATGTGCAGGGAAGCCGCCCGCGCCCGTACCGCGTGCAGGTGCGGCTGCGCACGCTGGAGGACGCCGACTGGGCGCGGTTCCTGGACGCCGCCGCCGAGCGGCCCGGGCACATCGCGGCGCTGCTCGACAAGGAGTTGCCCCAGGGCCTCGCCGACTGCGGAGTGCCGTTGCTGCCGGGCCCGCGTGACCTCGACCCGCACTGCAGCTGCCCCGACCACGGCCACCCCTGCAAACACGCCGCCGCCCTCTGCTACCAGACGGCACGCCTCCTCGACGCCGACCCCTTCGTACTCCTCCTGCTGCGCGGCCGAGGAGAACGCGAGCTCCTCGACGCCCTCTCTCGCCTCAGCGCCACCCGCGCGGCCCGCGCCGCCCAGGAGCAGGAACCGGCCCCGCTCCCCGGCGTGCGCGCGACCGAAGCCCTCCGGCCCCGCCGACTACCGCCGCTCCCGGCCCCGTTGCCCGTCCCGCCGCACCCCGAGCAGCCCCCGGTCTACCCGGCGGCCCCGGGCGGCCCCGACCCCTTCGTGCTGGACCAGCTGGCGACCGACGCCGCCGCCCGCGCCCACGCCCTGCTCAGCACCGGCCACGACCCGGTGGCGGAGCTGACGCTGTGGCAGGACGCGGTCCGGCTCGCCGCCGCCCGCCCCGGCTCCGGCCTCACCGCCGGCACCCGCGCGCTCTACGCCTCACTCGCCTCCGCCGCCGGCCGCACCCCCGCCGAGCTGGCCCGAGCGGTCGCCGCCTGGCGGCAGGGCGGCGGCGAAGGCCTCGCCGTCCTGGAGGAACCCTGGGACCCGCCCGCCGGACGCTTCGACCGCGCCCGCCCGCTCCTCCTCGCCGCCGACCTCCCCGCCTTCAGACCCTGGCGCAACCACCTCACCCACCCCCGCGGACACGTCCAGCTCCGCCTCGGCCGCGACGGCCTGTGGTACGCCTACGAGTCGGAGCCGGGCCACGACGACTGGTGGCCTCGCGGCACCCCCGACCTCGACCCCGTGGGTGCCCTCACGGGACTGGGCACACCGAACGACCTCTGAGCGGAGGCAGCACGCGCGGTCACAACTGGGGCCAGGAGTCAGCGGATTGCGCCGAACTGCAGCGTGTAGTGTCCGGTTGTGTGCTGGCTGAACGACGACACCGACTCATCCTGCAGGTCCTGCGCTCCGGCGGCACCGCCTCGGTGACCGACCTCGCCGAACAGCTCGACGCCAGTGCGGCGACCATCCGCCGTGACCTCCTCAAGCTGGAGGCGGACGGGCTGCTCACCCGGGTGCACGGCGGGGCGGTCGTCGAGGAGGACCAGCCGTCGTTCAGCGAGGCCGCCGTGGTTCGGGTGGACGAGAAGGATGCGATCGCCGCCCGGGCGGCGGCAATGATCGAGGACGGTCAGTCGGTCATTCTCGACAGCGGCACGACGGTCCACCGGCTGGCGCAACGCCTGCGTGGCCGCCGCCTCACCGTGATCACCAACAACCTTGCGGTGTATGACGAGCTCAACGATGACGAGAGCATCGACCTGATGCTGCTCGGAGGCATGGTCCTCCGGGAGTCACGCATGCTGGACGGCTTCATGGCCGAGGACAACCTCCGCCAAGTGCACGCCGACTGGTTGTTCATGGGTGCTTGCGGCCTCCGGCCCGGGGGCCAGGTCATGGACACCACCGTGGCCGAGGTGCCCGCCAGACGGGCGATGATCACCGCCAGCGACAAAGTGGTCCTGTTGGCCGACAGGAGCAAGTTCCCCGGCACCGGCATGGTGAAGATCTGCGGCCCGGAGGACCTGCATGCCCTCGTCACCGACGCATCGGAGGACGACGCCACATGCATCGCCCTGCGTGAGGCCGGCGTGACCGTGCTACCGACGACTCGGACGTCACAGCGGCCGATGGGAGACGGTGAGCAGATAGGTGCCGTAGAAGAGTGAGACGACGGCCAGGGACGTGAGCAGGATGACAAGGGTGCGCAGACGGCTCCGTGCCAGATGCCGGGCGAGCGGGAGCAGCAGCGGGAAGGCCGGCAGCAGGAACCTCGGCTTGCTGGTGAAGAAGTGGGTGCCGCCGACCGCCATCACGATGAGGACCACGCAGTAGGCGAGCAGGGGCAAGGGCATCCTGTTCAGGACGCAGAACACGAACAGCAGCAGGAAACCGAGGACGAGCGCGGCGGTCGCATAGACGACGAGCGTGTCGTGCCCGACGATCAGGTGCTTGAACATGCGGGCGGTGAAGCGGCCGAAGTCGAACCGTGAGCCCCACAGGCTCTGCACGTGGAAGTAGCCGAGGGGGTCGTGGGTCCTGAGCCCCACCCAGCCGATGTAGCCCAGCCATCCGAGGGGAGCCAATGCGGCGGCCGCCCAGGCACGTGGAGCGGTCGGCTCACCGGCGCGGCGCAGCTGCCAGAGATGAGCGACGGCGCCGGTGACGACGGCTGCCGCCACGGCCAGGCCATTGGGACGGCACAGACCGGCCAGCACCGCCAGGGTCCCCGCGGTCAGCCAGCGGCGGGTCAGCACCGCGTAGAGCGCCCAGGCCGCGAAGGCGGTCATGAGGGGCTCGGTGTACGCCATCGTCAGGATGATCGCGTGCGGCAGCAGCGCCCACAGCGCCACGAGGAGGATGCCGATCCGCCGTCCGTGCAGCAGCTCGCCGACCGCGTACACGCCCCAGGCCGCCGCCAGGGCGGCAGTCCATGCGATGAGCAGCGCCGCGTTGACCGGGCCGATCGGCAGCACCGTGTCCACTGCGCGGATCAGGCCGGGGAAGAGGGGGAAGAACGCCAGGTCGTTCCAGACGGCGTGGCCCCCCTTGGTGTGGACGATCAGACCGTAGCCGTACTGGGAGATGTGCCAGTACCAGCGGCCGTCCCATTCCAGGCCGGCCACGGATCGCGGATGCCTGCCGAGGTGGACCGACCACAGGGTCGCCATGATCGCCCCGGTCAGCCGCACGGAGGCGAACAACGTCAATACCGGCAGTGCCTTTCCCAACTCGACACGCCACGGCCGCTGCTGAGGCGATGGATCGAGTCTCGGCGCGAGCCGCCGTATGAGCGTGTTGCTCGTCTTCATGGGGCTGTCGCCCATTTCGACCTCCTTCTCTGCCCTGCATGAGGGAGGGGCCGGAGGTCAGGTTCCATTGACGAGAAATCTCTTACTTCATGAGAATCAGTGAAATTCATGGTCAGAGCGGACGACAACCTTCGGGGTGTCTCACGCATCTCATGTGCATGAAAGCCAAGTGCACGGTGTTCGGGGCAGTGTCGGCTGCCGTGGTGCTTGCCCTGGCGCCCGGTGCGGCTGCCGTGGCCGGCGTTCCGTCCACGACGCCGTCGCCGCTGCCGACACAGGCGTACGCGACGATCGAGGCGGAGAAACAGATCAACGTGGGGTCGGTGGCACAGTCGACCGGTGTGAACTGGATGTTCGGGGACGACGGGGCGCAGGTCCCCGTACCCACGCACGACACGCTCGTCATCGACACGCGCGACCTGGCCGGTATCGCGAGCGTTGCGGTCGACGACCCGAGGTGCAAGGCCGACCGGCAGGTCATCACCTGCGTCAACGCGGGTTCCACACAGAGCCGCTCGGTCCTCTTCACGGTGCGTGCGGACGCGGGCGCGAAGCTCGGCGAGAGCGGCACGATCAAGTACACCCTGACCGCCCGTCATGCCACCGGTGTCACCGCGAGGACGAAGGTGGTCGCGGGCACTCCGAAACTGGTCGTCGGCAAGGTCCCCGATGTGTCCCACGCCAGGATCGGATCCCGGATCGCTCTTCCGCTCCAGCTCCGCAACACCGGGGATCTGGCCACCGACCGGCGCATCATGGTGCAGTGGGAATCGGAGGGCGGTCTGGCCTTCGACCGTAAGTTCTCCAACTGCACTTACGGCGGAGGGGGCGATGCGGTTGAACCGGGCGGCCACGCATCCGTGACCTGCATCTTCAAGGCCTCCCTGCCCGCCGGTGCCACGGTGGAGCTGAGCAGCCCGCTGACCGCCCTCGTCGGCAAGCGTTTCCTGTCCGCCGTGACCGACTACTCGGTCACCCTCATCAGACCCGATGTGAAACCCGGTGGAGGCAGCGAGCGGGGCACCGGGCCCGCCCTCACGCTGGTCCCGGCTTCCGGGTCGGGAAGCGGTTTCGAGACCGGCGCCAACGGTCAGTTCACTGTCTCGGCCGACAACTTCGCGGATCTCGCCGCCACCGCCACCGCCACGGCCAAGCCCGGCCGCCACGCGGGCGAATGGACCCTCGATCTGAACGCCGTCAACCACGGCCCCGCCTCCGTGTACAGCACCGTCAGGAAGGCCGTCGCCCTGGTCGATGTCGTGCTGCCCAAGGGCACGGTGGCGACCGGCAACGCCTTCGAGGAGGGCGAGGACTCCCCGTACGGCCAATGCCTGCTCTGGGTGAGCAACACCGGGACGGCACCTTTCGAGGCGGGGCATCGGCACTACGTGTGCCCGGTGCCGTTCGGCGTCGCCGCCGGCAAGGACCAGTTCTTCGAGCTGTGGGTGAAGACCGAGAGGGGGTACGACGGAGCCAAGGGCACTGCGACCGTGCGCCCCGGCCCGGCAGGCCTCGCCCTCCACGACCCGGACGCCTCCAACGACAGGGCCACCTTCACCTTCGGCACATCGGCCACTTCGACTCAGGCGGCACCATCCGGCGGCACGCCGGCTGCCGCGGGCAGAGACCGGGCACCCCTCATCGCCTCCGCGGCGGGCTGTGCCGCTCTGCTGGGCGGTGCGGCCCTCGTCGTCCACCGCCGTAAGCGTGCCTCGACACCCATGCGTTGACGCCTGGCGCAGACGAGCGGTTGGCTGAAATCAGCAAACGGATTCGGCCAAGTGTGTTCCTGTATAGCTCGCGAGAACATTCTGCGGGCTTTTGTGGGTCGATTTACACCAAGGACTATCCTTGTTCACAACCGCGGTTTACCTATTACCTCTAAGCTCCGCCGAGCGCTTACTGAGCGGCGGCGGGCGCCGGGATGTGGCGCGGTGACTCCCAAGCAACCAGGCGGAAGAAGAGACATGCCCATCAAGGTGAGCGTGGTCATCCCGGTCTATAACCCGGGCAAGTACATCGAGGACTGCATTGCCTCTCTTCTGCGTCAGAGTCTGCCGGACGACGAGTATGAAGCGATCTTCGTGGACGATGGTTCGACGGATGAGACGCCGGAGCGTCTGGACCGGCTGGCCGCGGAGTACCCGCACATGCATGTGATCCACCAGGAGGGTTCGGGCTGGTCGGGCAAGCCGCGCAATGTCGGCATCGAGGCCGCGAGGGGTGAGTTCATCCAGTTCGTGGACAACGA
>NZ_JBSFJW010000014.1:0-220219 GCF_053598255.1 Streptomyces sp. NPDC001157
GATGACGTCGACCTCGGTGGAGTCCAGCACGATCGGCAGGGTGGAGGCGGTGGCGAAGCGGCCGGCCAGCTCCTGCATGTCGGCGACGCCGTCCCGGCCGACGTAGTCCACGCACAGGTCCAGCATGTGCGCGCCCTCGCGGATCTGGTCGCGGGCCATCTCCACACAGTCGTCCCAGCGGCCGGCCAGCATCGCCTCGCGGAACTTCTTGGAGCCGTTGGCGTTGGTGCGCTCGCCGATCGCCAGGTACGCGGTGTCCTGGCGGAAGGGCACGGTCTGGTAGAGGGAGGCGGCACCCGGCTCGGGCTGGGGGTTGCGCTCGGTGGGGGCCAGGTCACGGACCCGCTCGACGACCTGCCGCAGGTGCTCGGGGGTGGTGCCGCAGCAGCCGCCGACGAGGGAGAGGCCGTACTCGCGGACGAAGGTCTCCTGGGCGTCGGCGAGCTCCGGCGCCGTGAGGGGGTAGTGGGCGCCGTCCTTGCCGAGGACCGGCAGGCCCGCGTTCGGCATGCAGGACAGCTGGATGCGCGAGTGGCGGGCCAAATAGCGCAGGTGCTCGCTCATCTCGGCCGGGCCGGTCGCGCAGTTCAGGCCGATCATGTCGATGCCGAGCGGCTCCAGGGCCGTCAGTGCGGCGCCGATCTCCGAGCCGAGCAGCATGGTGCCGGTCGTCTCCACCGTCACCGACACGATCAGCGGGACCTCGTACCCGGCCGTTTCCATCGCACGGCGGGCGGCCAGGACGGAGGCCTTGGTCTGCAGCAGGTCCTGGGTGGTCTCCACCAGCAGCGCGTCCGCGCCGCCGGCGAGCAGGCCCTCCGCGTTCTGCTGGTAGGCGTCGCGGATGGCGTTGAAGGTGGTGTGGCCCAGGGTGGGCAGCTTGGTGCCGGGGCCCATCGAGCCCAGCACCCAGCGCTGCCGGCCGTCGCGGGCGGCGTACTCGTCCGCGGTCTCGCGGGCGATGCGGGCGCCGGCCTCGGACAGCTCGGCGACGCGCTCGGGGATGTCGTACTCACCGAGGGCGGTGAGGTTCGCGCCGAAGGTGTTGGTCTCCACGCAGTCCACGCCCGCGTCGAAGTACTCGGAGTGCACCGAGCGGACGATGTCGGGGCGGGTGACGTTGAGGACCTCGTTGCAGCCCTCCAGCTGCTGGAAGTCGTCCAGGGTGGGGTCCTGCGCCTGCAGCATGGTGCCCATCGCTCCGTCGGCGACCACCACACGGGTGGCCAGTGCCTCACGGAGCGCGGACACACGGGTCCGGCTGTCGGCGGAAGGGGTCAGTGGCGACGAGGCCATGAAAGGGGCTCCCTTTGGTGCGACGGCTGTCGGCTTTGCGCGGTCCGCGGAACTCTCCGCGATGGGCGCACCTCGCCAGGGTAACCGGGGTCGGCCGGGGATGGTCAGGGGCGTCCACGGGGCGGACGAGGATGACGGGCACGTCACTCCCGGGATACGAGTGACACAACAGAACCCGACGGATACGGACCGACCATTAGCGAGAGGTCGACATCGACCGGTAGTGTTCGACATTGCCGAACAGCGGCAGCGACGTCGCACGTCGACGGTCGAAGGGGACGGAGGCAGTACGGCGATGGCACGGAACATCCAGTCGCTCGAACGGGCGGCCGCGATGCTGCGGCTGCTCGCGGGCGGCGAGCGACGGCTCGGCCTCTCGGACATCGCCTCGTCACTGGGCCTCGCCAAGGGCACCGCCCACGGGATTCTGCGCACCCTCCAGCAGGAGGGTTTCGTCGAGCAGGACGACGCCTCCGGGCGCTATCAGCTGGGCGCCGAACTGCTGCGCCTGGGCACCACCTATCTCGACGTGCACGAGCTGCGGGCGCGCGCCCTGGTGTGGACGGACGACCTGGCCCGGTCCAGCGGGGAGAGCGTGTATCTCGGTGTCCTGCACCAGCAGGGCGTACTGATCGTGCATCACGTCTTCCGGCCCGACGACAGCCGTCAAGTGCTGGAGATAGGGGCCATGCAGCCGCTGCACTCCACGGCCCTCGGCAAGGTCCTGTCGGCCTACGACCCGGTCGCGCACAGCGAGGCGATCGAGGCCGACCGCAAGCCCTTCACCGACCGGACCGTGTGCGAGCAGGAGGACTTCGAGCACATCCTCGACATCTCGCGCGCGCGTGGCTATGCGGCCGACGTCGAGGAGACCTGGGAGGGCGTCGCGTCCGTGGCCGCACCCATCCACGACCGGCGGCGGATGCCGGTGGGCGCGGTGGGCATCACCGGCGCCGTGGAGCGGCTGTGCCGGGACGGCGAGCTGCGCCCGGAGCTGATCGCCGCGGTGCGGGACTGCGCCCGTGCGGTGTCGCGGGATCTGGGCGCCGGGCGGTTCTGAGCGGCGCAGCAGGACACAGGAGAGGGCCGGGGTGTCGGGCGACGTCCCGGCCTCTGCCGTGCCCGGGAGACGACCAGGCGAACCGGCCGGTCGGTACGCGCGGTGCTCATTACCCGGCCGTACGCAGTCGTACGCATCTGACCTGCAAGATCGACTGTTCACAGGCGATCGATAACGATCGCATTTTCGCGAACACAGGCCTTGACGCACACCTGACGCCGGAGCAAGACTCCCGTCCATCGGTCGGCATTGTCGAACACCTACCGGCAATACGCGCTAGAGTGTGACAACGCCAAGGGCCGGTATTCGCTCTCACCCCCGAGGGCAGCTCGAACTCCCGGAGGGACCCGGGGTTCGGTCCCCTGGACGAAGGACAAAGGAGTCGCGGGTGTCCAGCTCCGACATCTTCATCGGCGAGACCATCGGTACCGCCATACTCATCCTGCTCGGCGGCGGCGTCTGCGCCGCCGTGACGCTGAAGGCCTCCAAGGCCCGTAACGCCGGCTGGCTGGCCATCACCTTCGGGTGGGGCTTCGCGGTACTCACGGCGGTCTACACCTCGGCGCCGCTCTCCGGCGCCCACCTGAACCCGGCCGTGACGCTCGCGCTCGCGCTCAAGAAGAACGGCATCGACTGGAGCGACGTCCCGGTCTACTGGGGCGGACAGCTGCTCGGCGCCATGATCGGTGCGGCCCTGGTCTGGGTCGCCTACTACGGCCAGTTCCACGCGCACCTCACCGACAAGGAGATCGTCGGCGGTCCGGGTGCGCAGGCCACCGCGGCCAAGGCCGTCGAGGCGCAGGAGAAGGGCGCCGGCCCGGTCCTGGGCATCTTCTCCACGGGCCCCGAGGTCCGCGTCGCCTGGCAGAACGTCGCCACCGAGGTCATCGGCACCATCGTGCTGGTGCTCGCGGTCCTCACGCAGGGCCTCAACGACAGCGGCAAGGGCCTGGGCGTCCTGGGCGCGCTGATCACCTCGCTCGTCGTCGTCTCCATCGGTCTGTCCCTCGGCGGCCCGACCGGCTACGCGATCAACCCGGCCCGCGACCTCGGTCCGCGCATCGTGCACGCTCTCCTGCCCCTGCCCAACAAGGGTGGCTCCGACTGGGGCTACGCCTGGGTCCCGGTGGTCGGTCCCCTGATCGGCGCCGCGCTCGCTGCGGGCATCTACAACATCGCTTTCGCTTAGAACACGCGGTCGTAGCAAGCAGTCGTAGACAGTCCCCTTACTCATGGAACCTCAGGAGCACACAGTGACCGACGCCCACACCGCCGGCCCCTTCATCGCCGCGATCGACCAGGGCACCACCTCCAGCCGCTGCATCGTCTTCGACCGCGACGGACGCATCGTCTCCGTCGACCAGAAGGAGCACGAGCAGATCTTCCCGAAGCCGGGCTGGGTCGAGCACAACGCCAACGAGATCTGGACCAACGTCCAGGAAGTCGTCGCGGGGGCCATCCAGAAGGCCGGCATCACGCGTGACGACATCAAGGCCATCGGCATCACCAACCAGCGTGAGACCACGCTGCTCTGGGACAAGAACACCGGTGAGCCCGTCCACAACGCCATCGTCTGGCAGGACACCCGCACCGACGCCCTGTGCAAGGAGCTCGGCCGCAACGTCGGCCAGGACCGCTTCCGCCGCGAGACCGGCCTGCCGCTGGCCTCCTACTTCGCCGGCCCCAAGGCCCGCTGGCTGCTCGACAACGTCGAGGGCCTGCGCGAGCGCGCCGAGGCGGGCGACATCCTCTTCGGCACCATGGACACCTGGGTCATCTGGAACCTGACCGGTGGTGTCGACGGCGGCAAGCACTACACCGACGTCACCAACGCCTCCCGCACCATGCTGATGAACCTGCACACGCTGGAGTGGGACGAGAAGATCGCCGAGTCCATCGGCGTCCCGCTGGCGATGCTGCCGGAGATCCGCTCCTCCGCCGAGGTCTACGGCGAGATCAAGGGCGGCAAGCTGGGCGACCTGCTCGGCGGCATCCCGGTCGCCTCCGCGCTCGGCGACCAGCAGGCGGCCCTGTTCGGCCAGACCTGTTTCGCCGAGGGCGAGGCCAAGTCGACGTACGGCACCGGCACCTTCATGCTGCTGAACACCGGCGAGAAGATCATCAACTCGTACAGCGGCCTGCTGACGACGGTCGGCTACCGCATCGGCGACGAGAAGCCGGTCTACGCCCTCGAGGGCTCGATCGCCGTCACCGGTTCGCTGGTGCAGTGGATGCGCGACCAGATGGGCCTGATCTCCACCGCCGCCGAGATCGAGACGCTCGCGCTCTCGGTCGAGGACAACGGCGGCGCGTACTTCGTACCGGCCTTCTCCGGTCTGTTCGCCCCGTACTGGCGCTCCGACGCCCGCGGTGTGATCGCCGGCCTGACCCGGTACGTCACCAAGGCGCACCTCGCGCGTGCCGTCCTGGAGGCCACCGCCTGGCAGACCCGTGAGATCACGGACGCCATGACCAAGGACTCGGGCGTCGAGCTCGCGGCCCTCAAGGTCGACGGCGGCATGACCTCCAACAACCTGCTGATGCAGACCCTCTCGGACTTCCTGGACGCGCCCGTAGTGCGCCCGATGGTCGCCGAGACGACCTGCCTCGGTGCCGCCTACGCCGCCGGTCTCGCCGTCGGCTTCTGGACCAGCACCGACGACCTGCGCGCCAACTGGCGGCGGGCCGCCGAGTGGACCCCCCGCATGGACGCGGACGCCCGCGACCGTGAGTACAAGAGCTGGCTCAAGGCCGTCGAGCGGACGATGGGCTGGCTCGAGGACGAAGAGAGCTGACGAGAGCCACTCGACGGCTCAGCACGCTCTGATGAGGAGTAAGAACCCGAAATGACCAGTCAGTCCACCCTGCAGTCCGTGCCTGCCCTCGGTACGCGCCCGGCCTCCGGCTCCAACCCGAGCCGCGCCGAGACCCGGGAGCAGCTCGCCAAGGCGTCGTACGACCTCCTCGTGATCGGCGGCGGCATCCTGGGCATCTCCACCGCCTGGCACGCCGCGCAGTCCGGCCTCAGGGTGGCGCTGGTCGACGCCGGCGACTTCGCCGGCGCCACCTCTTCCGCCTCCTCCAAGCTGCTCCACGGCGGTCTGCGCTATCTGCAGACCGGCGCGGTGAAGCTGGTGGCGGAGAACCACTTCGAGCGCCGTGCGGTGTCTCGTCAGGTGGCCCCCCACCTGGCGAACCCGCTCACGTTCTACCTCCCCGTGTACAAGGGCGGGCCGCACGGCGCTGCGAAGCTCGGGGCGGGCGTCTTCGCCTACTCCGCGCTCTCCGCGTTCGGTGACGGCGTCGGTCACCTCCTGTCCCCCGCGAAGGCGGCGCAGGACGTGCCGGAGCTGCGCACCGAGAACCTCAAGGCCGTCGCCGTCTACGGCGACGACCAGATGAACGACGCCCGCATGGCGCTGATGACGGTCCGCGCGGCCGTCGAGGCGGGGGCGGTCGTCCTGAACCACGCCGAGGTGACGGGACTTCGGTTCACCAAGGGCCGGGTGACCGGCGCCGACCTGCGCGACCGTACTTCCGGTGACGAGTTCGGCGTCAACGCCCGGTTGGTGCTCAACGCGACCGGCCCCTGGGTCGACCACCTGCGCCGCATGGAGGACCCGAGTGCCGCGCCGTCGATCCGGCTGTCGAAGGGCGCGCATCTGGTCCTGAAGCGGACCTCGCCCTGGAAGGCCGCGCTCGCGACCCCCATCGACAAGTACCGCATCACCTTCGCCCTCCCATGGGAGGACATGCTGCTGCTCGGTACGACCGACGAGGAGTTCGAGGGCGACCCGGCGGATGTCTCGGTCACCGAGAAGGACATATCCCAGATCCTGGACGAGGCCGCTTTCTCGGTCCGGGACCAGCAGCTCAGCCGTGACCTGATCACGTACTCCTTCGCGGGTCTGCGGGTGCTGCCGGGCGGCCCCGGCGACACGGCGAAGGCCAAGCGCGAGACCGTGGTGACCGAGGGCAAGGGCGGGATGCTGTCCGTCGCGGGCGGCAAGTGGACCACCTTCCGGCACATCGGCCGTACGGTGATGCAGAAGCTGGAGGCGCTGCCGGGCGCTCCGCTGGGCGACGACTTCGAGCCCATCTCCTCGCTGCCGAAGAAGCTGCCACTGCCGGGTGTCGCCAACCCGCGTGCGGTCGCGCACCGGCTGCTCGTCGACCACCCTGCGCCGGGTCCGCGCATGGCGGCCGACACCGCCAAGCACCTGGCGACCCACTACGGTTCGCTGGCCTTCGACATCGCCCGCCTCGCCAACGACAACCCCGAGCTGGGCGAGCGCGTCCACCCCGACGCTCCGGAGATCTGGGCGCAGGTCGTCTACGCCCGGGACAACGAGTGGGCCGAGACGCCGGACGACGTACTGCGCCGCCGTACGACGCTGACGATCCGGGGCCTCGCCACGGACGACGTCCGCGCCAAGGTCCAGGACCTGCTCGACAAGAAGTGACCTCGCGTCGGCCCCTTCCCTGACCTGGGCCGGCACGATCGGGGAACGGTCCCTCTCCCCTAGGGGGCCGGATCCGCGAGAGGGGCGACTCCGCGCCGACGGAGCCGCCCTTTTCGCGTGCCCCCGCCGTTGTCACACGTGCCCCCGCCGTTGTCAGTGGCGGGTGTTTTCATGGGCGCATGAACACTGATCAGGCCGGTCCCGAGGATCTCGCCGTGCTGCGTGCGGCATTCGGTGTGGACGACGGCGGGGAGTCGGCGCTGGGCTGGGGGGCGGTGCATGCCTTCGAGGCGGAGCACGGGGTCGTCCTGCCCGAGCCCTATCGGACGTTCGTCGCGGAGATGTCCGACGGATCGCTCCAGGGGCCGCCGGAGTACGGGCTCATGGGGCTGGCCGAGCTGCCGGACGACTGGGGCGGCGAAGGGCAGGACCGGGAGCTGGGCAAGCCGTTCCCGCTCACTCGGGGTTGGCTCTGGGAGGAGGACGACGGGCCGTACGAGGATCCCGACACCGTCGTGGACCAGGTGCTCAACCACGGTTCGATCGTGCTGGGGACGGACGGATGCGCCATGAACTGGCATCTCGTTGTCACCGGCCCCCAGCGGGGCCACATATGGCACGTCACCGATGTGGGTGCCATGCCGTTCGGCGCGGAGTTCGGATTCACGACCTCCGCGCCCGGATTCGCCGGCTGGGTGAAGCACTGGGCCGACGGCAAGGAGTGGTTCGACGCGACGTCAGCCGAGTGAGGACACGGCCTCCCGTACGGTGTCCACGTCGCCCAAGTCCGCGCGCCGCACGGTCGGTTCGCGCCCCAGCAGCAGTGCACGCGTTATGCGGGACCGTGAGCTGAGGGCCCTCGGCGAGGGCGCCGTCCTCGCCGACCTGGAGATTCTCGCCCCGAGCTGAGCGTTCGACACCCCGTTCAGCCCACTGAACCCCCATAATGAAACCGAGACATCGGATGTCTGAACGACAGGTCTGAACGACAGGGAGGCCGCCCATGGCAGTCACCGACGAGGCGATCGAGAAGATCAAGGGAATGATCGTCTCCGGCGCGCTGCGCCCCGGCGACCGGCTGCCCAAGGAGAGCGAGCTGGCCGCCGAGCTGGGACTGTCCCGCAACTCCCTGCGGGAGGCCGTGCGTGCCCTGTCGCTGATCCGGATCCTGGACGTGCGGCAGGGCGACGGCACGTATGTGACCAGCCTCGATCCGCAGCTGCTGCTGGAGGCGCTGAGCTTCGTCGTCGACTTCCACCGCGACGACACGGTGCTGGAGTTCCTGGCGGTGCGCCGCATCCTGGAGCCGGCCGCCACCGCGATGGCCGCCTCCAGGATCAGCGAGCAGCAACTGGACGCGTTGTCCGCCCAGTTGGAGAAGCTCGGGGACGCTCCGTCGGTGGAGGAGCTGGTCGCCTGTGACCTCGACTTCCACCGGGGCATCGTGCAGAGCTCCGGCAACTCGGTGCTCTGCTCGCTGCTGGACGGTCTGTCCGGGCCGACCACGCGGGCCCGTATCTGGCGCGGACTCACCCAGGAGGACGCGGTCAGCCGCACCCTGCACGAGCACCGGGCGATCCTGGCCGCCCTGCGCGACCGGGACGCGGAGGCCGCGCGGTCCTGGGCGACGGTACACATCGCGAGCGTGGAGCAGTGGCTTCGCTCCACGCTCTGAGCGGCTTCGCGGGCGGGGCCGGCCCGCGGTGGCGATCATGGGTGTTCGAGGGCCCCGGACGGGGCAGTGATCCGTTCACTCCCCCGTGCAAGGGGGCTGCGGGCGCCCCCGCGGAACGCCGTAAGGTTGGGTGGTCAAGCGGAGGGCACGTCGGAAGGAGGCCTGGGTGATCGAGCTCGAGGGGGTTCCCGAGCTGATCGACCCGGTCATGGTGGCCGCGTTCGAGGGCTGGAACGATGCCGGCGACGCCGCCTCCACCGCGGTCGCACATCTGGACAGGGAGTGGAAGGGCGAGGTGTTCGCGGCGCTGGACGCCGAGGACTACTACGACTTCCAGGTGAACCGCCCCACGGTGTGGATGGACGGCGGCGTGCGCAAGATCACGTGGCCGACGACAAGGTTGTCCGTGGTCCGGGTCGGCGGCGAGAAGCCGCGCGATCTCGTACTCGTCCGGGGCATCGAGCCGTCGATGCGGTGGCGCTCGTTCTGCAACGAGCTGCTGGGCTTCGCGCACGAGCTGGGTGTGGAGCTGGTGGTGGTGCTGGGCGCCCTGCTGGGCGACACCCCGCACACCCGGCCGGTCCCGATCAGCGGCACCACGTCCGACTCGGACCTGGCGCAGCGCATGGACCTGGAGGAGACCAAGTACGAGGGCCCGACGGGCATCGTCGGCGTCCTGCAGGAGGCGTGTACGCACGCGGGTGTGCCGGCCGTGTCGCTGTGGGCGGCCGTGCCGCACTACGTGTCGCAGCCGCCGAACCCGAAGGCGACGCTGGCCCTGCTCAACCGCCTGGAGGACCTGATCGACGTGCGCATCCCGCTGGGCGAACTGCCCGAGGACGCGCGCGCCTGGCAGGTGGGCGTGGACCAACTGGCCGCCGAGGACAGCGAGGTCGCCGAGTACGTCCAGACGCTGGAGGAGGCCCGGGACACCGCGGAGCTGCCGGAGGCGTCGGGCGAGGCGATCGCCCGCGAGTTCGAGCGCTACCTGCGTCGCCGGGACGGCTCAGGCCCGTCGAGCGGTGGACACGCGACCGCGGACGGCAGCGACAGCACGTCGTATCTGCGGGACAACCCCGGCGGTCGTACGAAGCCGCCGAAGCCGCCGAAGCCGGGTCCGGACGACGAGGAGTCGTCGGAGGAATAGCCGGGGCGACAGAACGCAAAGTGGGCGGTGCGCAGCTTTCGCACCGCCCACTTTGCGTTCTGTCGCCTCGCCCCATGACTGCGAACTCTGCAGTCTTTGGCCGGTTTGCTACGTGACATCGGTTTCAGGACGGATTGCACACGCTACCCAATTCAACTTGTTTTCAAACCGAGTTGGTGAAGACGGGGTGGACGCCTCGCCGAGATCGTGCTTGGTTGTGCACCGATGGCGCACCCGCACGGACCGAAGGGAGCGGTACCGATGAGCGACCAGGGACAGCCGGCGCAAGGGCCGGGAACGTCCGGGCCGGGGCCCGACGGAGCGGGATTCACCTATCGAGGAGCCGAGCCGGAACTGATCGTCGTCGCCCGTCCCGAGGCCAGGCTGCGCGCCCAGGCCGAGGGCGTCCGCTCAGCCGCGGGAGCCGACGTCTCCGCTCTCAACATGTTCCTCAGCGACGAACAGCTGGCCCTTCAGCCGCTGTTCGGCAGCGAGGAACGGCTGCAGCAGTCCGCCGCCCCCGGCGACGGCAACGTGCCCGACCTCGCGATGTTCTACCGAGTGCGCGGCGGCGAGAGCCGCGCCGAGGAGCTGCGCTCGCGGATCGCCGCGCTGCCGGGCGTCGAGACGGCGTACATCAAGCCCGGTGCCGTACCGGCCTCCCTGGCGGAGGAGAGCGGCCGACTGAAGGAAGGGGCGCCCGTCACCCCCGACTTCAGCAGCCGGCAGGGCTATCTGCGCCCCGCACCCGAGGGGATAGACGCCCACTGGGCCTGGCAGCGCCCCGGTGGGTCGGGTCAGGGGGTGACGGTCATCGACGTCGAGGGCGCCTGGCAGTTGGGCCATGAGGACCTGGCAGCCAAGCTGGCCGGCGTCGTGGTCGGCACCCCGCTGACCGACCTCGCCTGGCGCAACCACGGCACCGCCGTGATCGGTGTGATCGGCGGCGACCGCAATGAATACGGCGTCAACGGCATCGTGCCGGAGGCGGTGACCGCGGCCGCGTCCTTCCAGGGCATCGGCACGGCGGCCGCGATCCATGCGGCGGCCGACCGGCTCGGCCCCGGCGACGTCGTACTCGTCGAACTGCACCGCCCCGGACCGCGGTTCGAGTACGCCGAGCGAGACGACCAACGCGGCTATGTCGCGGTCGAGTGGTGGCCGGACGACTACGCGGCGATCCGGTACGCCACAGCCAAGGGCGTCCTCGTCGTCGAGGCGGCCGGCAACGGCGGGGAGTCGCTGGACGACGCGGTGTACGAGCGCCGCCCGGACGAATTCCCCGAGTGGTGGCGCAACCCGTTCAACCCCTCCAACCAGTCCTCCGGTGCCGTACTGGTCGGCGCGGGCGCACCGCCGCCCGGCACGCACGGCCGCGATCACGGCCCGGACCGGTCGAGGCTCGCGTTCTCCAACTACGGCGCCCGGCTTGACGCCCAGGGCTGGGGACGCGAGGTCACGACCACCGGCGGCTTCTGGGACAAGCCCGGCGATCTGCAGGGCGGGCCCGAGGAGATCGCCTGGTACACGGACACGTTCTCCGGGACCTCCTCCGCCTCCCCGGTGGTGGTCGGCGCGCTGGCCGCGCTGCAAGGGATGCTCAAGGCAGCCGCCCAGCCGCCGATGTCCCCGGAGAGTGCCCGCGCGGTGCTGCGGGCCACGGGCTCCCCGCAGCAGGACGCGCCGGGCCGGCCCGCCTCCCAGCGGATCGGCAACCGGCCCGACATCAAGGCGGCGGTCACCCATCTGCTGCCGGAGGCGGTCGGCTCGGGCCAGGCCGAACGGTACTGGGACGAGCTGCTGCCCTACCCCCGTGAACTTCCGCCGAGGCTCAGGCTGTTCGTGGCCGGTGCCTGGCGGAACCTGAACCACCCGTCCCCGGAGATCCGCCAGGCGGTGCACTCCGCCTTCGCGGGGGGACGGCCCGACGTCCGAGTGTGGTTCTCGGACGACGAGATCGTCGGCCTGGTCGTCACGGGCTGACGAATCCCAACCATCAAGGGAAGGTGACACCCGCATGAGCACCACCCCGCAGATGAGCCAACTGGGACAACAGCAAGGCCAGCAGTTCCCGAGCACGTCGCCCTACCAGCAGTACCAGCAGCAGCCGTTCGGACAGCAGCAGGGCTACGGCCAGCAGCAGCCGTTCGGGCAGCAGCAGCCCATGGGCATGGGCATGGGCGGCTCGCTGGAGCAGCTCCAGCAGCTCGGCCAGCAGCAGCCCTTCCAGCAACTGCTCCAGCAGCTCGGCCAGCAGCAGCCCTTCCAGCAGCACATGGGCCAGCAGCAACAAGTCGAGCAGCAGGTGCAGCAGCAGCTCCACCAGATCGCCCAGGTCGCCGTGCAGCACGCCCAGCAGCAGGTGCAGGCTCAGGTGCTGCAGGCCGGTATCGCGGACGGCTACATCGACGTCGTCCAGCCGCTGCCGGGGCAGCCCAGCCTGATCGCGCTGCGCATCAACGGCCAGCTGAGGATCTTCGCCAACCCGAACCCCCAGACCCACGACCAGATCCAGGAGGCCTTCGCGTTCGGCCACCAGGTCGTCGGCATCTGGGACTCCGGCTCACCGCAGGTCCTGCGCAGCATCCAGATCCGCAGGATCTGATCCACACGTCTGATCCAGGCGGTCCGACCCACGCGAAGTGACACAAGGGGCGCTTCCTCCACCGAGGAAGCGCCCCTTGCCCGTGCCCAGCCGGCTGCGGCTAGAGGGCCACGCCCAGCAGAGCGTCCACGGCCCGCGACACGACACCGGGTGCGCCGATGTCCGTACCGCCCTCGGCGTCCTGCAGTGCGGCCCAGCGGTCGACCGCGGCGAGCGCGGCCGGGGCGTCCAGGTCGTTCGCGAGGGCCTCGCGGATCTCCTCGACCAGCGCCTCGGCGGGCGGCCCGTCGGGCCGGGAGACGGCGGCGCGCCAGCGGCCGACCCGGGCCACGGCGTCCTCGAGGACCTGATCCGTCCACTCCCAGTCGGACCGGTAGTGGTGGGCGAGCAGCGCCAGCCGGATCGCGGCCGGGTCCACCCCGTCGCGCCGCAGCGCGGACACGAAGACCAGGTTGCCCTTGGACTTGGACATCTTCTCGCCGTCGAGGGCGACCATGCCGGCGTGGACGTACGCCTTGGCCATGGGGAACTCCCCGGTGAGCACCTGGGCGTGCGAGGCGCCCATCTCGTGGTGCGGGAAGGCGAGATCGGATCCGCCGCCCTGCACGTCGAAGGTCATGCCGAGGTGGTCCAGGGCGATGGCGACGCACTCGATGTGCCAGCCGGGGCGACCGCGCCCGAGCGATGCGCCGTCCCAACTGGGCTCGCCCTCGCGGGCGGCCATCCACAGCATCGGGTCGAGGGGGTTCTTCTTGCCCGGACGGTCCGGGTCGCCGCCGCGCTCGGCGGACAGCAGCCGCATCGCTGCCGTGTCCAGGCCGGAGACCTTGCCGAAGTTGGGGTCGGACTCGACGGAGAAGTAGATGTCACCCTCGAGTTCGTAGGCGGCGCCCGCGTCCCGCAGCCGCTCGACGAGCGGCACGATGCCCGGTATCGCCTCGACCGCACCTATGTAGTGCTGCGGCGGCAGCATCCGCAGGGCGGTCATGTCCTCACGGAAGAGGGCGGTCTCCTGCTCGGCGAGGGCGACCCAGTCGACGCCGTCACGGTGCGCCCGCTCCAGCAGCGGGTCGTCCACGTCGGTGACGTTCTGGACGTACTGAACCTGCCGCTTGGTGTCGAGCCACACGCGCTGAACGAGGTCGAACGCGTTGTAGGTCGCCGCGTGACCCATATGGGTCGCGTCGTACGGCGTGATGCCGCAGACGTAGATACGGGCGACGGGACCGGGGTCGAGGGAGACCAGACCGCCGGTCGCGGTGTCGTGGATCCTCAGGTCGCGGCCCTGACCAGGCAGGGCGGGGACCTCGGAAGCGGGCCAGGCATGCATGTCATGAGCCTAACCGGACGGAAGTTCCGTATACGAACCGGACCGGGCCGGATGGCCGGTAAGGCGCTCTTGCGTGATACCGGCCAGTCTGCTTCTACACCGGCGGCCAGGGAATGGCCGGCCACTCACCGCTCGGCTCAGGATGCCTCCCCGTCTCCAGGAGTACGGTGACACGCGCGCGCGTGGCGTCCAGTTCGGCCTCCGTGATCAGCGCCGCCAGCCGCGTGGCCAGCGTTCCTTGGGCACTGAGGGCCCCCTGGAGGGCCTTGAGAACGTCGATCGCCTCCGGATCGAGCGGCTCCCCCGCCCACCCCCACAGCAGCGTCCTGAGCTTGTTCTCGGTGTTGAACGTCACTCCGTGGTCGATCGCGTACAACCGGCCCTCGGCCGTGGGCAGCAGATGGCCGCCCTTGCGGTCCGCGTTGTTGATCACGGCGTCGAGCACGGCGAGCCGCCGCAGCCGCTCGTCGTCGGCGTGCACCAGCAGCGCCGTCTTCCCCTCGCCGACCTCGGCGAAGCCGATAGCCTTCCAGCCCGGCTCCGGCTCCTCACCGTCGACCAGGGCGAGCAGCTCGGCCTCAGGGCTCACCTCGATCCACAACTGGACCATCCCCTCGCCGTACGGCCCCTCCCGCAGCACGGTGGGCGGGACGAGCCCCCAGCCGGTCGCCACGGACACCTCGTAGGCGGCCACCTCGCGCCGGGCGAGGTTGCCGTCGGGGAAGTCCCACAGGGGCCGCTCGCCGGCGACGGGCTTGTAGATGCAGGACGCTTCCCTGCCGTCGTGGGAGATCGTGCAGTACAGCGCCGCGTTGGACGCCTCACGGATGCGACCGCGCACGGTGAGCTCGCCGTGTGTGAGCAGGTCGGCGAGCGGCTCGTCGGTCGTCACGCTCCGCGGCGGTATCCGTTCTGGCGCGGACATACGTGTCCTTCCGGGTCGAGCGGGAGGCTGCACAGCGGACACGGCGGCCGCCCGGCGTTGACGACGTCGAGGGCGCGCTTGGCGAAGGCCCTGGCCTGCGCGCCGGTCAGCCGGACCCGCAGCATCGGGGGCCCGTTCTCCTCGTCCTGGAGGAGACGTTCCTCCGCCTCGGCGAGGTCCTCCTCGGAGTCGGCGTCGAGCTCCACGAGGGCCTGCGCCTCGACGATCATGCGCTGTTCCTCGCCGTCCCAGGCGAGGGCCATGGTCCCGACCCGGAACTCCTCCTCGACGGGGGTGTCCAGCGGATCGGTGTCGGAGATCTCGGTGGAGGCCACGGCCGGGACGGCTGCGCTGCCGCCACTGCGCCGTACGACCTCGTCGAGCAGTTCGTCCATGCGCTCGGCAAGGGCGGCGACCTGGGTCTTCTCCAGGGCCACGCTGGTCACGCGGGGTCCCGCGGTGGCCTGGAGGAAGAACGTACGGCGTCCGGGCATACCGACCGTACCGGCCACGAAGCGGTCCGGGGGGTCGTAGAGGAACACCTGACGGGACACGTCCTGTCTCCTGGAATCGTGGATCGACATCGGACCGGATGACCGCACGAACTGCTGGTGCGGACGGGTGCGGCGCTATTGCGACCGCTTCACCCTACTGCGCCCGACGATCACGGTGCGCCCGCACCGCCCCCGACCGTGGCGTCCCCGGCCGGGGGTTCCTCGCGCGGCGCCAGCGACGCGAAATCGCCGGTGTCACCGAGCCGTACGAGAAACGGCCTCAGACGTGTGTAACGGATCGCGGTGATGGAACACGGTTCAACGGAAATCCTCTGGAACAGGTCGAGATGAAGTCCAAGTGCCTCCGCGACGAGCGACTTGATGATGTCGCCGTGCGAACACATCAGGTAGACGGCGTCGGCGCCGTGGTCGCGCTCCACGCGCGCGTTCCATTCTCGTACGGCTTCGGCGGCGCGGGTCTGCATCGCGCGCATCGATTCGCCGCCGGGGAACGCGGCGGCCGAGGGGTGCGCCTGCACGACCTCCATCAGCGGCTCGTCCCCCAGCTCGGCGAGCTTGCGGCCGGACCAGTCGCCGTAGTGGGCCTCCCCGATCCGCTCGTCGGTGTGCGCGGTCAGCTCGGGGCGGGCGTCGAGGAGTGGCTGGATCGTCTCCTGGCAGCGCTGCAGCGGGCTGGTGACGACCTCGGCGATGGGCAGCCCGGCGAGGCGTCCGGGCAGTGCGGCGGCCTGCGTGGCGCCGCGCTCGTCGAGAGCGACACCGGGCGTCCAGCCGGCGAGCACCCCCTCCGTGTTGGCGGTGGAACGTCCGTGCCGGACCAGGATCAGCGTGGGCATGCGGCCAAGAGTAGGCGCACGACGAGGTGCGGCCGGGGGCGGGCGGCGGGAGAATACGCTCCGTGATCGTCGACTGCGCCATCTACCGGGACGGGCGCCGGACGGAGGGGCCCGCGGACTTCTCGCACGCCCTGGCGCAGTGCCGTCGGGGGCGTGACGCCTTCGTCTGGATCGGCCTGTACGAGCCGACGGAGAAGGAGTTCGAGCGGGTCTCGGAGGAGTTCGGGCTGCATCCGCTGGCCGTCGAGGACGCACTGAACGCACATCAGCGGCCGAAGCTGGAGGTGTACGACGACTCGCTGTTCATGGTCCTCAAGCCGGTCGGTTACGAGGCGAAGAGCGACATCGTCACCTCCGGGGAGGTCATGGTCTTCATCGGCGACTCGTTCGTGGTGACGGTCCGGCACGGCGAGGAGGCGCCGCTCGCGGCCGTGCGGCACCGGCTGGAGGAGGAGCCCGACATGCTGCGGCACGGGCCCACGGCGGTGCTGTACTCGATCGCCGACGCCGTGGTCGACCACTACCTGGAGGTGGCGGGCGAACTCGGCACCGACCTGGAAGAGCTGGAGACCGAGGTGTTCTCGCCGACCGCCGGCGGCTCGCGGCACACGGCGTCCCGCATCTACGCCTTCAAGCGGCAGGTCCTGGAGTTCCGCAGGGCCACGGGCCCGCTGGCGCAGCCGCTGGCCCGGCTGGCGGGCGGCGGTGTCTTCAGCACCCGGGTGCCCTTCGTGCACGAGAAGGCACAGCCCTTCTTCCGGGACGTCAGCGACCACCTCACGCGCGTGAACGAGTCGGTGGAGGGCCTGGACCGGCTGGTCTCGGATGTGCTGTCGGCGCATCTCGCGCAGATGAGCGTGCGGCAGAACGACGACATGCGGAAGATCTCCGCGTGGGCGGCCATGGCGGCCGTCCCCACGATGATCGCGGGGATCTACGGCATGAACTTCGACCACATGCCGGAGCTGCACTGGTCGGTGTCGTACCCGGCGGTGATCCTGGCGATGGCCGCCCTGGAGGTGCTGCTGTACCGACTGTTCAAGCGCCGGGGCTGGCTGTGACTCAGGCGAACCCGGGTGCGGTCGTGGCGGGTCCGCCGAGCGCGTCGCGTCGCTCGGGCATCCGCAGGCTCACCATCCGCCGCCAGCCCGCGCACCGCTCGTACGCGTAGACGGCGTGGATGCCGGCGGCGAGCAGCGCCGACTTGGCGCGCGGCCAGCCGAGGATGCGCCCCATGCGGTCCATGACGGCGAGGCTGACGTCCCGGTAGATGCGGATCTCCGCGAGCGCGCACTCCCGCAGCGTGCGCTGGATGGCGCGGCCGTGTCCTGCGTACGCGAAGCGCAGCAACTCCTCGTGGCAGTAGGCCAGGTGGTTGTCCTCGTCGTCGGAGATCATCCGCACCGCGCGGCCGATGTCGGGGTGGTCGGCGAAGTGCCGGCGCAGCAGTTCCATCTGCTCGGAGGCGCGCTGCTCGGTGACCCGGCTGTGGGACAGGTAGGTGACGATGTCCTGCACGGTGAGCGGTTCGTCGTTCCTGAGCTTCTCGTGGGGGAGGCCGATGCCGTTCTTCTCCAGGAGCATCGTGTAGTCGGTCTCGGGCGGTACGGGGACGGGTTCGAGACCGCGCTTCCTCATCAGGGCGTTGAAGATCCGCCCGTGCTTGTCCTCGTCGGCGCCGTGCCGGGTGATCTTGGGGGCGAGTGTGCGCTGGCTGTCGGGGACGAGTGCGGCGATCCGCCCGTTCTCCCAGCCGCCCTGGGACTCCCCGCTGGCCGCGATGGAGCAGAACAGGGCGAACGACTCGTCGTCGTCGAGGATCTCCTGGAAAAGACTCCTGGCCGAAAGCATCGTGGGCACCTCTCTGCCGGTCTCTGTTCTGCCGGTCCCGCCCGGATTCCGTGGGATTCCGCAAAGAACGAGTCAAATGCGGCGCAAGAGGTGCTGCAACAGCTGTGTCGGACAACTCGGCCAAAAGGAGGACCCAAGGAGTCGGTTCGGAGGCGTAACCGCGCGCGCCCGGGCGCGTTGTTCCCCGTGACGGCCGTGGCGGGGAAGACCCCCGAGCCCCCACCACGGCCGCAGAAAATCTCCCCCGGCCCGCTCCGTTCGTTACGCCAGTCCGGCGCGCTCCAGGGCTTCGGTGCCGGCCCGCAGCGAGGCGATCCGCTCGTCGAGCGTGAAGCCGGCCGGGTTGAGGCTCAGGGTGGTGACGCCGGCCTCCGCGTACTGCTTCATCCGGTCCGCGATGCGGTCCACGGAACCGAGCAGCGCCGTCTTGTCGATCAGGTCGTGCGGGATCGCGGCCGCGGCGCCCTGCTTGTCGCCGGACAGGTACTTCTCCTGGACCTCGGCGGCCGCCGCCTCGAACCCCATGCGCTGGGCGAGCTGGTTGTAGAAGTTCTGCTTGGCGCTGCCCATCCCGCCGACGTACAACGCGGTGTAAGGACGGAACGCGTCGGCGAGGGTGGCCACGTCCTTGTCCTCGCCCACGGAGAGCGGGAGCGTCGGGCAGACGTCGAAGCCGTCGAGGGTCTTGCCGGCCTTCTCCCGCCCGGCGCGCAGGTACTTGATCGTGGTCTCTTCCAGGTGCTCGGCGGAGGGGAAGATCAGCAGGGCGCCGTCGGCGATCTCACCGGTCTGCTCCAGGTTCTTGGGGCCGATGGCGGCGATGTAGAGCGGGATGTGCTCGCGCTCGGGGTGCACGGTCAGCTTGAGCGGCTTGCCCGGGCCGCCGGGCAGCGGCAGGGTCCAGTGCTCGCCCTCGAACGACAGCCGCTCGCGTGTCATCGCCTTGCGCACGATCTCGACGTACTCACGCGTGCGTGCCAGTGGCTTGTCGAACTTGACGCCGTACCAGCCCTCGGAGACCTGCGGTCCGGAGACGCCGAGGCCGAGGCGGAAGCGGCCGCCGGAGAGCGAGTCGAGGGTGGCGGCGGTCATCGCGGTCATCGCGGGCTGCCGGGCCGGGATCTGGAAGATGGCCGAGCCGACGTCGATGCGCTCGGTCTGGGCGGCGACCCAGCTGAGCACGGTGGCCGCGTCCGAACCGTAGGCCTCGGCGGCCCAGCACACGGCATACCCGAGCCGGTCGGCCTCCTTCGCGACCTCCAGGTTGTCCGCGTCCATTCCGGCACCCCAGTAGCCGAGGTTGATCCCGAGCTGCATGCCGATACCCCTTACCGATCAGTAACGTCCCTGTTCGCCAGACCCTAGCGTGCGGAAACTGGTTGTCCACAGGCCCCCACGCCGAACGGTCGGGCCAGTAATCTCGGCGTTCATGGAGCAGAGGTATCTCGGCCGGACCGGCCTTCGCGTGTCCCGCATCGGACTCGGCACGCTCACCTGGGGCAGGGACACCGACGAGCACGACGCCGCGGACCTCTTGAAGACGTTCTGGGAGGCGGGCGGAAGCCTCGTCGACACGGCGGACGTGTACGGCGACGGGGAGGCCGAGTACCTGCTCGGACGCCTCATAGAAGGCCTGGTTCCGCGCCGGGACCTGGTGATCTCGACCAAGGCGGGCAGCGTGCCCGACCCGGACCGCCGGGTGGACGGCTCGCGCGGGCACCTGCTCTCCGCACTGGACGCCTCGTTGACCCGGCTCGGCACGGACTACGTCGACGTCTGGCACATCCACGCCTTCGACCCGTACACCCCGCTCGAAGAAACCCTCCAGGCCCTCGACCTGGCGGTCAGCAGCGGCCGTGCCCGCTATGCGGGCATCTCCAACTTCTGCGGCTGGCAGCTCGCCAAGGCGGCCACCTGGCAGCTGGCGGCTCCCGGGCTGCGGACCCGGCTGGCGAGCACGCAGATGGAGTACTCGCTGCTGCAGCGCGGCGTGGAGCGCGAGGTGCTGCCGGCCGCGCTGGACCTGGGCATCGGCCTGCTGCCGTCCTCGCCGCTGGGCCGCGGGGTCCTGACGGGCAAGTACCGGGGCGAGGCCATGCCGCCCGACTCACGCGGCGCCTCGGAGCACCTGGCGCCGTTCGTCGCGCCGTACCTCGACGACACCGCGAGCCGCATCGTGGACGCCGTGCAGACCGCGGCGGACGGCCTCGCGGTGACGCCCCTCCAGGTCGCCCTCGCGTGGATCCGCGACCGGCCGGGCGTGGCCGCGCCCATCGTCGGCGCACGCAACTCTTCCCAGCTCACGGCGGCATTGTCAGTGGAGGCCCTTAGTCTTCCTGACGAGATCTGCCGGGCGCTCGACGACGTGTCGGCGCCCGTGCACCGCTATCCCGATCACGACTGGAGCACGCTGTGAGCACGGAGCCCGAGCCCACCGAGGACGCAGAGAACGCCGAGCCGGGGACGCCGGGAGCGGCGGGACAGAGCGGCGAACCGGACGTCCCGGCCCCGTCGCCCGGAGCGGAGGACGGAACCGGGAACAAGAGCGCCGAGGGCGAGTCCGCCGCTCAACTGTCCGAAGCCGAGGCCGAGCTGGCCGCTCAGCGGCTGGAGCGGGAGCGGATCGAGCGGCGCAAGGCCGAGAAGGCGGGGCCGATCGAGAGCGGCACGAAGCTCAGCGGGAAGGCCGCGGATCTGCTGGCCGCGGTCCGTGCCGTGGAGAGCGGCGAGAAGCCCGTGGCCGCCGTGTTCAGCGACTCCGCTCCGCGCCGCCCCGCCCCCGAGCCGGTACGACGCCCGCAGCCGGCCCCCACGGCCGCGCCCGCTGCTCCCGCGCCGGAGGCCGTCGACGGGGTACGGCGGGTGCTGAGCGACGGCGGCGCGCCGGACGCGCTCGCACCGCAGGTCGCCGCGACCCTCGGCGAGGGCGCCGACGACCTTCTCCGGGAGGACCCCTGGCTGCTGTTGCGCGTCGGCGGTGTGCGGCCCGAGCAGGCCGACGGCTTCGCGCGGGCGCTGCTCGGCGCGGAGTGCGGTCCGGACGACGAGCGGCGAGGCCGGGCGCTGACGGGCTGGCTGCTGGAGCAGGCGGCGCTCGCCGGGCATACGGCGCTGGAGATGCCTGCGCTCACCGCGGCGCTGGCCCAGCGGGGCGTGCCCGACGCCGACGCGGCCGTGCACAGCGCCGTCGCGGAGGGCGAGGTCCTGGTCTTCCAGGACGCCCTCGACCCGACCGCTCCGGCGCCGCAGACAACCGAGGAGGGCGAGGAGGCCGAGGAACGTCCGGTACGGATCCTGGTCGGCCTGGAGCGGTACGCGCTCGCGGAGGAGAGCCTGGCCGACGGACTGACCCGCCTGATCAACTCGGTGCCGAAGGAGGACGGTTCGGCCGAGGCCTGGGAGCGAGCCGCCGCCTCCGCGCAGGACTCCACGGCCGAGCTCATCCGCGCGGTCGCTGGCCACGGCCTGGTGCTGCACACCGGCGGCGAGGCCTCCCTGACCGAACCGGCGGCACTGCTGCGGGCTGCCGCCACCCTCGGCCTGCGCGCCTGGGCCGCCACACACAGCCCTGTCGGCCGCGACCGGTTCGCAGCGTTGCGGGAAGGGCCGGGGCGCCCAGGCGGGGCCGCGCCAGGCGACAGCACGGTGAGCGGCGCCATGTCCGACCACGGCACGGCACGCGCCCTGCGCGACAGCCATACGCCGGGAGGCCCCGGGGCCGACGGCCGGGCGGCGGACGGCGCTGCGGCCGCCGGCACCGAGCCGGACACCGCCTCCGTCGCCACTGTCGCCGGGCTCCTCTCCGGTGATGAAGGGCCCGGGCGGGACACGGACGGGGCGCTCGATCTGGATCTTCTCGTCGTGCTCGACGCGCCCCAACTCGACGTCGAGACGGGGGCCCTGCTCGTCGAGTCGTTGCCCGACGGTGCCCGGCTGGTGCTGGCCGGGGATCCGGGAGTGCTGTGGTCGGCGGGGCCCGGGCGGGTGTTCGCCGATCTGCTGGCGGCGCGGGTCTGCCCCCGGATCGCCTCGCGACGGCCGGACCTCGGCCCCCTGGGCGAGCTGGTCTCCGGCATCGGCATCGGGGAGCTGGGCCAGGTCGAGGCCCCCGGCAAGGAGATCGTGATCGTTCCGGTCCGTGACGCGGGCGAGGCGGTCCACCGGACGGTGCAGCTCGTCGCCGACTCGGTGCCCCGGGCGATCGGCGTGCCGCCCGAGCAGACCGTGGTGATCACTCCGGGCCACGGCGGCGCGGCCGGCACCCGCGCGCTCAACGCGGCACTGAAGGAGCGCCTCAACCCCGGCCCCGGCCGCTTCGGCGGCTTCGACCCCGGCGACCGGATCGCCTACTCCCCCGGACCGGGCCGTACGACACCCGGCGAGGTCGTGACGGCCGACGCCGCCGGGTTGCACCTGTCGTGCGCGGGCACCCCCGTCGTCGTACCGAAGGAGCGGGTGGAGCAGTCCGTGCGGCACGGGTGGGCGCTGACCGCGCACCAGGCGGTGGGCAGCCGGTGGCCCGCGGTGGTCGTGGTGCTGCCCGGGGACGCGGCGCAGTCCCTCAGCCGACCGTGGGTCTACACGGCGTTCGGCAGGGCGGACCGCCACCTGTCGGTGGTCCACGGCGTGGACCAGGCCCTCCCCCGAGCAGTGGCCGAGGTCCCGGCCAAGCCCCGCACAACCCGTCTGCCGCTTCTGCTCACCACACAGGTCCCGGCCACGGACTGACCACGGGTCACGGCACCCGCCAAGGGGCGCGGGGCTGTGTCGATTTGCGGCTCCGCCGCGTGGGCGCGACCAGCCACAGTCGACCCACGGACAGGCACCAACCGCACAGACCACGCACCCAAGCGGCGGCGGCGTTCACGGAGATCATCCGTGAACGCCGCCGCCGAAAAACGGTCCAGCCCCGCGCCAGCGGCCCGCGCTAGCGATCCGCGTCCAACGGCTCCAAGTCCTCTTCGCCGTCCAGATCCGTGTCCAGGTCGTCCTCGAGGTCGTCGTCCACGCCGACCAGGCCCCCGTCGTCGATCTCGTCGTCGAAGACGGAGCTGACGTCGAAACGGCAGACCACCCGCTGCGGGTCGATCTGCTCGAACGGCGCCTGAAGCCAGTCGCCCGGCTCGGCGGGTTCGTCCGTGGCCGTCACCCAGAGCGTGGAGTCGCCCTCCTCCAGGCCGAACTCCTTGTGCCGCGAGGCGATCTCGTCCGGTTCGAACTCACCGAACAGAACGCCCAGCGCCCCGTGCACGGTCGCGGAGGCCTCCGCCCCCCGCTCGTCGTCGTCCGCCGCCTCCACCCGCTGCGCCTGCGCCAGCAGCCGATGCGGCTCCGCGACGGCGTAGTCGCGGCGGATCAGCACACTCAGCGCATTCGGCTCCTCGGGGCCCCTGTACGGCGGCAGCGTGTCCTCCGCACCGGGGATCTCGAAGGGCGTGACCTCGTCGTAGCGGTCGTAGAGCAGCTCGTCGTAGGTCTCGGCGGCCGCGGCCAGCTCGTTGAACGCCTCGTAGACGGCCTGGTCATCCTCCCCGGACCTGCGTTCGACCGCGGCCAGGTGGCGGTCGAGCGCGGTCTTGACCGCCTCGGCGGCGGCTCGTACCTCGGCAGCGGTGGGCTGCGCAGCATCAGACATAGTGCAGACGCTATCCGTACCGGGCCCCAGCCCGCACAATAGATGCGATGCCGGAATACGAATTTGTCGACGTGTACGTACCGCGCGGAGTTTCCCGCAAGGACGCCACACGCCTGCTGACGGACCATGCCGAGTACGGACACTGGGAGTTGGACCGCCTGAGCCTGCTGCGCGACGGCAGCCGCAGGGTGCGGTTGCGCCGGCGGATCATCCGCCAGGTGCGGGCCACGTGGTGAGCTGAGGCGACGACGGAGACGACGGAAACGGAGCGGGCCCCGCCAGCACGGGGCCCGCTCCGTTCTGTGCACCGTAGGGGAAGTTTGCGGTGCTTGGCGTGGAGATGCGCCGGTTCAGACCGAGGCGCGCGCCTTGCGGTACATCACCGCGCCCGCCAGCAGCGCTCCGGCGCCCACCGGGAGCACGACGCCGATCGGCAGGTCACTGCCGGTGTGCGCGAGCTGTGCGCTGCCCTGCGGCTGGGTCACCGTCTGGGTGCCCGGGTGGTTGGTGTGCGAGGAGCCGCCCGGCGTGCTCGGGTGGCCGGGGTGACCGGGCTGGTTCGGGTTGCCCGGGTGCCCAGGGGTGCCCGGGTGGCCGGGGTTACCCGGGTGGCCGGGGTTGCCCGGGTGTCCGGGGTGCCCCGGGTTGCCGGGCGGGGGCGTCTGGTGGCCGCCTCCCGGAGGCGTCGTGTGCCCGCCGCCCGAACCGCCGTTGGTGCACTCGTTCTCCTCGGCGGAGTTGCCGATGCCGACGAGGTCGACGGTGTTGCCGCAGACGTTCACCGGTGCGTCTACGGGCGCCTGGACGGTGTTGCCCGAGCCGATGCCGGGCGAGTCGCTGGCGTGGCCGCCGGCGTGGGCTCCGCCGCCGGAACCGCCGTGCCCGCCGGCCGAGCTGCCGCCGCCCTCGTTGCTGCACTCGTTGCCGCTCGCCGGGTTGAGCAGTCCGACGACGTCGATGGTGTTGCCGCAGACGTTCACCGGCGCGTCGACGGGCGCCTGGACGGTGTTACCCGAGCCGATGCCGGGCGAGTGACTGGCGTGGCCGCCGGCGTGGGCTCCGCCGCCGGAACCGCCGTGCCCGCCGGCCGAGCTGCCGCCGCCCTCGTTGCTGCACTCGTTGCCGCTCGCCGGGTTGAGCAGTCCGACGACGTTGACCGTGTTGCCGCAGACGTTCACCGGCACATGTACCGGCGCCTGCACCGTGTTGCCGGACAGTACGCCGGGCGAGTCCGAGGTGGAGCCGTTCGCGCCCGAGTCGGCGTGGGCGTAACCGCCCGCCGCGGCGAGCACACCGGTCGCCGCCATCACGGTCATCAGGCCCTTGCGGGTGACCTGTCGCATTGCTGAATTCTCCCTGCCTTCATTCCTGACCTGAAATCTCGCGACATCTCGCGTGGAAATTCGCGAAAAGGCCGGTCGGCTCCGGAGCGCATGGCGCGCGCTCCGGAGCCGACGGGCGTGACGACCCTCAGCGGGTCGACGTCACTTGTTGATGCAGGTGTTGCCGAAGGCGGGGTTCAGCAGCCCGATCACGGAGATCGTGTTGCCGCAGACGTTCACGGGGACATGAACGGGCACCTGAACGACGTTGCCGGAAGCGATACCCGGGGAGTGCACCGCGGCACCCTGAGCACCGGCGTCGGCGACGGCCAGGCCCGCACCCGCGAGAACCAGACCACCAGTGGCAGCCGCAGCGGCTACGACCTTCTTGAGCATTATTCCTCCTTGTTGGCAAAAGCGATCTCGTGTTGCTGATCGCATTACCTGTAACGAGGAGGAAGTAATGGAGCTACGAGCTGATGGTCGCATTCACCCTTCTCGGGCCCGCTCCGTACGCGCGGCCGATTACGAAGGTCACGAGGCGTCGATGAAGCGGTCCAGCACGCGCACGCCGAACTTCAGGCCGTCGACCGGCACCCGCTCGTCGACCCCGTGGAACATGCCGGCGAAGTCCAGCTCCGGGGGCAGCTTGAGCGGCGCGAAGCCGAAGCCGCGGATGCCCAGTTCGTCGAAGGACTTGGCGTCCGTGCCGCCGGAGAGCATGTACGGGATCGCCTTGGCGGCCGGGTCCTCGGCCACCAGCGCGGACTGCATGGCGTCCACCAGCGCCCCGTCGAAGGTGGTCTCGACGGCCTTGTCGGCGTGCACGTCCTCGCGCTTCACCTTGGGCCCGAGGATCTTGTCCAGGTCGGCGAGGAACTCCTCCTCGTAGCCGGGCAGGAAGCGCCCGTCGACGTGCGCCGTGGCCTCGCCCGGGATGACGTTGACCTTGTAACCGGCGCCCAGTTGCGTGGGGTTGGCGGTGTTGCTCAGGGTCGCGCCGATGAGCTTGGCGATGCCGCCGAGCCTGGCCAGGGTCCCCTCCATGTCCTCCGGGTCCAGCTCGGTGCCGAGCGCGTCGCCGAGTTCGTCGAGGAAGGCCCGGGTGGTCTTGGTCACCCGTACCGGGAACTTGTGCCGCCCGAGCCGCGCGACGGCCTCGGACAGCTCGGTGATGGCGTTGTCGCGATGGATCATCGACCCGTGTCCGGCGGTGCCGGCCACGGTCAGCTTCATCCAGTGCATGCCCTTCTCGGCCGTCTGGATCAGATAGAGCCGCCGCTGCTCGTTGACCGTGAAGGAGAAGCCGCCGACCTCGCTGATCGCCTCGGTGACCCCTTCGAAGAGGCCGGGGTGCTTGTCGACGAGGTGCCGGGCGCCGTACGTACCGCCCGCCTCCTCGTCGGCGAGGAAGGCGAGGACGATGTCGCGCGGGGGCCGGCGCCCGCTGCGCAGCCGGTCGCGCACGACCGCCAGGGTCATCGCGTCCATGTCCTTCATGTCGACGGCCCCGCGCCCCCACACACAGCCGTCGGTGACCTCGCCGGAGAAGGGGTGGTGGGTCCAGTCGTCGGCGTTGGCCGGTACGACGTCGAGATGGCCGTGGATGAGGAGGGCCGGCCGTGACGGGTCCTCGCCCTCGATCCGGGCGACCGTGGAGGCCCGGCCCGGGTGCGACTCGAAGATCTTCGAGTCGAGACCCACCTCGGCGAGCTTCTCGGCGACGTACTCGGCGGCGGCCCGCTCACCCGGTCCCGAGTGGTCGCCGTAGTTGCTGGTGTCGATCCGGATCAGCTCGCGGCAGAGGTCCACGACCTCGTCCTCGCCGGTGACGCCCCTGGTCGTGTCCGTGTCGCTCACGTGCTTCCTCCCGCTGTCACTGCTGGTGGTAACCCTCATCCTCCCTCTGCGCCCGACTGCTCCCCAAGACCGGACCCCCTCCGTCACACGCCGTTCACGCCGGACGGGGGGTGACCGGGGACGTCTCGAAAGCCTGGTAATGTTTCCTTCGTCGCCGCGGGGGAAACCCCGCACGACAGACACCTTGTCCGGGTGGCGGAATGGCAGACGCGCTAGCTTGAGGTGCTAGTGCCCTTTATCGGGCGTGGGGGTTCAAGTCCCCCCTCGGACACCAGCCGAAGCCCCCGGCCGCTCAGCGGCCGGGGGCTTCGTCGTACGTTCACGGCCGGTCTGGCCACAACCCGCCGTCCGCCGCCGTTCCCCCGCGGATTCCGCAAGATTCCCCGAGGTCGGGCGAAGCCCCAGCTCCCCGCGTGCGCTCCGGCGCGCGCCGGGCTCCGAGACGCCCTCCGGATTTACATTTCACTTGACTCGACCTTACAGGGCTTGTTGACTGGTTCGGAGCCAGTGACTCCCAGGTGACAAGAGGTGAAGCTCTGTGACGACCCAGGGAAGCCTGACGATGGAGCGTCGGCCGGAGGCCGTCCCGAGAGTCACACCGGGGCGCCCGCAGCCACTGGGCGCCACCGTCGACGCCGACGGCGTGAACTTCTCGCTCTTCTCCGAGCACGCCACGCGCGTCGACCTGCTGCTCTTCGACCGCTGTGACGCACCCCTGCCGTCCCGTGTCGTGCGCCTGCACCCCGAGCGGCACCGCAGTTTCCACTTCTGGCACTGCCATGTGGCCGGCGTCGGTCCGGGTCAGGTGTACGCGTACCGGATCGACGGCCCCCGCAACACCCACCACTCGGGGGCCCGCTTCAACCACCGCAAGGTGCTCCTCGACCCGTATGCGCGCGCCAACATCAACAGCTGCTGGGACCGCACGCACGCCATCGGCGGCGGGGACAACGTGGAGCACTGCATGCGCAGCCTGGTCGTCGACCTCGACGACTACGACTGGGAGGGCGACCGTCCGTTACGGACGCCGATGACGGACACGGTCATCTACGAGATGCACGTCCGCGGCCTGACCGCCTCGCCCACCTCGCGCGCCGCCCACCCCGGCACCTTCTCCGCGGTCGTGGACAAGATCCCGGAGCTGAAGCGGCTCGGCATCACCGCCGTGGAACTGCTGCCCGTCTTCGACTTCGACGAGACGCAGATCCTGCGCACCGGCCCGGACGGCACACTGCTGCGCAACTACTGGGGCTACGACCCGTACGGCTTCTTCGCCCCGCACACCGGCTACTGCGCCGAGCCCCATCTCGCGGGACACATCACCGAGTTCCGGGACATGGTCAAGGCGCTGCACCGGGCGGGCATCGAGGTCATCCTCGACGTGGTCTTCAACCACACCAGCGAGGGCAACGAGTACGGGCCGACGATCAGCTTCCGGGGCCTGGCCAACGAGGCGTACTACCACCTGTGGCCGCAGGACCGCAGCCGCTACATGGACTTCACGGGCTGCGGGAACGCGGTCAACGCCAACCATCCGATGGTCACCAAGTTCATCCTGGAGTGCCTGGAGTACTGGGTGACCGAGCACCATGTCGACGGCTTCCGCTTCGACCTGGCCTCGGAGATGTCCCGTGGGCCCATGGGGTACGAGATGGCCGTACCGCCGGCCCTCTGGGCGATCGAGCTGTCGCAGGTGCTCGCCGAGACGAAGATCATCGCGGAGCCGTGGGACGGTGGCGGGCTGTACCAGGTCGGCCGGTTCCCGGGGAAGCGCTGGGCGCAGTGGAACGGGCCGTTCCGGGACGACGTACGGCGTTTCGTGCGCGGGGACGCCGGTCTGGTCGGGGAGATCGCCTCCCGGCTCGGCGGTTCGGCCGACCTGTTCTTCCCGCAGCAGGTGCTGCCCACCAACAGCATCAACTTCGTGACCTGCCACGACGGGTTCACCCTCAACGACCTGGTCTCGTACCAGCACAAGCACAACCACGCCAACGGCGAGTCGAACGCCGACGGCGCGCACGAGAACTTCAGCTGGAACTGCGGGGTGGAGGGCCCGACGGACTCCGAGGAGGTGGAGCGGCTCAGGGTGCGGCAGATCAAGAACTTCCTGTCGATCCTGATGCTCAGCCGGGGCGTGCCGATGCTGCTCGCCGGGGACGAGTTCCGCAACAGCCAGCAGGGCAACAACAACGCCTACTGCCAGGACAACGAGACCTCCTGGCTGGACTGGGGGCAGGCGGAGAAGGAAACGGAGATACGTTCCTTCACCGAACGGGTCATCGGGCTGCGCAAGCGTTTCAGGACCTTCCGTGAGGCCCGTTTCTTCACCGAGCGCCGCAATGAGCGGGGCCAGGCCGACGTCACCTGGCACGGCACCAAGCTGCTGTGTCCCGGCTGGGACCACGCGGACGCCCGGGTGCTGGCGGCCACGCTCGGCGGCTTCGACGGCGACCCCGACCTGCATCTGATCCTGAACATGTACCACCTGGGCCTGGACTTCGAGCTGCCGCCCGTCGAGGGCCACCGCTGGTTCCGGGTTCTGGACACGGCCTGCTCAGGGCCGCACGACCTGCTGCCCGCCGGCGCGGAGGAACCGGTCGACGGGGCCGTCTTCCACGCCCACGGCCGCAGTGTCGTCCTGCTAGTGGCGCTACCCGACGAGAAGGGCACATGACGAGATGAGTGCCACCACCGACCGCCGTATCTTCTCCGACACCCTCGCGGGATATGTGACCTACCACAGCCCCACCCAGCACCGTTTCGGGCTGCGCACCTCCGACGGCCGCGAGTTCACCGTGCACCTGGCCCGCAACGTCGTCTCCCGCATCGTCCGCAACCTGGGCGACCCGTACCAGGACACCACCTCACGCACCCGGGACATGCTGGGCACCGGGCGCTTCCTGTTCGCGTACGGGATCTTCTACGAGTGGGAGGGCGGCGCGCGCTTCGAGGCGAAGGAGATCACCTTCCCCGAGGAGAGCCGCGGCCACTACGTCTTCGAGCACCCCGACTGGTGGGTGCGGCAGGCCGCCGCGATCGCCGACTTCTATCTGCGCGGCCAGTTCCCCGACGGCAAGTTCGACTGGCGCAACTACCGCACGCACCTGACCCTCGACGGGGCGCACCTGCCCGAGCACGCGGGTGCGAACGTGCGGCAGGAGACCGACACCATCTCCCGGCTGGTCTACGGCCTTTCGACGGCGTATCTGCTGACCGGCGAGGACCGGTTCCTGGACGCGGCCGAGAGCGGGACCGAGTACTTACGCCAGTACATGCGCGTCGACGACAAGCAGGACGGGATCGTCTACTGGTACCACGGCATGGACATCACGCCGACCGGGCGCCGCAAGGTGTACGCCTCGGAGTTCGGGGACGACTTCGACGCCATCCCGATGTACGAGCAGATCTACGCGCTGGCCGGGCCGACCCAGACGTACCGGGTGACCGGCGACCCGCGGATCCTTCAGGACATCGACCGGACGGTCGCCCTGTTCCAGCGGTACTTCCGTGATGAGGAGCGCGGGGGCTTCTTCTCGCACATCGACCCGATCAACCTCTCCCCCTGCGACGACGCGCTGGGCCGCAACCGCTCCCGCAAGAACTGGAACTCGGTGGGCGACCACGCCCCCGCCTATCTGATCAACGCCTATCTGGCCACCGGTCGTGAGGACTTCGCGGAGCTTCTGGAGGAGACCGCGGACACCATCGTCGCGCGCTTCCCGGACGAGCCGGACAGCCCGTTCGTACAGGAGCGCTTCCACGAGGACTGGAGTCCGGACCGCACCTGGGGCTGGCAGCAGGACCGGGCGGTGGTCGGGCACAACCTGAAGATCGCCTGGAACCTCACCCGGATCCGCGCCCTGCACGACAAGCAGGAGTACGCCGAGACCGCCCGGCGGATCGGCGAGATCATGCCGCCGGTCGGCAGCGACCAGCAGCGCGGCGGCTGGTACGACGTGGTGGAGCGGCGGGCGGACGCGGACAGCGGCATCCACCGGATGGTGTGGCACGACCGCAAGGCCTGGTGGCAGCAGGAGCAGGCGATCCTCGCCTATCTGATCCTGGCGGGGACGGCGGACGACCCCGAGTCGCTTCGCCTCGCGCGGGAGGCCGCCTCCTTCTACAACGCCTTCTTCCTCGACCACCAGGACGGCGGGGTCTACTTCAATGTGCTCGCCGACGGGATCCCGTACCTGGTGGGCACCGAACGGCTCAAGGGCTCGCACGCCATGGCCGGTTACCACTCGCTGGAGCTGTGCTATCTGGCGGCCGCCTACACCGGACTGCTGATCAGCCACGAGCCGCTCACTCTGTACTTCCGGCCGCGCCCCGACGACCTGCCGGAGCGCGAACTGCGGGTGGCGCCCGACCTGTTGCCGCCCGGCTCTGTGGAGCTGACCCGGGTGTGGGTCGACGGGCGCGAGCACCATCACTTCGACGCCAAGCACCTGACCGTGAAGCTCCCCGAGAGCGACGGACCGGTGCGGGTGCGGGTGGAGCTGGAGCCCGTGCAGATGCGCCTCAGGATGCGCAGCGAGTTCGACGGCGGTACCGCGCACGTCCGCTGCGGCGGCGCGGTCGACGGCGGCGAACTGGACAAGTTCCGCCGGGTCCTCGGCGAGGTCATGGCCGCGGGCCCCCGGCGCGTGGAGTTCCATCTGTCCGAGGTCAGCGAGATGTGCCGGCCCGCGGTCAACGAACTGCTCGTGCAGCGCACCAAGGCAGGGCTCGACGTCGACTTCGTCGTCGTCGGCTCCGTCCTGCCCGAGGTCCGCGAAGCCCTGATGGCCACCGACGCCTTCCTGCTAGAGGGCGAGGAGGACTGAACCGTGACCACCACCCTGCCCCCCGGAATCCTTGCCGCGGAGCCTGACTTCGGCCCGCCCTACGAGGTGCCCGTAGAGCCGGTGGACCTGTCCGCCTACTGCCAGGACCTCTTCGGCACCCTGAGCCGCTCCGACCAGCGGCGCTGGGGCGAGGTCTATGTCCGTGGACTGCTGGATGTGCCCGGCCGCAAGACCCCGGCCCGCATCTCCGAACAGGTCCTCGGCCGCCGGGCCGTCCAGCAGATCCAGCAGTTCGTCAACCAGAGCCCGTGGCCGTGCGGTCCGGTGCGCCGGCGGCTCGCCGGGCAGCTGAGCCGGGCCCTGAAGTCGGAGGCCTGGTGCGTCGACGAGGTCGTCTTCGCCAAGAACGGCGACCGCTCCGTGGGCGTGGCCCGGCAGTACGCGCCCTCGCTGGAGCGCACCGTCAACTGCCAGCTGGCGCTGGCCACTTCGCTGGTGGGCCGGCACGGCGGGGTCCCGGTCAGCTGGCGGCTGATGCTGCCGGCCCGCTGGGACCGCGACGAACGGCTGCGCACCCAGGCGCATCTGCCGCCGGAGGAGCGGTCCAGGCCGCGCTGGCGGTACATCCTGGAGGCCGTCGACGAGATGCTGGAGGAGTGGTATCTGGAGCCACTGCCGGTGCTGGTGGACTGGCGTGGCGAGGCCGATGTGGCGCCCCTGCTGCGTGGTCTTGAGGCGCGTGGCCTGGCGTATCTGGTCGAGGCCTCGCCCAGCACCGCGGTCACCCTGCCCAGGCCGTGTGCCGGATCCCCGTACGGCAGTGGGACGTTGACGGAGCTGGCCGTGCACGCCGTCCAGCACCGCAAGCGGATGCCGATCGCCTGGCAGGACCGGACGACGGCCCGGATGCGGCAGTCCCAGGTCCTGTCCGCGCCGGCCCTGTTGCTGACCGAGGCGCCCCACGGCGGGGGTGCGGGCGCCCGGTCCGCGGGGGCGCAGCCGCCGCAGCGGCCGAGGCATCTGGTCACCGACTGGCCGTACGGGCGGCCCACCCCGCGTACGTACTGGCTGACCAATCTGCCCGGGCGCAGGCTGTCGGACGTGCTGCCGCTGGCGCAGCTGCGGGCGCTGTCGGGCGAGAGTCTCGGCCGGCTGCAGCAGGACTTCGGGCTCGCCGACTTCGAGGGGCGGTCCTTCCGCGGCTGGCACCATCACGTCACGCTCGCCTCGGTGGCGATGGGCTACGACACGCTGAGCCGGCCCTACCGCTGCCAGCCGACCGCGGTGAAGTCGATGTCGCCGAGGCCGGGTACGCCGTAGTTGGCGAGGCCTTGCCTGACCGCGAGCACCTGCGGGCGCTGGTAGAGCAGGACGTCGTGGCCCAGCTGCCAGATCAGGCGGTCGGCCTGGTTGTAGAGCTGGTCGCGGCGTCCTGCGTCCAGGGTGTGCACGGCGCGACCGAGCAGGGAGTCGATCTCGGGGCTGGAAATCCTGCCGTAGTTCTCGTAGAACTGGCCGCCGCTCGGCCGCCGGTAGACCGGGTACAGGGTGCTGGGATAGGTCAATCCGGTGAATCGGAAGATCGCCAGGTCGAAATTCCCGCGGTTGAGGTACTTGGACAGGTAGTCACCGGCCGGGACTTTCTGGATCTCCACCGAAATTCCCGCGCGCCGGAGCATCTGCTGGATCAGCTGAGAGAGGTCGAGACCAAGTCGGTTGGTGGACTGGCTGAGTACGAAACGCAGGCGCAACTCCTGTCCGTTCTTGGCACGGGTGCCGCCACCGCCCGTACGGTGCCATCCGCGCTGATCCAGAATTCGCTCGGCGGCCTTCGGATCGTATGTGCCCGGCGAAGCGGAATTGTCGGCGTATCCCGGCTGGTTGGTCATGAAGAAGTGGTTTCCGAGCAACGGCACCCCGACCGGCAGGCCGCTTCCCGCCACCTCGGCGAGGGCATGGCGGTCGATGGCCCGCAGCACGGCCCGGCGCACCTGGACGTCCGCGAGGGGGCCCGCGGCGCCGTTCAGGGCGACCTGGACGTCGTCCCAGGCGGAGCCGGTGCGGATGTCGGTGTCGGCGGCGTTCTTGAGCCGGTCGTAGAGGTCGGCGGAGGCGGCGTTGACGGCGTCGATCTCCCCGTTGAGGAAGGCCTGGACGGCGGTCGTGGGGTCGAGGGTGCGGAAGACCACCCGGTCGAGGCGGGGGCGGGTTCCCCACCAGGCGGGGTCGGGCACGAGGGTCAGGGTCTGGGCGGTGTCGTCCAGCGAACCGATCCTGAAGGCGCCCGAGGTGACCGGCGCCTTCCCCTGCCAACCGGCGTTGAAGTCGGCCGGGTCGCCGAAGTCCGCAGCCGGATACAGCGGCGTGAACAGCCGCTGCCAGTCGGCGAACGGCCGCTCGAAGGTGACCTTCACCTCGTGCGCGTCCGCCCCCTGACGTACCGAGGCGATGTCCTCGTAGCCACTCGGATCGGCGATCCGGTACCGCGTGTCACCTCTGCCCAGGGCACGCCACTGGGCCGCGAAGTCCCGCCAGCCGAGCGGCCTTCCGTCGGTCCACTTCGCTTCGGGGTTGAGGCGGTAGGTGACTGTCTGCGGGGCGGTGGAGGTGACGGAGGCGGAGCGCAGGTAGTCGGGCACGCGTTGGGGTGCGCCTCCTGCGTCGCGGGTGAACAGGCGTGGCTCCAGCATGCTCATGACCGTGAAGACGTCGTCCAGAGTGCCGTCCGCCTGGAAGTAGTTGAACTGTGTCAGCCACTGGTAGATCGGCAGTGTCAGGGTGCCGCCCTGCCGGAGTTCGCTGCGCGGGTGGGGGTTGACGTCGGTGCGGCCGTAGGCCGGAACCGCCGCGCTGGAGCTGCTGTTGCCGGGGGCGGCGCGGCCCTGGGCACCGGTGCAGCCACCCAGCAGAGCGCAGAGAGCGATCCAGACCAGCGCGGGCCACAACCGTCTGCCGCGTATACGGAACCCCGTCATTGCGATGCCCTCTCCCCCGTGCGAGTTCGCCTCAGCGAGCAGTCTGCCGTAAGAAAGCGCAAACACGTCTTCAAGGGGCGACGGCGAGCTTAACATTGGCCCATGTCAAGCACTTGAAGCCGACGGGTTGCCGAGGAGTCCGACACCCGATGCTCGCATTGTTGGCAAAACGTCTGACGAACAGGCTCGTATTGCTTCTCGCTTCAACGTTTCTCTGCTATTTGATTTCCTCCGCGGCACTCGATCCGAGGTCCTACTTCGAGGACCGTACGCCCCGGCCGCCGGTCGCCGTGGTCGATGCGCGGCTCGCCGAAATCGGGCTCGACAGCGGGACTCCGGTCACCGAGCGGTTCGGCCACTGGGCCTGGCGGGCTCTGCACGGGGATCTCGGCCGCACACTCGACGGCACGCCGGTGGACGCCGAGTTCGGCCGGCGGGTGGGGGTCACCGCGCGGTTGCTGATCGTCGGGACGGCCGTGGGGACGGTGCTGGGGGTGCTGGCCGGGGTGTGGGCGGCGGTGCGGCGGGGGCGGCTGCCCGACCGGGCGCTGACTCTGTTCTCCTTCGCGGTGCTGTCGGTGCCGCCGTTCGTGCTGGGGTTGCTGCTGCAGGCGGGTGCGCTCACGGTCAATGACGCGGCGGGCCGCACGGTGATCCGGTACACGGGCGAGCGGACGCCCGGCCTGGAGGGCGGCCCGGCGGCCCAACTCCGGGACGTTGCGGTGCACTTGGCCCTGCCGACGGTCTCGGTCGCGTTGGGCGCGATCGCCGTGTACAGCCGCTATCAGCGGGGGGCCACGCTGGACGTCCTCGCCTCGGACCATCTGCGCACCGCCCAGGCCAAGGGGCTCACCCCGGGGCGCGCGCTGCTCCGGCACGGCCTGCGGACCTCGCTGATCCCGCTGACTGCGTTCTTCTCCTTCGGGTTTCTGACGCTGTTCACGGGCGCCGTGTTCACGGAGAGGATCTACGGCTGGCACGGCATGGGCAGTTGGTTCATCGAGTCCGTGCAGCGTGGCGATGTGAACGCGGCCATGGCGGTCGAGGTGTTCAGCGCCGCGCTCGTCCTGCTGGCCGGACTGGTAGCCGATCTGCTGCACAGCGCGCTCGATCCGCGGGTGCGGTACGCGTGAGATCCGCTCGGGGGGCGGAGGTACGGCGGCGGCTGGTCCGCTCACCTGGCGCGGTGGCGGGCGGTGCTCTGCTGCTCGGTCTGTTCCTGTTCGCCTTTGCCGGGCCGCATCTGTCGGGGTGGGGTTACGCCGACATCGACTACTCGGCGCTGCACCGGCCGCCGGACGCCCGGCACTGGCTCGGGACCAACCGGATCGGTCAGGACGTCTACGCGCAGTGCGCCCGGGGGCTGCAGAAGTCGCTGCTCATCGGGGCGCTGGCAGCGGGCTTCTCGACGGGGCTCGCGGCGGTCGTGGGGGTGTGCGCGGGGTACTTCGGGGGCTGGGCTGACCGGGCGCTGATGGTTCTCGTGGACCTGATGCTGGTGGTGCCGGCGCTGCTGGTCCTCGTGGTGGTGGCGCCGCGGCTGCGGGCTCTGGGCTGGCTCGCGTACGTCGGACTGATCGCCGCGTTCGGCTGGATGATCACGGCGCGGGCGGTGCGGGCCATGACCCGATCGCTGAAGGAGCGTCAGTTCGTGGTGGTGGCCCGGCACATGGGGGTCGGCCCGGTCACGGTCATCCGGCGGCACATCCTCCCCCACATGGCGTCCTTCCTCGTCACGGACGCGACGGTGGCGGTGGCCGGGGCCGTCATCAGCGAGACCGGACTGTCGTACTTCGGCTTCGGGGTGCAGCCGCCCGACGTGTCCCTCGGCACACTGATCGCCGATGCCGCGGATGTGCCGACGACGTATCCGTGGATGTTCTACTTCCCGGCGGGGCTGCTGGTGCTGCTGGTCCTGTCCTTCCATGTCATCGGCGATGCGTTGCGGGCTGCGCTGGATCCGGAGGCGGAGGCGGTGGTGACGGCCGGCAGGGATGCGGGGGCTGGGCGTGACGGGTGACGGGCGGGAAAGCCCGGGGCGGGTCATGGCAGGGGGTGCGCCGCACGAGTAGGGCGAACCGCCGGAGCCCGTCATGACAAGCCACCCCCTGGCGAGGAAGCCCGCAGCACGCAACACGGTCCAACCGGCACACGGACTTCGGCATGGGCGATCGGAGAAGCGAGGCGGGACGTGACAAGTGACAGGCAGGAAAAGCCCAAGGCGAGTCAAGGCAGGGGAGCACCGCACGAGAAGGGCGAACCGCCCGGAGCCCGCCCACAACAAACCACCCCCCGGCGAGGAAGCCCGCAGCACGCAACACGGTCCAACCGGCACACGGACTTCGGCATGGGCGATCGGAGAAGCGGGGCAGGACGTGACAAGTGACAGGCAGGGAAAGCCTGGGGCGGGTCATGGCAGGGAGCGCCGCGTGCGAGGGCCAAACCGCGGGGGCCGGGCGTGACGGGTGATGTGCTGCTTGAGGTGTGTGGGCTGCGGGTCGGGGTGGTGGGGGCGCGTCGGTCGTCCGGCAAGGAGCTCGTGCGTGGTGTCGATCTCCGGTTGTGCCGGGGGGAAGTCCTCGGGCTGGTCGGCGAGTCGGGCGCGGGGAAGAGCCTCACCGCCCTGGCGCTGCTCGGTCTGTGCCCGCCCGGCGTGGAGGTGAGCGGTTCGGTGCGGCTGCTCGGGCGGGAGCTGGTGGGGCTGCCCGTGCGCGAGCTCGCCGGGGTACGGGGGCGGCACATCGCCATGGTGTTCCAGGACGCGCTCGGCGCGTTCACTCCGGTGCAGCGGGTGGGGGACCAGATCGGTGAGGTGCTGCGTATTCATGAGCGCCCGCGCCCGGGGCGGGAGGGGGCACTGCGGGTCGCGGCCGAGCTGCTGGATGCGGTCGGGGTGCCCGAGGCGGGCCGGGCCGCCCGTTCCTACCCACACCAGCTGTCGGGCGGGATGCGGCAGCGGGCCATGATCGCCATGGCGATGGCGGGCCGCCCCGAGGTGATCGTGGCCGACGAACCCACCAGCGCACTGGACGTGACCGTGCGGGCCCAGGTGCTCGCGGCGCTGACGACGGCACGGCGGGCCACCGGCGCGGCGCTGCTGCTGGTCAGCCATGACCTCGGCGTGGTGGCGGGGACGGCGGACCGGGTCGCGGTGATGTACGCCGGGCGGATCGTCGAGAGCGCCGATGCTGACGCGCTCTTCGCGCGGTCCCGGATGCCGTACACCAAGGGGCTGATCGGGTCCGTGCCCCGCGTCGACGGGGAGACCCCGCCCACCCCCGTGCCGGGCGAACCGCCCGCCGCGGGTGGCAGCGGACCGGGTTGCGCCTTCGCCCCGCGGTGTCCGCTCGTCGAGCAGAGGTGCCGGAAGCAGATACCCGAACTCAGGGGGGATGACGGGCATGTGGCCGCCTGCCACCGGGGCGACGAGGCCGTGAAGCGCAGCTCCGTCGAGCTGTTTCCGCCGTCCGTGTACCGCAGACCGCCGGCGGGAGCGCCCGAGCCGGAGCCTGTTCTGAGGATCACCGGGCTCGCCAAGTCCTATCCCGCGCCCGGCGCCTTCGGGCCGTGGAAGGCGTCGAGGCCGTGGCGCCCGCGCCGGGGGCGACGGACGGCGGGTGAACGCGTCGTACGCGCCGTGGAGTCGGTCGATCTGGAGGTGCGCCGGGGGGAGACCCTGGGGCTGGTGGGAGAGTCCGGGGCCGGGAAGTCCACCACGCTGCTCGAAGTGATCTCCCTGGCGGTCCCGCAGAGCGGGACGATCGAGATCCTCGGGCAGGACACCTCGTCGTTGTCGCGCGAGGCGGCCCGGCGGCTGCGGAGTGCGGTGCAGATCGTGCCCCAGGACCCGATGTCGAGCCTGGACCCGCGGATGCCGGTCGGTGACATCGTCGCCGAGCCTTTGTGGGTGCAGCGGATGCCGGCCGAGCGTGTCGCCGCGCGGGTGGCGGAGGTGCTGCGGCTCGTCGGGCTCGGCCCGCAGGACATGTCCGCCTGCCCGCACCGGTTCTCCGGCGGCCAGCGGCAGCGCATCGCCATCGCCCGGGCCCTGGCCGCCCGGCCGGCGCTGCTGCTGCTGGACGAGCCGCTGTCGGCACTCGATGTGTCCGTGGGGGCCGGGATCCTCGATCTGCTGCGCAGGCTGAGGGAGGAGCCCGGCCCGGCCTGTCTGTTCGTCTCGCACGACCTGGCCGTGATGCGTCAGACGGCCGACCGGGTCGCGGTCATGCATGCCGGTCGCGTCGTCGAGACCGGCGAGGTCAAGGAGGTGTTCGAGTGGCCTGCCCACCCGTACACCCGGGCGCTGCTCGACGCGGTGGCGGTGCCTGATCCCGCGCTGCAGCGAGCACGTACGACCGGTGCCCTGCGGGGCGATCCGTCGACGGTCGGCGAGTACGTGACGGGATGCCGGTTCCGGACACGCTGCCCCGTGTTCGCTTCACTTCGACGGGAGGAACAGCGCAGGTGTGAACGGGAAATCCCGGCGACCCTGAAGACGGCTGTGGGGGGTGGCCGTTCAGTCGCCTGTCATTTTCCGCCCACGGACCCTCGGGGCGTATCCGGGTAGGACTCCCTTTTACGGCGGTCGGCCGAGGTGCGCCGGCCGGTTCAGCAGCAGCCGCCGCCCGCGGGTCCGTTTTCCCTGGCGGGCTGGACCGTCTGCACGGACGCCCCTCCTTCTGCGAGGAAGGTCCCGCCGCCGACCAGTCCGGCGACGAACAACACAGCCACAAGCATTGCGGCGATTTTGTGAATCACTCCTTTTCTCCATTCCCCCTAGAGGTTTTTTATTTACTATGAGAGTCAATCGAACATTACTTAATCAGTCAAGTGCGTTTCAGTAAAATGGAGATTGCATTTGGCATTGCCGGAATCGGAATTTCCGTGTCCCACTCGCGCACATGGCAACCGCAAGCGGAGCAGGGTGTTTTCGGCCGCTCCAGGCCACAGCCCGGTCAAGCCCATTGGCGTGGCCCAGTCATGCTGGTATTGTGATCTATGAATCTCAAGTCATGTGCTCACCTCTGGGAAGCCAAATGGATCAAGCGGAAAGCACATCTCCGGTCGAGCTGGGCAGGCGCATCCGGACCCTCCGCGTCAAACTCGGGCTGAAGCAGCAGGATCTGGCCTCCTCGGATATCTCGGCGAGCTACATCTCGCTCATCGAATCAGGGAAAAGGGCTCCCTCGGATGCGGTGCTCTCCGCTCTCGCCGGGAAACTGGGGTGCTCGCCGGACCATCTGCGCACCGGTCGCGACGACCACGCGCTGGAGGACACCAGGCTGAAGCTCTCTTTCGCCGAAATGGCACTGCGGAACGGTGACAACGGCGAGGCTCTCCAGGCCTTCGGTGAACTCCTCGCCAAACCCGCTCTGCTGGACCCGCACATGCGGCTGCGCGCGCGCATCGGCCAGGCGACCTCGCTGGAGAAGCTCGACCGGATCGAGGCCGCCATCCCCGTGCTGGAGGAGCTCGGCAAGGACCCGTCTCTCGCGGCCGGCTCCGACGAGTGGTGCCGCGTCCAGGTCGCCCTCAGCCGCTGCTACCGCAACATGGGCGACATCACCCTCGGCATCGAGATCGGCGAGCGGGCCCTGGCCAGGCTGGACGCGCTCGGTCTGGACGTCACCGTGGACCACATCCAGGTCGGTGCGACGCTCATCGGCTCGTACCTCATGCGCGGCGACATCACCCGCGCCCACCTTCTCGCCCAGAAGCTCGTTCCGGTGGCGGAGGACCACGGCGGACGCGCCGGCCGCGGCGCGGTGTACTGGAACGCCGGGCTGGTCGCCCTCTCCCGGCGGCAGCTCCCCGAGGCGCTCGCGCTGACCGAGCGGGCCCTGGCGATGATGGCCGACGACGACAATCTGCGGCATGTGGCGATGCTCAAGATGACGGTGGCCTGGCTGGAGCTGCAGTCCGACGTGCCCGACCCGGCCCGGGCGCTGGAACTGCTTCAGGACGCGGGCCAGACGCTGGCGGAGCTCGGCACGGCCGTGGAGCAGGCCAGGTGCGAGATCTGTCTGAGCGACGCGAACACCCAGCTCGGCCGCTGGGACGAGGCCGTCTCCCACGCCCGCCGCGCCCTCGGGCTGCTCAGCTCGGGTCCGCGCGTCGAGGCGGTCGGGGCACGCGTCAGGATCGCCGAGATCCATCTGCTGCGCGGGGAGACGGAGGAAGGCCTGCAGGGTCTGCACGCGGCGACCCGCCAGCTCAGGCATTTCGCGGCGTCGTACGAGACCGCGCAGGAATGGCGCCACCTCGGTGACGTGTGGAAGCGCCAGGGCCGCGCGAAGGAGGCCCTGGAGGCCTACGACCAGGCGCTGCAGGCCTCCGGGATGCCCACGACCTACGATCCCGCGCAGGCCCTGACCGGCCAGCGGCAGCACCAGAACTGACCGGCCCGTTCGGCGCGTTCCCCCGTGAGTGTTCATCAGCTCACCGCGCCCACAAGCCGGTGCCGGTGCTTCTCGTCCCGTGTGCGGCGAGCAGGTCGATGATGGTGCGGGCGAAGAGATGGCAGTGCTCGCCTGTGCGGGCGGTGACGAGGTCGTCGTCGACGACGACGTCCTGGTCGACGTAGCTGCCGCCCATGTTGCGCAGATCGCCCAGCAGGTTGTTGTGGACCACGGCGCGCCGGCCGCGGACCAGTCCCGGCACCGGGGCCGCGAGCCACATGCCGTGGCAGATGACCCCCTTGAGGATGGCGGGGTCGGCGAACGCGCGGCGCAGGAACGTTGCGGCGGGCGGGAGCCGGTCCGGGTCCTCGGTGTAGCGCAGCCGGTCGGCGACCATGCCGGAGGGGACGATGACGGCGCTGAACTCCTTCAGCGCGAACTCGTCGACGTCCTCGAGGGATTCGCCGACCGTGAACGGCATCCGGTGCTCGTGTCCCTGGAAGGTCATCTCCTTCTCGCCCCACAGCCGGGACAGGAAGTGGACCTCGGCGCCCTCCTCCGGGAAGCGGCGGGCGTAGTAGAGGATCTCGGGTTCGTAGAAGTCGCTCTCCATCAGTACGGCGATCTTGTGACCCGTCAGTCGCACCGCTACCGTCCCCTCCCCCGTTCGGTGACCAGGTCGATCAGGAACGGGCCGCGGTGCGACAGCGCCTCGTCGACGGCCGCCGCGACCTGGCCCGGTTTCTCCACGCGCAGGGCGGGCACGCCCAGGGACCTCGACAGGGCGACGAAGTCGATGGCCGGCCGGGAGAGGTCGAAGATCCCCGGGTGTTCGTGCTCCGGGATCCCCTGCTCCCTCCAGTACTGGTCGATGTTGAGTTCCAGCAGCCGGTAGCTGCTGTTGTTGCAGACGACGAACTTGGCGCCGATGTCGTGCCGGGCCGCCGTCCACAGCGCCTGGAAGGTGTACATGCTGCCGCCGTCGCCGGTGAAGCCGACCACCGTGGCATCGGGGCGGGCGAGTTGGGCGCCGAGCGCGCCGGGGATGCCGACGCCCAGGGAGCCCCCGCGGGTCTGGTGCCAGCGGCCGGGCTCGGCCGCCGGGAGCGGCCCGAAGAGGTCCGGGGAGGCGGTGAGGGACTCGTCGAACAGGACGACGTCGTCGGGGAGCCGGGCCGCCAGCTCCTCGGCGAAGGCGATGTGCGGGAGTTCCACCCCGTCGGCCCGCTCACGGGCGCCGCGGGCGGCGGCCGCCCGGGCCTCGGCCCGTGCGGCGGCCCCTCGTCGCAGCCGGTCCTGGGCCGCCGTACGGTCCTCGCGGCTCATCCGGGCCTCGATCGCGTCGGCGAGCAGCGCGAGGGACCGCTTGGGATCGGCCACGAGACCGAGGTCGACGGGGAAGTTCTTGGCGATCGCGTCGGTGTCCAGGTCGATGTGGACCACCGGCACCCCTTCGCCGAAGACACCCTCCAGGGCCGGGAAGACCTCGGGCAGCGCGTAGGTGCCGCACAGCAGCACGGCGTCCGCGGCGCCCGTGACATGTCGGCTGCTCTCACCGAACATGTGGCCCAACTGACCCGCGTAGGCGGGGTGTTCGGCGGACAGGTTCACCTCGGCCCAGTCGGCGCCCCACACCTCCGCGCCCCACACCGAGGCCAGGTGCCCCAGCTCTTCCTGTGCGCCGGAGAAGTGGATCCCGTCGCCCGCGATCACGATCGGTTTGCGCGCCGCGGCCAGCAGCTCCGCCGCCCGCGCCAGCGACTGGGGGTCTGGTGCGGAGGCGGTGTCGGGGTAGGACACCGGCACCGCCTCCTCGCGCGTGGGCCGGTCCATCACGTCGGCGGGCAGCACGACGAGGACCGGCCCGTACGGCGGGGTGCCGGCCACCTTGAACGCGCGGCGCAGCACCCGCAGCGTGGACTCGGGGTCCACGACCCGCGTCGCCCACTTGGTCACCGGCTCGGCCATGGCCACCAGGTCGGCGGCCATCTGCGCCTCCATCGCCTCGTAGCGCAGGCCGGCCTCGCCGACCAGGACGACGAGCGGGGCGTGGCCGCGCTTCGCCTGGTAGAGCATGCCGATGCCGTTGCCGAGGCCCACCCCGGAGTGCAGCTGGACCACGGCCGGGCGGCGGGTGGCGCGGGCGTAGCCGTCCGCCATGCCGACGGCCACGGCCTCCTGCAGGGTCAGCACGTACTCGATGCCGGGGAAGTGGCGCAGCTCGTCCAGGAAGCCCTGCTCGACCGTGCCGGGGTTGCCGAACATGTACGGCACCCCGTCGACGGCGAGCTGTTCGAGGAACGCCGCACGGGCCGGCCTGCTGTCCATGGTGGTACCGCCTCTCGTCGGGATCGGTGGCTACGACTGGGCGGCGGCCCGGAAGCCCCACTGGCGCAGGCCCTGGTCGAGCACCTCGACCGTCTTCTGGCCGGTGAGGTAGGAGTCGGGCGTCGAACGCCCGGTGATGAACGGATAGTCGACGATCACCGAGGTGGTCTTGCCGAAGTTGCCGTGGTACGCGCCGCCGGGGGCGGTCGCGTCGCGCAGGATGTACTCCAGCGGGTACGGCGGCGGGCCCATGTTGAAGTCGGTGCCGACGAACCCGGTGCCGTCGAGGTAGTCGTACTCGATGCAGTGCCCGGTGACGTGCTTGCCGCGGATGATGCTCTCCCGGTCCTCCTGGTCGCGGGCGAAGGCCAGGCAGGCCACGCCGTAGCACTCGGCGGCGATCGGGCGGTCCAGGTGGTGGAAGGCGAGGATCAGGTCGTGGACGCGCCAGTTGTTGGCGAGGTCGACGATCGGGCCGCTGCCGCCGACGATGAGGAGGGCGTCGTAGCGGTCGGCGATCTGCTCGCGGACCTTCTCCACGCGGCTGTTGTACGCCTCCCAGTCGCGCAGGAAGTACGGCTTCGAACGGTAGGGCCGGTCGGGCAGCCAGGACGACAGGTCGAGGGGGTTGTCGAGGCGGTCGGAGGCCTCGACGGCCTCGACCTTCGCCGCCATCTCCGGGGTCGTGACGGAGCGGCCGAGCGGCGGGTCGACGTAGTCGGGATCCATGCTCGGGGGCAGCGCCACGGGCCGCTTGCCGGTCGGGGTGGCGAAGGTGAGGTGGTATCCCGCCTTGTCGAAGGTCTCCAGGGGGCCGATGAGTTCCTCGCCCCAATAGCCGTACTCGGACAGGACGACGAGGATGCGCCTGCTCATGAGGTTCCTCTCGGTCGGCACGGTCGGCGTTCGCTTCGGACATGTGAACTGCCGAACTCATGTCTAGTTTTCGGGGTTTGGCCGGTACCAGAAGGGAGGGCTCCGGGTGGCGCACATCCCCAAGTGGCAGACCGCACTACGGCAAATCGGGCCGCGGGCAGGGTTGTTGTCCACTGCGCAACAAAGGACGCCCTCCGCTGGGCGGAGGGCGTCGGTGTCGGTGTGCGGGGTCAGAGGCGGAACAGCCCCGGGTCGGCGACCACGACGTCCAGGAGGACCGGGCCGTCGGCTGTCAGGGCGCTGCGGAGGGACTCGCGCAGGTTCTCCGGTGTCTCGACGCGTTCGCCGCGCACGCCGAAGCCTCGGGCCAGCTGGGCCATGTCGACGCCGCTGAGGTCCCAGCCCTTCTGCCAGGACTTCTGGTCCTGGAGGTAGTACTTGAGGGACAGATAGCCGGAGTTGTCGGGGATGACGAAGGTGACCGGCAGCCGGTGCTGGGCCGCGGTCCACAAGGCGTGCAGCGTGTACTGCGCCGACCCCTCGCCGACCACGACCACGGCGCGCTTCTCCGGGTGTGCGAGGGCGTACCCGACGGCTCCGGCGAAGGGGAAGCCGAGGGCGCCGCTGGCGGTGGCGAAGTAGCCGTTGTCCGCGCCGAGCGGGATCTGCTCGTGGAAGTCGGCGCGGGCGATGGGCAGTTCCTCGAACAGCTGGGCGTCCTCGGGGAGTTCCTGGGACAGGACGTGGAAGAGGTACGCCTGGGTGAGCGGCGTCGAGGGCTCGGGCACCGCTACGGGCTCGCGCACCGGGGCGAGTTCGACCCGCTCGCGCTGCTCCACCAGCGGCACCAGGCCCTTCACGACCGCGCCGGGCGGGGCCACGAAGCCGGTGTTCGCCAGGGTGGCCGCGGCGGCCTGCGGGTTGTCCGTGACGTGCAGGAACCGTACGTCGGGGGTGAGTTGAGGCCGAGGCGTCCTGTCCAGGTCCGCGGGCGCGGTCGAGAACAGGTCCCAAGCCGTGAAGAGCGTGAACGCGGGGCCGCCGAGGACGACGACCACGTCGTGCTGCTCGCCGAGCCGCTGGTTGACCAGCTCGGGGATGGGCGGCAGGACGCCGGCGAACAGGGGGTGGTTCTCCGGGAACGCGCCGCGGTTCCACACCGGGGCGCCCCACACCCGCGCGTTCAGCTTCTCGGCCAGGGCGATCAGGTCGCCGCGCGCGCCCTGCGCGTCCACCGGACCGCCGGCCACCAGACCGGGCCGCTCGGCGCCGTTCAGGGCCTCCGCGATCCGCTGCAGGACCGCCGGATCGGGTACGACGGCGCTCTCCACCTCGGCGATCCGCACCGGCTCCGGATCGGCCGGGCGGACCCAGTCGTCCTCGGGGACGGCCACGAACACCGGGCCCTGCGGGGCCTGTTTGGCGATCTGGTAGGCCTGTGCGATCAGCGCGGGCACGTCCTGCGGACGCCCGGGCTCGCCGGCCCACTTGATGTACGGCTTCGGCAGCTGGGTGGCGTCCTTGGCGACCAGGAAGGGGTCCCCGAGGAGCATCTTGCGGGCCTGCTGCCCACCGAGGATGACCATCGGCGTGTTCGCCGCGGCCGCCGTGTACACGCTGCCCATGGCGTTGCCGAGGCCGGGTCCGCCGTTGATGAGGACAAGGGCCGGTTCGCCGGTGCCCTGGGCGTAGCCGTCGGCCATGCCGACGACGGCGGCCTCCTGCAGGCCCATGACGAAACGGAACTCGTCCTCGGGCCAGTACTCGAACAGCTTCATCTCGGTGTGGCTGGGGTTGCTGAAGACAGTCGTCAGTCCTAAAGCGCGCAGGACGTCCAGGGTCGCGTCCCGCACGGTGCGGGCGGTGCTCGCCACTTCGGTCATGGTGATCAGGCTCCTGAGTCGGTAGGGGTCGGTTCGAGCGCCGCCACCGCGCTGAAGACGTGGTCCGGGTCGTAGCGTTCCTTGGTCTTCAGCAGCCGTGCGGTGCCCGGGCCGAACGCGGCCGCGGCGCGCCGGCTCTCGTTGGGGCCGAGCAGATTGGGGTAGCCGCCGGGCAGTGCGTGCTCGGCGAACGCGGTGGAGACCTCGTGCGCCCAGCGCCGGTGCGGCGCGGCCCGTTCGGCGCCCTCCCAGGCCGCGGCGACCTCCACCAGCAGATGGTTCCGGCGCAGTGCGAAGGCGGTGTCTGCGGCCGGTACGCGGGCGGCGGCGCCGTGGAAGTGGTGGATGTACAGGCCGGAGTAGGGCGAGGTCGCGCCGGCCGCTGCTTCGACGATCAACTCGACGGTGGTGTCGGTGAGTTCGGGCAGCCACTGGGTGCCCATCTCGTTGTGCCGGCCGTCGACCACGACCTGGTCGAACATGCCGAGGACGCCCGCGTACTCCTGCGGGCAGACCTGTCCGGCCAGGGGTGTGCCGAGGGCGGTGAAGCGGTCGATGACCGGGCGGCCCCGGGCGATGTCGCCGCACCACACCGGCAGGACGTAGATCAGGGGCTGTCCGTCGGGTCCGCCGAAGAAGCCGGTCATGACGGTCAGTTCGTCGGCCGCGGAGGCGATGATCTCGCGGTAGCCGCGCAGGACGGAGGCGGCCTGTGCGAGGGGGTAGAGGATCATGCCGGCCAGGACGGTGCTGATGGGGTGCAGGCGTACGCGCAGTTCGGTGACGACACCGAAGTTGCCGCCTCCGCCGCGCAGCGCCCAGTACAGGTCGGGGTTCTGCTCGGCACCGGCGACGACGGGGCGGCCGTCGGCGAGCACGACCCGGGCGGAGACCAGGTTGTCCAGGGCGAGTCCGCACCGGCCCGCGAGCAGCCCGTAGCCGCCGCCGAGGGTGAGGCCGGCGAAGCCGACCGCCTTGACGGTGCCGGTGACGGGGGCGAGCCCGAGGGCCCGCGTCGCCTCGACGAGGTCACCGGCCCGGGCGCCGCCCTGCGCTACTGCGGTGCGGGAGGCCCGGTCGACGGTGACCCGGCGCATCGCGGACAGGTCGATCATCAGGCCGTCGTCCGCGGTTGCCCGCCCCGCCCAGTCGTGGCCGCCGCCGCGGACGGTCAGCGGCAGCCGGTGCGTGCGGGCGATGCGGACCGCCCAGGTCACGTCGGTCTCGTCGGCGGGCCGGACGATGACCGCGGGCCGTGCGTCGACCGCGCCGTTCCACACGCGCCGCGCCGACTCGTAGGACGGGTCGCCCGGCGCGAGCACGTTCCCCCGCAGGGTGGTGCGCAGTGCGCGTACGGCGGCGGCCGACGCGGGAGTGGTCGTTGAGGGTGCCATGGCTCCCACTTCTTCTCTTGTGTCGACAGGTGGGCCGGGCCGGCTCCGGATCCCTCACAGTCCTGGAGCCGGCCCGGCCGGGGAGAAAGTCCGAGGAGAAAGCCCGAGGGAAGACCTCAGCTCTCGATCAGCTCGTAGCGGCCGGGCTGTACGGTCTCCAGATCGACGGCGGCGAGGAAGGCCTGGGTCTCGGGGGCGGCGAAGAAGGCCGCGATGGTGGCCTCGGCGTCCTCGGGGGACGCCCAGTGGACGATCACCAGGTACTCGCCGTCGGCGCCCCGGGCGGTCGAGCGGGCGAGGAAGCCGGCGCGGGCCTCCAGGTACTCCTTCTCCATCGTGCGGTTGAGCTGCTGGAACTCGGCGTCGTCGACGGCCTCGCGCAGCTTGAACCGGATGGTCTCCACAGTGGTCATGTGCTCCACCTCTCTTGGGCGAGACGTGCGTCGAGGGGGCGGTTGAAGACGGGGGTGCCGGGCTGCTGCCGGCGTCCTCCCCCGGCGAGGGAGCCCGTCGGCAGGGGGGCGAAGCCCAGTTCGTCGAGGAGTTCGGTGACGAGCCGGTTGGCCTCCGGGTCGTCGCCCGCGACGAACAGCGCGGTCCGCTCCTCGCGGGGTGCGCCCGGCCGGGCGAGGTCGAGCAGGTACTTGTAGTTGAGGGTGTTGACCGCCTTGACCACACGGGCGCCGGGGAGATGGGCAGCGATCAGCTCGGACGACGTGGTCCGGTCCGACTCAAGCTCGGGGAAGGTGCCGTCTCTGCCAGGTGTGTAGTTGGTGGTGTCGACGACGACCTTCCCGGCGAGCGCGTCGGCCGGCAGGCTCTCGTAGGCACCGAACGGGATGGCCACCACGACGAGTGGGTCACCGAAGGCGATCGCCTCCTCGACCCCGGCCGCCCTGGCCCGTCCGCCGAGTTCCGCGACCAGCCCGGCGAGGGAATCGGGCCCGCGCCGGTTGGCGACGGCGATCTCGTGTCCGGCGGCGGTGAGCAGACGGGCGAGGGTGCCGCCGATCTCGCCGCCGCCCAGGATGCCGATCCTCATGTGCGGGTCCTCTCAAGCGCCCGGGCGGTTGTACGCGTACGACTCGTTGGTGTCGGCCTCGTCGGGGACGAACTCGGTGACGACGTCCTTGGCGGCATGGATGTTGACCATGCTGGCCCGGCCGGGGCCGAGGTTGGCGAACTTGTGCGGCACTCCGGCCGGTACGACGCAGATGTCGTCGGGCGTCGCGTCGACGGTCTCGCCGCCGGCCTCCAGCCGTACCGTGCCCTCGACGATCACGAAGATCTCCTCGTAGGGGTGGGTGTGGCGCGGGGGGCCCGCGTCGGTCGCGACGTCGACGATGAACGCCGAGACGCTGAGACCCGGATGGTCGCTCGCGTTGAGGATGTGGGCGGCCACCTCGCCGTTGATCTGCACGGTGGGCAGGCTGTTCTTGGCGATGATCTGCATGGGGCGGTCCTTTGGGTCTCAGGTGGGGTCGGCGACCGGGGACACCGCCTGGACGGGCTCGTCGGCAGCCGGACGCAGCCGCGTCGCGGCCCAGGTCGCGGGCAGCGCCACGACCATGACGATCAGGGCGAGTACGAACACCGAGTCGACGCCATGGGCCTCCACGGCCCAGCCGCCGGCGGCCGCTCCCCCGGCGATCCCCGCGTTGACGGCGGAGGCGCCGAGGGTGGCGGCGAGGTCGCCGCCGGGTCCGGCCAGGGTGATCACCCGCAGCTGGAAGGAGGGCACCAGGCCGAAGCCGACCAGCCCCCACACGGCGAGCGCGACGGCGGTCAGCGCCGGGTTGTCGCCGACGTAGTGCAGCGCGGTCAGGATGAGGGCGAGCGCGACGTTGGCCACCACCAGCGTGGTGGCGGCCCCGCGGTCGGCGAACCGGCCGCCGCCGAACACGCCGACGGCGCTGGCGATGCCGTAGACGAGCAGGAAGGCGCTGACCACGCCGCCGGAGATGCCGGTGACGTCCTCCAGGTAGGAGGCGAGGTAGGTGAAGGCGGCGAACTGGCCGCCGAGCAGCAGCAGTCCGACGCCCAGCTGGGCCAGCACCCTGGGTGCGAAGGCGTGTCGGGCCTGTGAGCCGAGGCCGGTGGGCCCGGTCAGGCCGACCCGCGGGACGAAGGCGAGCGTGGCGACCAGGGCCAGCGCGCCGAGGGCGACGATGCCCACGAAGGTGGCCTGCCAGCCGATCGCGTTGCCGACGAGGGTGCCGAGCGGCACGCCGATCACGGTGGAGACGGCGATCCCGCCGAACACCATGGCCACGGCCCGGCCCTGCTGGCCGGCCGGGACCAGGTGCGCTGCGAGCGCCGAGGCCACGCCGATGAACAGGCCGTGGATGGCGCCGGTGATGACCCGGGCCACGATCAGGGCGCCGAAGCTTGTCGTGACGGCGGCGAGCAGGTTGCCGACGAGGAACACCGACAGCGCCGACCACAGCAGCAGATGGCGGCCCAGCCGGATGGTCACGGCCGTGAGCAGGGGGCCGCCGATGCAGATGCCGAGGGCGTAGGCGGTGACCAGCAGGCCGGCCGTGCCGACCGAGACGCCGGTGTCCTTGGCGATGAGGTTGAGGATGCCGACGATGACGAGTTCCGCCGTGCCGATGACGAAGGCGCCCAGGGCGAGGGTCGCCAGGGCGAGTTGGGTGCGCCCCGGGTTTCCGTCCGTGTGCTCAGCCGTGTTCACGTGCGCTGTCCTCCGAGCCGATGATCCAGTGCTCCTTGACCGCCATGTGGTGCAGATAGCGGGGCTGTACGAAGGTGACGAGGTCGTCCTTGGCCTTCGCGTACTCCTCGGAGGCCGCTGCCTTCTCCAGGTCTTCGAGGCTGTCGAAGGAGAGCAGGTAGGCGGCGTCGAGGAGGGCTTCGCCGATGGCGTAGGCGCCGTCCCGGGTGAAGCACTGGAGGTAGCGGCGCAGGCCCGGCACCTGGAGCATCAGCTCGGCGTGCTCGCCGAGGCTGCGCTCGCGGAACTGCTCCACGGTGGTGCCCTCGGCGCGCTTGACCAGGGCGACGATCTTCACGCCGTCCTCGGGTGCCGGGTGGTCACCGGCCCGCAGGACGTGGGCGTCGGTGTCGAGGACGACGGTGCGCCAGAAGGCCGCCCACCTGGGCTCGTCGAGCCGGGCGCCCTGAAGGAACTCCGGCGTCTGCAGGGAGGCGAGCTGGTCCTCGTCGTTCTCCAGCCAGATCTCCGCGATGCCGCTCCACAGCGGGTCGTCCGGTTCCGGGCCGAAGGGGATGCGGGTGTCGATCAGATACTTCTTGATCTGCGGGATCTTGCTCGCGTACTGCACCGCGTGGACGTCGACCCAGTAGTCCTGGAACTCCTGCTCGGACATTCCGGGTTTGGGATGGGCGAAGATCAGCTGGTGGATCATGACGGTCTCCAGGGGAGTCGGTCGGTCGGAAGGGAAGCCGGTCGGTCAGACCTTGTAGGCCTTCTTCACGTCCTCGGCGAAGCCCAGGTAGTCGCGCAACGGCCAGACCTCCTCGAACTCGAGGTACTCGCGCATCGGCAGCCGACCGAGGGCGGTGCGGTCCAGTTCCTCGGCGCTCGGGGACTCGATGATGCCGATCACCCGCTTCTGCGCGGCGACCTTCCACAGGCCGACGGCGAATCCGGAGTCGAGGGTCTCCTGGGCGTGTTCGGCCTCTTCGCGCTCGATCTCCCAGAGTTCGTCCAGGGAGATCCGGCCCTCGTGGTTCCAGCGCATCTGGACGTAGAACAACATGGGGGTTCCTTATGGGAGTTGAGGGAGTCGGCGGCACGCCGCCGCGAGTGCCGCGATCCGCCGGGTGATCGGGTCGTCGTCGCCGAAGACCTCGACGGCCAGGTCGAGCGGGGTCTTGCCGTCGTGGCCGACCAGGTCGGTGCGGGCGCCGGCGTCGAGCAGGACGGTCACGCAGTCGGCGTAGCCGTGCCACAGGGCGTCGTGCAGCGGGGTGTAGCCGTTGGTGGCGCCCTGGAAGTCGAGGTCGATGCCCGGGTGGGCGACCAGTTCGGCGGTGATGTCGGCGTGGCCGTTGTAGACGGCCTTGTGCAGGGGTACGGCACCGAAGCAGGGCTCGACGGCGTTGATGTCGGCGCCCGCGTCCAGCAGCAGCCGGACGATCCCGCCGTGGCCGTCGCGGGAGGCGACGAGCAGCGGGGTGTGGGCGTCGTTGAAGCCGTTGAGGAAGGGGGCGCGGGCGTCCACCTCGGCGCCGTCGACGAGGAGTTGACGTACTTTTTCGGTGTCTCCGGCGGCGGTGGCGGCCATCAGGGGCTGCGCCTCGACGGCGCCCGCGTCGGCCTCCCGGCGCTCCTTCAGGAGCTGCTCGGCGCGCAGCAGCTTGTCCTTGCCGAAGGTGTTGACGTTCAGCTCGTAGGCGAAGTGCTCTTCGAGCGAGAAGCCGTAGTGGGTGTGGAGCTTGAGGCCCGCGCCCTGGTCGAGGAGGTACTCCACGAGGTCCGGGTACTTGTACCAGAGGGCGTCCATCAGCGGGGTGTGCCCGGTGGTGGGGGCGACGGCGTCCACGAAGGCGCCGGCCTCGACGAGCTGCCGTGTGACGTCCAGGCTGCCGCCCTGGCAGGCCTTGTGCAGCGCGGTCGCGCCGGCCCGGGAGTCGGCGGTGTGGACGTCGGCGCCGGACGCGATCAGCGTCTCGGTCGTCGCCGGGTCGGCCTGGCCCGCGGCGATCATCAGGACGGTGAGCCCGGAGGAGTGCTCGCGCGTGCTCGGGTCGGAGCCCGCGTCGAGCAGCCGCTGGACCTCCTCTGTGGCGCGGCCGCGTACGGCCGCGATGAGAGCGGCGCTCATGAGGCCACCGCCTGGCCCCGGATCGCCCGGATGATCTGCGAGGGGTCGGTGTGGGACTCCCAGCGGACGATCCGGCCGTCGCGGACGGTCAGCCAGTGCGTGAAGATGATCTCGAAGTCGATGCCGGTCTCCTTGACCCGGGAGATCTCGTGGATGATCCCGGCGGCCTTCTCGCCCTCGACGACGAGGTCGAGCAGTTCCTCGGAGATCACATCGCACTGACCGGCGAAGACCCCGACACTGTCGGCCACTTCGGCGCTGCTGTGCAGGGTGCCGATCCACTTCATGTCGTCGTTGTAGCCGGGCACGGGGCGGTAGTTGATCCATTCGACGTCGTCGGCGAGGAGGCCGAGCGCGGTGCCGAAGTCGCCGCTCGTCAGGGCGGCGAACCACCGCTTGGCAACGTCCCGGGTCTGCTCGGTGAGGTCGCTCATGTCGTCTCCTTGTGGCCGTTTCGCGGCCTACTGGCTGTCCGGAGGGGTCATGATCTGCTGGTTGCCGTCCGCCCACACCGCGGTCATCACCACGCCGGTGATGCGCCAGCCGGGTCCACCGCGGGTCAGGCCGAAGCGGTAGCGGCCGCCGAGCGTCCAGGTCGGGCCGCCATGGGGGCCCGGCAGCAGGTGGGTCGCCTGGAAGTGGGCGGTGAGGACCGCCTCGTCCCCGTACACCTCGGCGATCTGGTTGCCGATCATGTGCTGGGTGGCCTTCAGATGGCCGAGCCCGGCCCGCCAGTCGGCGATGACCCGGTCGCGGGTGCTGACCACCGCTTCCCCACCGAAGAGGCTCGTGTAGTCCAGGGTCACCTTCTCCGCGAGCAGGGCCGGCAGGGCCTCCCACTGGCGCAGGTCGACGTGCCACAGCATCCTGGTGCAGGTCTCGATCACGTCGATCCGGTCTTCGGCGGAAGTCATCGGCAACTCCGTGGGGGCGCGCCCGGGTTGAGGACGGGCGTGACGATCGGTCCCGGCCGACGCTAGTGACGGGGCCGGAGGCGAGGTCAGGACGCCGGGTCCGCCCGGCACACTCTGCGAGCTCCACCTGGGTACTACGTCAGTTCCTTCGAACTGACCGCTCACTTGACGCAGTGTCATCCGTCGTGTGACAGAGTGCCGGAACCGGTGGGGCGGCCCCGCCCGGGCGAGGGGTCGGCTGGGGACGGTGGGACGACCGGATCGACCCACGAGGAGGCACTGATGGTGAACGGCAGCGCACTGCGGACCACGTCCTCAGAGGACGACGGCTGGGGTCTGGTCGGCTGAGCATGCGTATCGGTGCGGTGTTCCCGCAGACGGAGATCGCCGCGGACCCGGGCGCGGTGCGCGCCTGGGCCGAGGCCGTGGAGGGGCTGGGCTTCCGGCACGCGGTCGCCTTCGACCACGTACTGGGCGCAGGCACCGCCACCCGCCCCGGCTGGTACGGCTACACCAGCGAAGACCTCTTCCACGAGGTCTTCGTGCTGTTCGGCTACCTCGCCGGGATCACCCGCACCCTGGAGCTCGTCACCGGGGTGCTGGTCCTGCCGCAGCGCCAGACCGCCCTGGTGGCCAAGCAGGCCGCCGAGGTCGACGTCCTGAGCGGCGGCCGGCTGCGGCTCGGCGTGGGCATCGGCTGGAACCGCGTGGAGTACGACGCCCTCGGCGCGACGTTCACCGACCGGGGCGCCCGCAGCGCGGAACAGGTCGAGGTGCTGCGGGCGTTGTGGGCGGAGCCCACGGTCACCTATGAGGGGCGATGGCATCGCGTCGAGGACGCGGGGATTCTGCCTCGGCCGGTGCGGGGGCTTGTTCCGGTGTGGTTCGGCGGTAACGCGGAGCCTGTTCTGCGGCGGGCGGGCGAACTGGGTGACGGATGGTTGCCGCAGCGGGGGCCGGACGAGACGGCTCGTGCGATGGTGCGGCGTGTGCGGACGTATGCCGTCCAGGCCGGCCGTGATCCCGGTGCGATCGGGTTCGAGGCCCGCCTCAAGCTTGCGGAGGTGCCGCGGGCCGAGTGGGCGGATTTTGTTGCTGGTTGGCGTGACCTTGGGGCGACGCATCTTTGTCTGAGCACCATGGGGTTGGGTCTGGCGACCGTCGATGACCACATCCGGGTGCTGGGCAGTACGTTGCGGGAATTGGGGCCAGTCGCCTGTGAGTAAGTCTGCGGGTCAGTGGGGGCTTGTCGCGCCCACGCGGCGGAGCCGCATATCGACACAGTCCCGCGCCCCTAAAAGCCTCAGCGGCCGTATTCCTCTGCCAGGAACCGGATTGATTGGTCCGTGAAGACCCGCATCTCACGCGTGAGGTTCTTGCCGCGGCGCCAAGCCAGTTGTGTGAAGACCTCGAAGGGAATGTCCCAGTCCAGTTTCACCAGCACTCCGGAATCCAGGGTGTCCTGAACACAGGCCGTCGGCAGCAGGCTGATGCCGAGGCCCGCCGCAACCCCCCGCTTGATGGACTCGATCGTGCCGAATTCCAGGAACGGCAATGCCTCCCCCGTGCCGTCGTTCAGCTCGGCCTCGAAGAGTTCCCGGTAGGCGCAGCCCGCCTCCGCGGAGATGACCTGAGTTCGGCGGAGTTCCTCCGTGGTCACCTTCGGGAGCTGGGTGAGCGGATGGTCGGGGGCGGCCACCACCGTCAGCGGTTCGGAGCCGAGTACCTCGGTCTGGACGCCGGGGTGCTGTGTCTCGGCCTCCATCAGGAAGCCCATGTCGAACATCCCCTGCCGCAGCGCATGGCAGGTCTCCGCGCACAGGCTCGGCCTCAGCACGATGTGCAGGGCCGGGTAGCGATGGTGGAAGAACTCCAGCAGCGGAGGCATGCGGTAGGACGTGATGCTCTCCATCGAGCCGATGGTGAGGACGCCGGAGGGGTCCCCGGAGCCGACCGTGGCGCCGCGGGCCTCGCCGGCCAAAGCCAGCATCTGCTCGGCGTAGGGCAGCAGGCGCTGGCCCGCCTCGGTGAGCTGGATACGGCCGCCGAGACGGTCGAAGAGGTCGACGCCCAGGGACATCTCAAGTCCCTTTATCTGGCTGGTGACACTGGACTGCGCGTACTTCAGTTCCGTCGCCGCCTTCGAGAAACTGAGCAGCGTGGCCACCTTGTGGAACGCCGCCAGCTGCCTGATATCCATGGTGTTCTCCTGCATGGGCCGACAACGGATGGATTTCCTGTTCCAGCGAATCACCGGGCGGGCGCGGACGCCATGTCCCGGCGGTGTCCCCTTGGGGACAGGCGACGTCAGCTAGCGGCCAACATCCCCGTTTTCCCGGGCCTCGCCGTTCTCCCGGTTCTCGCGGCCGATTATCAGGCCTGCCTGGAATCGGCTGACCGCGCCCATTTCCTCCATGACGGCGGAGATGTGGCGGCGGCAGGTCCGGGTCGCCATGCCGAGCCTGCGCGCGATGACCTCGTCCTTCAGCCCGAGGGCCATGAGGCGAATGATGGAATGCCGTACTTCTTCCGCGACTTGCGGGTATTCGACGGTCTGCTGGTCCACCTCGAAGAGCCGGCCGACCTGCCATACCGACTCGAAGGTGCGGGCCAGATAGCCGACGACCGTGGGTTCGGTGATGACGGCGGCGCCGGGCGGCTGCCGGCCGGTGCGCTCCTTGGGGATGAAGGCGATTCTGCGGTCGTAGATGATGAGCCGCTCGGAGAGTTCGTCGACGGTGCGCACCTCGGCGCCGCGTCGGCTGATCTCCTGGACGTAGGTGCGGGTGGCGAGGCTGGTGCGGGCAGTGTGCTGGTAGAGGGTGCGCACGCGGACGCCTCTGCGCAGCAGCTCCAGGGTGTGTTCCCGGTCGGCCTCGAGGAGTTCGGGCGGGCGGCCGCCGCCGGACTGCAGGCTCATGCGCTCCTGGGTGCAGCCGTAGCGGGCCCGGTCGATCTCGCGGCGCACCTCCTCGACGTCGTCGAGGACGGTGATGGGTACGTCGGCCGGCAAGACGCCGGGCCGAGCGCGGTAGTCGGCGGCGAGGGACCGCAACTCCTCGTGGATACGACCTATCTCGCGTCGGCGCCGTCCGATCTCCACCTCCAGTGGCGTGACCAGTTCGGCCTCGGCGACCTCGGGGTCGAGGGGGACGACGGGGCGACCGGGGGCGCTCGGGCTGAGCAGATGCAGGTCCTGGAGGGACTTGCGTAGCTCCTCGACCCCGGTGATCTCCGCGTCGAGTGCGGCGGCGATCTCCTCGTCGTCGAAGCGGCCGTTCTGCAGAGCCGTTTCGTAGGCCTTCACCGCGAGGTCGCCGAGAAGAGGAATCTCGTCCGTCAATTCCTCACCCCCACATACGCCCGAGCCCCACGAGGCGGCGCGTCTCCGCGCACACACTGCTTCTTGCCGTGTCAGCCTAGGACTCCGTCTTTCGCCCGAACTCCCGTGCGGCGGCTGCCGACTTGAGAGCGTTAGGTACGGCACCGCATTCAGTAATGAACGCGCCGGTCCTCGGGCGTGGCCCTGTAGCGCACGTTCCACAGGTTGCGGCGGATGTAGGTGCGTTGGAGCCAGCGGTCGCGGCCGTCGTGGTGGGCCCGGAAGGTGGAGCGGGCGTGGACGCCCTTGCGGTTGTTGATCAGCAGGGCCTGGCCCGGTTCCAGCAGTACGGTGTGGGCGACGGACCGGCAGGCGTCCTGCAGCGCGTCGAGGGCGGTGCGGGCTCCGCGGGTGAGCGGGCGGGTGCCGTTGGCGGAGACGGTGATCTCCGGGAAGCGGGCGGCGCCGCTGAGGATGGGCACCGGTTCGGACAGCACCTCCTCCCCCACGCTGCGGGTGTAGCTGCCGGGGGCGTTGAGCCGGTACAGCGGGCTGCGCAGGGTCTCGACGAGCGGGTCCGGCAGGTGCCGGCACAGGTCGCGGGCGTCGGCGTAGTACGTGTAGGCGTCGTTGTCGGCGGCGGCGCGCAGGCAGTTGAGGACGAGGAAGTCCGGGTTGGCGACGTCGTAGCGGCCGGTGGTGTCGTAGGTGATGTCGCTGTGGAAGTTGAGGAAGACCGCGGAGCCCTGGTTGGTCTGGGCGCGGGCGCCCTCCGGGACCGGGACGACATCGTGGACGAGTCGGCCGGCCTTCTCGGTGAGCACGCCGATCGGCTCGCCCAGCAGTCCGGTCAGGCCGAGCAGCACGCCTTCGGCGACGAAGCTGTTCTTGGCGGTGGAAGGTTCGCCGTCGACGGGGGTGAGCGGCAGGTCCGTGTCCAGCGGCAGATTGCGTACGAGCATGACGCCCGGGGAGTCGTTGTGCCGGCCGAAGTCCATGATCTGCTGGAGGAGTTCGGTGGGCAGCGCGGCGAAGATGCGGTGGTAGCGGGTCAGGGCCCGGTCGACGTCCGCGGTCGGGTCGGGCAGCAGACACAGCTCCGCACCGATGGTGTCACGCACCCGGTCGGGCAGTTCGAGGTCGGCGAAGGTCAAGGCGGTCACACTCCGGCGAGGTGGGGCTGTGGTGCGGGTTCCATGTCGGGCAGGTCGATCCGGTCGTGCAGGCGCTGGGCGACGTGCAGGGCGTCCTCGCCGCTCTCCGCGATGTGCGTGGTGACCTTGGAGCCGCGGATCTCGGCGACCGGGACGCCGACGTAGGTGCCGGGTTTGAGGTTCTGGCGGCGCTGCACGGCCTCCAGGTCGACGAAGCCGCCGACGACGGCGACCCACGGTTTCTCGGTCAGCCGTACGGTGTCGATGCCGGCCGCGTGGAAGACGCCGTGCGCGAGGTCGGCGCAGTCGTCGGAGTCGTAACCGAGCACCACGGAGCGCTGGTTGAAGACGATCGCCGTCATCTGGTCGCCCTCGCGGCTGATGGTCGTGCCGCGGGAGAAGGGCGCCCGGTTGTAGCGGCAGACGATCTCGATGCCGTGCCGCAGGGCGAGCTGCACGGCCCGGCGGTGCAGCACCTTGGCGCCGTACAGGGACATCAGGGCGGCCATGTTGAAGGAGACCTTCGGCAGCAGTCGTGCGCCGCGCACCAGGTGCGGGTCGGAGGTGTAGATGCCGTCGACGTCGGAGTGGATCTCGCAGGCGGTGCCGCCGAGGGCGCGGGCGACCGCGATCGCCGACAGGTCGGAGCTGTTCTTGCCGAGCCAGGTGGGCCGCCCCTGTGCGTCGATGGCCTGTCCGCCGGGGACGACGACGACCTCGTACTCGGCCAGGGTCCTGTCGAGCGGTCCCGGGTCGGTCTCGATCACCCGTGCCCACAGGAAGGACGAGTTGGTGGTGAGGCCGATCTGGTGGCCGGCGAGGACGGTCGCGGTGCGGCCCCTGCGGTGCAGGGCGGTGGCGAGCAGATGGGCGCTGATGAGGTCGGCGGTGGCGAGCATGCCGGCCGGGGTGGCGTCCTCGGGGTGGGCGTTGACCTCGTGCAGCCGGCCCCGCAGTTGCTCGGTCTCCCCCTGCATGGCGCTGACCACGACGGCCAGCCTGCGCCCCTCACGCTCCAGCCTGGCTTCGAGGCCGGCGGCGAGCTTGTCGTAGGCGGCATGGGTACGGAAGGTGGAGCCGCCGAACTTCAGAATGGCAGCGTCGGTCACAGCAACCCCCGGTCGAGAACGGTCTCGGCGATCTGTACGGCGTTCAGGGCGGCCCCGATGCGCAGGTTGTCGGCGACCAGCCAGAGCCAGAAGCCGCGCGGGTTGTGCGGGGCGACCCGGACCCGGCCGACGTGGACGTGGTCCGGGTGGCCCGCGGTCAGCGGGGTCGGGAAGCGGCCCGGGGTGTCCTGGTCGTGGACGGTGACCTCGGGCAGGGCGGCGAGGCGGGCGATCAGCTCGGCGCGGTCGACGGGGGCCGCGGCCTCCACCCACACCGCCTCGGAGTGCGAGTTGACGACCGGCACACGGACGCAGGTGGTGGTGACGTCGAGGTGCGGCAGACCGAGGATCTTGCGGGACTCCTGGAGCATCTTCTGCTCCTCCATGGTGAACCCGGTGTCCAGGAGCCGGTCGATGAACGGCACGACGTTGAAGGCGAGCGGGGCGGTGAAGCGTTCCGCGGGCAGTTCGGCGTCGGGGTCGTGCAGGGCGAGCTCGGTGCCCTCCTGGAGTTCCTCGATGCCGTGCTGGCCCTGCCCGGAGGCCGCCTGGTAGGTGCTGACGACCACCTGCCGTATCCCCCACCGCTGCTCGACCGTCTGCAGGAGCCGCACCAGCGGGATGGTGGAGCAGTTGGGGTTGGCGATGATGCCGCTCGCCGGGCGGCCGGTGAGCACGTCCGCGTTGACCTGCGGGACGACGAGTGGGGTGTCCGGGTCCATGCGGAAGGCGTTGGTGTTGTCGATGACCAGTGCGCCCTGTGCGGCGGCCGGCCGGGCCCACTTCTGGCTGACGGACGTACCGGCGGAGAAGAACGCGATGTCGACGTCCGAGAAGTCGAAGCCGTCCAGGTCCTCCACGGTGCAGGAGAGACCGTCGACCTCCATCCGCCGCCCCGCCGAACGTGCGGACGCGGCGAGCCGTATGCCGTTGTGGCGCAGGCCTCGGGTCTCGATCAGCTCGATGAGGGTGTGGCCGACCGCTCCGGTCGCGCCGACGAGGGCGATGCTCGGCGCCTTGGTGTCGCTGACGAAGGTCATCGGGGTTCTCCGATCCGGGTGAGCGCGGGTGCCGCCGCCTTGTCCCCGTGCGTACGGCGGCCTCCGGCCGGCAGCAGCCGCCAGCCGAGGTTCACGCCGAGGCCCGCCAGGACGATCAGTGGGACGCCCAGGGCCTGCAGGAGCGTGATGTGGTGCCCGTACACGGTGAAGTCGGCGAGGATGGCCACCGCCGGGTAGACGAAGGACAGGACCGCGATCTTCGCGGTGGGCAGCTTCTGGTACGAGGCGTACAGCAGGATGTACATCAGGCAGGTGTGGATGACGCCGAGTCCGACCAGCCAGGCCCAGTCGGCGCCGAGACCCGCGGTCTTGCCGAGTGCCGTGAACGGCAGGAGCAGCGGGATGCCGACCAGTACCTGGGTGAGGGCGGTGAGTTCGGGGCGTACGGACTTCAGGTGCTTGGCGATGACGGTGGCGAAGGCGTACAGCAGCGCGGCGAGCAGTGCCTGGCCGACGCCGAGGAAGTAGGCGTCGCCCTTCTTGCCGTCGGCCGAGGTGAGGTCGGCGACCAGGAGCACGCCGAGGAAGGCGAGGACGATCCAGCCGGCCTGGTGGCGGTTGAGCTTCTCCTTGAAGAGGACGAGCCCGAGGATCACGACGTAGAACGGCTGGGTGTGGTAGACGACCGTGGCCACCGAGATGGACGTCTTGGTGTAACTGCTGAACAGCAGCACCCAGTTGAAGACGATGCACACGCCGCCGAGGACGGCGAGGGCGAAGGTGCGGCGGGTGAAGTTGTGGTTCTTGAACAGGCCGCGGGCCAGGCAGTACGCGGTAAGGGCGACGGCGCCGAAGACGCAGCGGAAGAAGACCACGTTGAAGCTGGGCTGGCCGGACTCGACGACGAAGACGCCGAGGGTGCCCGACAGGACCATGGCCGCGGTGAGTTCGACGGCTCCTCTGGTCTGCTGCTGACGGCTGGGGGTGCTCACAGTCGGTACCTCTTCTCCGGTTTCTCCGGGTGGATCCGCGGCTCAGTGCAGGGGCACGGCGTAGTGCAGACCGCCTCTGGTCCACAGCTCGTTGGGGCCGCGCGGCACATCGAGGCCCGAGGCGCGGCCCAGGTTGCGTTCGTACAGGTCGGCGTAGCTGCCCACGGCGTCGAGGACACGGGCCGCCCACCGCTCGTCGAGACCGGCGGCGGGTCCGTGCCGTCCGGCCTGGCGGACGACGGCGGCGCGGCCGGCGCCGCCGGTGCGGTGGCTCTCGTACTCGGCGGCGAACAGGAGTTGCAGCACCCAGCGGCAGATGCGGAACCACCCTGGGTCGTCGTCCCGCACCACGGCGGCCATGGGCTCGCGGGAGATCTCGGCGGGCAGGATCCGGTGCGCCTCGGGGTCGGGCAGCGTACGCCTGGCGCCCGCGAGGGCCACCTTGTCGAGGACGTAAGCGGCGCACTCGCCGGAGGCGTAGGCGTGCAGCGCGTCGGCGGGACGGTCGAAGGGGACGGGCTCGACGGCGAGGCCCCGCGGCCGGTACCAGGCGGTCAGGTTGGCCGGCGAGGTGGAACCGGCGTGCACGGCGAGGCGCCTGCCCGCCAGCTGGGCGGGGTCGTCGAAGCCGGAGTCCGCGAGTACGAGGAACCCCTCGCCGTCGTAGCAGGTGACCCCGGCGAACAGCAGCCCGTGCGCGGCCTCGCGCCCCATGGTCCAGCTGACGTTGCAGACCGTCAGGTCGGCTCGCCCGGCGGCCAGTTGGCTGAGCCGGGCGGCGGATCCGGCCGGGCACCACTCGACGGCCTCGGGGTCGCCCAGCACGGCGGCGGCGACCGCACGGGCGATGTCCGCGTCCAGCCCGGTCCAGCGACCGTCGGCGCCGCACAGCGAGAGCCCGGGCTGCCCCTGGGAGACGAGAACACGCACGGCGCCGCGCGCACGGACGACGGCCAGGGTGCCGGCGAGTGCCGTACGGGCGCTCATGCCGCACTCCGCAGCGAACCGAAGAGGCCCTCACGGTCGTAACGGCGCTCCACACGGGCCGCAGACAGACCACACCAGCGGCCACAGCCACGGGCACCGACGGCCAGGATCGCAGCGACGACCGCGCGGGACCTCGTCCCGAGCTCCGAAGCAGCGAACTGCAGGATCTCGCCGTCGGGGCTGCGCCCCATGCACGCCGACCCCACCGACGACCGGTCGGCCGTCAGCACAACCGCGAACACCGCACCCGCAGAGAGACCGCACCAGTCCCCACAGACACGGACGCCTAGAGCCGGGGACGCGGCGACGACCGCGCGGGGACTCATGCCGCGCTCCGAAGCAGTGAGCCGACCAAGTCCTCGCGGTCGTATCGGCGTTCGTTGTGGGCGAGCATGGTGGTCAGGCGGTCGGCCGTGAGGGGAGAGGTGCACAGGGCGTCGGTCTCGCGGACTGTGACCGGCATGCCGCCCGCCCTCGACCAGCTGAGCATGCCCTGCTCGTCGATGACTGCGCGCGCTGCGCCCGCGTTGTCGCGGTGCAGGCAGTACGGCACGTCGAGTACACCCCGGGCGAAGGCGGTGACCAGGGCGGAGCCGACGGTGCGGCCGAGTTCGAGGGTGGCGTGGATCAGGGTGCGGGCCTCGGTGAGGAGGCCTGTGTCCGTGGGCGGGGGGCACTTGGTGACCGCGCAGTCGCCTGCGGCCAGGCGGGCGACGGCGTCCGCGAACTCCAGGGCCTCTGCGTTCTCCTCGATCGCGGGGATACGGCGGGCCTCGGCGGGCGTCTTGACGATGAGCCGCTCGGTGCCGCTGTGCACGGCGAGGCGGACGCTGTCCTCGACGAGGCGGTAGGAGCCGATGGGGGTGCGCGGGAAGACGCCCATGTAGGTGTAGAGGGTGACGTGCCAGTCGACGCCGGGGAGATGCTCCCCGGCCAGGCGGCGCAGGGCAGCCAGGGCCTCCAGGTCCTGGCCCAGGTGCACCTGTTGGGCGTAGCTGAGGGAGATCGAGCGCAGCCCGTGCTCGCGGAAGAACATCGCCTCCAGGACGCTGAGCGCGACCAGCAGGGAGGGCGGGCAGAGCTGGCCGAGCATGCAGCCGCCGAACGTCTCCAGGTGCATGGGGTCGTCGGCGCCGGCGGCGAGTTCGCTGCAGCGGGCCCAGTTGTCGGTCGCCTCGGGTAGCGGGACCCGGCCGTAGGGCAGGCAGTACGACACCGGGCCGCCCTCGGTGGCGTCGACCCCCGCGGCGACCATCGTGCGGAACAGGTCGAGGGGCAGGGGTGAACCGTGCCGCACCTGGACGGGGAAGTCCGCGCCCGAGACCTCGCGCAGGAGGTCGCGCACGGTCCCCGCGCCGTGGGCCAGCAGCGGGAAGCCGTTGAGCTCGGCTCCCTCGCGCAGGGCGCGGCGGGCGGAGGCGTGGTCGCCGACCCGGGTGTAGCTGTCGAGCGTGATGGTGCCGACCGTGGTGGCCCGGCAGTTCCGCACCGCGCTCAACCCGGCCCGCATCCGGGCGAGTTCACCGAAACCCATGCGCGGCTGCACGACCAGCCGCCCGGCAGCGGCCGCCGTCCGGACGAAGTCGGCGAACCGGGGCATCAGCGCGGCGCCCCGGCGACGAGAGTCTCGCGTACGGCTGTCGTTCCGGCCAGCCCTGCGAGGAAGTCGCCGAATGCGGCGAGGGTACGGCCGGCCGACTGGTCCGACTCGTTGAACACGGCGTCGAAGCCCGCGTCGAGCAGCCGCCGGTCCTCCGCGTGGTCCGCGCCCCGGACGCCGAGCTTGCCTCCGATGACCACCGGCAGGGCAGCCAGTTCGGGGTCCCGGCGCAGGGCGCGGATCAGACGCAGGCCGTCGAGGTGGCCGTGGCCGTTGACGGTGCTCAGCACCAGGAGGTCGGGGCGGTCGGCGCCGCGGCAGGCGTCCATGACGGTCCCGTCCGGTGGGCACACGCCGAGATTGGTCACCTCGTGCCCGGCCTCCTCCAGCAGCAGCTGCAGATAGACCAGATTCCACATGTGCGCGTCGGAAGAAACGCTGGAAACGACAATACGGAGAGACATACCCATCACTCTTGGATTCGCCCGGGCGAAAGTACAGAAGCCGCCCAACGGAGTTCCCGGACCGGAGATCAGGAATTTCCATACGTCAGGTGTCCGGGGTGTCCACGGCGCCGAGCAGGCCGAGCCGGGCGGCGGCCGCGCCCAGCTGGAAGCGGGTCTCCACCCCGAGTTTCGCGTACATTCCGGCCAGATAGCGGCGCAGCGTACGGGTGGAGACACCGATGCTGCGGGAAATGAACTCGTCGGACCTGCCGCATTCCAGTTGACGCAGGATCGCCACTTCGATGTCGCAGATTTCGCAGATATCGCCGAACATGTCGGCCTCCGGGCGTCTACAGAGCGAAGTGCCGCTCCAGGAAATCCGTGGCGACTCCCCCGCGGCGGAACTCCGGGTGGCCGAGTATCTCCTGGTGCATGGGGATCGTGGTGTGGACTCCCGGGCCCGACACCTCGAACTCCGACAGGGCGCGCAGGGCCCGGTCCAGGCAGGTGGCGCGGTCGGGGCCCCAGACGATGAGCTTGCCGATCATCGAGTCGTAGTAGGGGCTGACCCGGGAGCCCGGCACGTAGTCGGTGTCGACGCGGACCCAGGGGCCGCCCGGCGTGCGGTAGTTCTCCAGCAGGCCGGGTGTGGGCGCGAAGCCGCGGTCGGGGTCCTCGGCGTTGATACGGCACTCGATGGCGTGGCCGCGGACCTCGATGTCCTCCTGCTTGACGGTGAGCGGGGAGCCGGAGGCGACGCGCAGCTGTTCGCTGACCAGGTCGACGCCGGTGACGAGTTCGGTGACCGGGTGCTCGACCTGGATACGGGCGTTCATCTCCATGAACCAGAAGGCGTTCTGCGCCGCCGGGTCCGCCTCCAGCAGGAACTCGACCGTTCCCGCGCCCCGGTAGCCGACCGCGCGTGCCCCGGCGACGGCCGCCGCGCCGAGCCTGGCCCGCAGTTCGGGCGGGATGCCGGGGCCGGGCGACTCCTCGACCAGTTTCTGGTGGCGGCGCTGTACGGAGCAGTCGCGTTCGCCGAGGTGGACGGCGCCGTCGAAGTCGTCGCACAGGACCTGGATCTCGATGTGCCGGGTGCGGGTGAGGTAGCGCTCGATGTAGACGGCGCTGTTCTTGAACACCGCCTGGGCGTTCGCCCGGGTGGTGGTGTAGGCGTCGCGCAGGTCCTGCGGCCGGCGTACGACCGTGATGCCGCGTCCGCCGCCGCCCGCCGCGGCTTTGATGATCACCGGGTAGCCGATGTCCCGCGCGATCTCCTCGGCGGCCTCCACCGAGTCGACGGGCTCGGTGGTGCCGGGCAGCAGCGGTAGGCCCGCGGCCGTCATGAGCTTGCGGGCCGTGGCCTTGTCGCCGACGTTCTCCATCACGTCCGGCGGCGGGCCGATGAAGGTGATGCCGTCGTCCGCGCAGATCTCGGCGAAGTACGGGTCCTCGGAGAGGAATCCGTAGCCGGGGTGGATGGCCTCGGCACCGGTCTTCACGGCGGCGCCGATGATGTTGGGGATGTTGAGGTAGCTGCGGGTGGGCGCGCCGGGGCCGATGTGCACGGCCTCGTCGGCGGCCTTCACGAACTGCGCGTCGGCGTCCGGGGTCGAGTACACGGCGACCGTGCGGACCCCGAGGTCGCGGCAGGTCCGGATGATCCTGAGCGCGATCTCGCCGCGGTTGGCGATGAGCACCTTGTCGAACATGTCGTCGTCCGCCTCGTCTCAGCCGGCCGGGACGAGGTCGATGAGCGGCTGTGCGTACTCGACGACGTCCCCGTCCTGTACGTGGATGGCGTGCACGGTGCCCTTGACCTCGGCGGTGATGGAGTTGAGCAGCTTCATCGCCTCGATGATGGCGAGCTGCTGCCCGGCCTCCACGGTGTCGCCGACCTTGACGAAGGGCTCCGCGCCCGGGGAGGAGGCCTGGTAGAACGTGCCGACGAGGGGCGCGGTGACCCGTACCAGGTCGGCGGGGGCGGTCTCCGGCTCCGGAGCAGCGGCCGCCGCCACGGGGGCCGTCTGCACGGGCGGGGCGGCCGCAGCCGCCTGCACCGGCGCGTTCTCCCACTCCACGTCCACGCTGAGGGCGCCTGCCCGCAGCGTGATCCGCCGCAGTGTGCCGGGGAGTTCACCGGCGAGGCGCAGGGTGTGGGCCCGTAGTTCCTCCACCGTCATGTCGGTGCCGTCCTGGGCTTTGGTGGTGGTCACCTCAGTGCTCATCGTGCGTCTCCCAGTCCACTACGGGCTGCAGTCGGGGGTCCCCGAAGCGGTCGTACCGCCTCCGTCGGGCGTCGACGAGCTGCTCGCCGGAGAGGTCGAGCAGCGGGGCGAGGGTCCGCGCGAGGGCGCTCTTGACCGTCAGCGCGGTGGTGTGCGGTGCGGTGTGGGCTCCGTCGGGCGGCTCGGGCACGATGCCGTCGACGACGCCGAGGCGGAGCAGCTCGGAGGCGGTCAGGCGCAGGGCGTCGGCCGCGCGGTCCGCGTGCTCGGCCGTGCCGAAGAGGATCGTGGAGCACCCTTCGGGGCTGATGACCGAGTAGTAGGCGTTCTCCAGGATGAGCACGGAGTTGGCGACGCCGAGGGCGAGCGCGCCGCCGCTGCCGCCCTCGCCGGTGACGACGGAGACGACCGGGACGCGCAGCCGGGACAGTTCGAGGATGCACTCGGCGATGGCCGCGCTCTGGCCGCGTTCCTCGGCACCGATGCCCGGGAAGGCGCCCGGGGTGTCGATGAACGCGATCACCGGCAGCCCGAACCGGTCCGCGAACCGCATCAGCCTCAGTGCCTTGCGGTAGCCCTCGGGGTTCGGCATGCCGAAGTTGCTGCGCACCAGCTCGGCCGTGTCGTGGCCCTTCTGGTGCCCGAGGACGACGACGCTCTGCCCGCCGAACCGGGCGATCCCGCCGACCAGCGCCTCGTCGTCGCCGAAGGCACGGTCGCCGTGCAGGCCCACGAAGTCGTCGAAGACGTACCCGATGTACTCCAGAGTCGTGGGCCGCTGGATGTCCCGGGCGAGAGCGACGGTCTCGCGGGTGGTGCGGGTGGTGGGCACCGGGTGCGCGAGCACCGAGTCGGCGGATCCTTCGGGGAGTTCGGGGACCGACGGGCCCAGCAGGGCCAGCAGTCGCGCCAGCTGCTCGCGCTGGCTCTCCCGCGGTACGACGGCGTCGATCATGCCGTGTTCGAGGAGGAACTCGGCGCTCTGGAAGCCGGCCGGCAGCTCCTGGCGGATGGTGTTGCGGATGACCTGGGGCCCGGCGAAGCCGAGGAGGCTGCCGGGCTCGGCGAGGACGACGTCGCCGAGCATCGCGAAGGAGGCGCTGACCCCGCCGAAGGTCGGGTCGGTGTTGAGGTTGATCACCGGGACCCGGGCCTCGCGCAGGGCGGCGATCCACTGGGAGGTCTTGGCCATCTGCATCAGCGACAGCGCGCCCTCCTGCATCCGCGCACCGCCGGAGGCGGCGACCAGGAGCAGCGGCAGCCGTTCGGCGAGGGCGGTGCGAGCCGCGGCGGCGACGGTCTCACCGACGACGGTGCCCATGCTGCCGCCCATGAAGGTGAAGTCGAGTACGGCGACGACCAGTTGGCGGCCGCGCACGCTCATCCGCCCGGCGAGCACCGCGTCCTGCCGCCCGGTACGGGCCTGGGCGTCCCGCAGCCGGTCGGGGTACGGCTTGCTGTCGCGGAAGCCGAGCAGGTCGCGCGGCGCGTAGCGGTCGGGGAACGCCTCGAAGCTGCCGGCGTCGGCGAGCTGGGCGATCCGTACGTCGGGCGGGATACGGAAGTGGAACTGGCACTCGGGGCACACCTTGCGGTTGCGGTCGAGTCGTTTGCCGTAGATGTACGCGCCGCAGGACGCGCACCGGCGCCACTGGACGTCCTGTCCGGCCCGGATGGGCCCTGGTGTGGTCGTCACGTTGTGCTCCGCTCTTGTCGACTGCCGCTGCCGCGCTCCCGCGGCACCGGCACGGCCCGCTGGGGCCGGCTCCCGGTGGCCGCGGCGATGCCGAACGGCGGCATGTTGCGGTAGACGGTGTGCATGCGCGCCGGGTCGACGACATACGCCTCGTGGTAGATGCCGACCGCGCCGTTGTCGGCGACGGTGCGGTTGAAGCGGCCCCAGGCGGGCCGGTGGGCGGCGTCCGTGTCGTGCGCGTACGCCATCAGCTCGTCCATGGAGCGCCAGTACTGGATCACCACGACCGTGCGGCCGATCCAGGTGCGGGCGCCCAGGAAGCCGTACTCCTTCTGCTTGTGGAGCTCGACCAGCATCGGGACCATCGCCGTGAAGGACGGCAGCCAGCGGTGCACCTTCCAGAAGCTGTTGATCCGCATGCCGATGAGGAACACCACGGTTCCCTCGGGCGGGTCCGCCACCTGGGGCACTAGCTCGACCTTGGCTGCCACGGAAGCTCCCATCGGAGTCTCAGAAGGGGTACGTGCGCGGGGGCGTGCTGGTGGTGAGGGTGCGCCAGCGGGTGAAGGCCTCCAGGCTCGCGCGCCCGCCGAAGCCGGATCCGTTGCCGGAGGCGCCGATGCCGCCGAAGGGCAGGGCGGCGTCCTGGACGACGGTCTGGTCACCGATGTGCGTGACTCCGCAACGGAGTTGACGGCCGATGATCGACCCGCGGTGCGTGTCGTCGGTGTAGACGGCGGCCGTCAGCCCGTGGTCGCTGGTGTTGGCGAGGCGGACGGCCGCTGCGTCGTCCGCGAAGGCGGTGACGGTGGCGACCGGTCCGAAGACCTCGGTGTGGAAGACGTCCATCTGCTCGGTGACGTCGGCGAGGACGGTCGGCGGGTAGTACGGCGGCTGCGGGCGCCCCCCGGTGACCAGTCGGGCGCCTTGGGCGACGGCCTGCTCGACGGCGTTCGCGACGGTCGTGAGTTGGCGCCGGTCGATGACGGGGCCGATCTGGGCGTCGGAGCGGTGGGGATCGCCGATGCGCAGGGCGGCCGCGTGCCGGGCCAGCGCCTGCGTGTACTCCTCGACGATCGACCGGTGGACCAGGTGACGGCGGGCGGACATGCAGATCTGCCCCTGGTGCAGGAAGGAGCCCCAGGCCCCGGCGGCCGCGGCCTGCTCCACGTCGATGTCGTCGAGGACCACGAAGGCGTTCTGGCCGCCGAGTTCGAGCACGACCCGTTTGAGCAGCCGCCCGCACTGCGCGCCGATCTCGCGGCCCACCTCGGTCGACCCGGTGAACGACACCATGGCCACGTCGGGCGCCTGCACCAGCGCCGAGCCGGCCTCCGCGTCGCCATGTACGACCTCCAGCACGCCCGGCGGCAGCCCCGCGTCGGCGAACGCCTCGACGAAGAGGCGGCCGCCGCTGAGCGGGGTGTGCGGGTCGGGCTTGAGGAGCACGGTGTTGCCGAGGGCGAGCGCGGGACCCAGGGAGCGGGCCGCGAGCAGCAGCGGGAAGTTCCAGGGCACGATCACACCGACGACGCCCAGTGGGACGCGGGTCACCTCGGCGGTGCGGTCGGGGTCGTCGGGGGGCGGGTGCGGGAGCCCGGGATGCCGGGCCAGCCGCGCGCCGTGCCGCAACTCCTGTGCGGCCTGGTGGACTTCGAAGAACGCCTTGCCGGGGATCGCGCCGCCCTCCCGCACCAGCAGCTCCTGTGCCTGCTCGGCGCGCTCCACCAGCAGGTCGGCGGCGCGTTCGACGATCGCGGCGCGCTCCTCGGCGGGCGTGGCCGCCCAGGCGGGGGCCGCGGCGCCCGCACGACGGGCGGCGGAGGTGACGCGGTCGGGGGTGGACAGCTCGACGGCGCCGAGCGGTTCACCGGTGGTGATCTCCCGGCTGACCAGCCGGGTGTCGGACTTGGTCTCGGACGCGGTGAGGGCGGTCACCTGGGCACCTCGGTTTCGGCTTCGTCGTGCGTGCGTACGGGGCAGCGGGCACAGTCCTCGTCGAGGGCGACCGGCGTGCCGTCCCGGTCGAGGGCGCGCCGCAGCCGGCGCAGACAGCGGGTGCGGATCGGGCCGACCGAGCTCACCGGCATGGACAGCGCGGCGGCGATCTCCTGGTACGAGGCCGGCGGGTCCTGAAGGGCCCGCAGCAGGAGTTCGCGGCACTGGTCGGAGAGGCTGTCGAGGGCGCGCAGCACCTCCTGGCCGCGGTCGGCGCGCAGGGTGATCTGTTCCGGGCTCTCGTGGTGGTCGAGCAGATGCTCCAGTGAGGCGCTGTCGCCGACCATGACGAGGCGCCGGTCGCGGGTGGCCGCCTTGATGGCCTCGCGGCGGGCGACGGTGGCGAGCCAGTCGCCGAGCCGGTCGGGGTCACGGATGCGGTCGGCGTTCTGCATCAGCCGGAACCAGGTCAGCTGGCGCACGTCCTCGGCGTCGACCCGGCTCACCCGGTGGCTGCGGGCCACCGACCAGACCAGTCGGCCGTACCGGTCCACGGTCTCGTCCCAGGCCTCCGCCTCGCCACGGGCACAGCCCGCGAGCAGCTCCGCGTTCCCCTTCGCCGGCATCGCTCGTCCTCCGTCTGCGACCGCCCGCACGGCAGCGGGCTCCGGCTTCCATGCAACACAGCGCGTGTTGCGGCCGGAAACGGATGAGGGCGTCAGGTAGCGGTCAGACCAGGAGTGGACAGCGTGGAGTGGGCAGTTGCTCATCGGTGGCCGCCCGCAAGGGCCTTGGGCAGCAGCTCGGCCATGGCCGAACGCAGCCGTACGGGTATCGGCCCGGGCTCGTCCTCGCTGGCCCGGATGGCGATGCCGAGCGCGAACCGGTCCCACACCTGCAGCACCTGTATCTGCCACAACGGGCGTTCTTCCTGCGGGATCTCGTCATCGACGACGGCCAGTCCGCCGCCCCTGAGCCGGTGTACGGAGAAGGCGTCGAAGCCGCGGGCCATGCCCATGCCGGTGGCCTTGGTGTACGCCTCCTTGGCCACCCAGGAGTCCGCGAAGGCGTGCCCCTGCTGGTCCTCCCGGTCCCGGCGCAGCACCTCCTGCTCCAGGGGTGTGAAGACCTTCGGCGCGAACTGTAGGGCCTCGGGGCGGGCCGGGGTGTTCTCGGCGTCGACGCCCGCGGTGCGGCCGCGCACCACGATCGCGGCGATCAGCCCGTTGGTGTGGGTGATGTTGAAGTCGAGCCCCCAGTCGGCCCCTTGGACGGACGGGCGCCCGAACCGGCCCTTGTCGAACCGCCACTCCCCCGGCGCCACGTCGGCGTACTGCGACAGCACCTGACGGGAGAGCAGCCTGGCGCCGAGGAAACGGGTGCGGGCGGCGGGGAAGAGCAGCCGGTCGTGCCGGGCCCGCTCCTCCTCGGTGAGCAGTTCGAGACCGCCGGTGGCCTCGGCGAACCGTTCCACGTCCTCCTCGGCGAGAAGCCATACATCGGCGCCTCCGGCCAGCGGGTCGTCGCTGGCCTCCCACTCCCCCGACAGGCCGGGGGCCTCCTCGGTCGCAGGCATCTCCCGGTCACCAACTCACCTGGAACGGACGGAAGGAGAACAGCAGCCCCTCGCGGTGGGCGGCCGCCATGACCTCGGCGACGGCGTCCACGTCCTCGGGCCCGGTCGCCCGGCGCGTGGGGTGGAAGCGCCGCAGCAGCCGCTCCAGGCAGAGCAGGAGGACGGCCGGTGAGCGCAGGGCGGGCGCGAAGCTGTTGCGTCCGCGCAGGTAGAGGTGGACGCAGGCGGCTGCCGCCGACACGGCCGCGTACTGCTTGGCGAGGTCGTACAGCTCGGCGGACTGCCCGGCCTTGCGCCCCTGTTCGGCGAGGAGCTTGGCGTGCTCGTCGGCGAGGCGGTGCACTTCGTCGGCGAGCAGCCCCGCGGTGTCGGCGCACCCGACCAGCCATGCCGCCTCACGGCCCTGCGCCTCGTCCGCCGCCCGGCGCAGTTCGGCGACGGCCGAGCGGAGGGCGAGTACGGAGTCGTCGCCGCCGCGGCTGAAGAGCTGCTGCGCGACGGGCTCGTAGGGGTCCATCGGGTGGGCGGGATCGAAGAGCCGGGTGGTGGCGGCGACCGCCTCGGCCACCGGGGCGGGCTCCTGCGCGACGGCGTTCGCGAGCAGGTTCTGCAGTTGCAGGGCGATGTTCTTGAGGTTCACCACGGTGTTGCCGTCCGCGAAGTTGGAGATCGCGAAGTCGCGCAGCACCTTCTGGAAGATGCCGTGGCGGGGATGGTCGCGCAGGTAGTAACGGGCGCCGAGGACGGTGGTCAGCCGGGAGAGGGTCTCCTCCAGCAGGGTCGGCACGAAGTACTTCACGACGGAGGACCAGATGCTGGCCTGGGCGGGGGCGAGCTGGAGCGAGCGTACGGCGCCGGTGGTCAGCGCGTCGGCGATCAGCAGCTCGGCGAAGCACTCGGCCAACTGCCTTTTCGAATACGGCACTTCGAGCACGGTCCCGCCGAAGATGACACGCCGGGAGGCGAAGTCGAGGGTGCTGCGCAGGGCGGTGTCCACGCAGCTCATGGCAATACTGGAGATCGCGATCCGCGCCAACTGACTGCTCTTCAGGGCGACTTCGAGCCCCTGACCGACCCGTCCGACGAGCGCCGAGTCGGGCACGAAGCAGTCGGTGAGCCGCACCCCGCTCATGTCGAGGCCGCGCAGGCCGTGGAGCGGCTCGTCCCGCAGGTGCTCCAGCTGCTGCGCCGGGATGCCCGCCTTCTCGACGGCGAAGACCGAGTACCCGCCCGGCCCTCCCTTCTCCGACGTACGCGCGAAGACCATGACCGTGGCGGCGACGGTGGCGTTGCCGATGGTCCACTTCTCGCCGCTCAGCAGCCAGCCACCGTCGGTGCGCCGGGCGATGGTCTCGTTCGCCAGTACGTCACTGCCGTGCCGGCGCTCGGACAGCCCCCAGGCCAGCTTCTGCCCGCCCCGGATGGCATCGGCGAAATGCTGACGTTGGGCAGGGCTGCCGGCGATCCAGACCGGCATATAGCTGAGGCTGGTCAGCACCATGGCGGTGGCGGAGGTGGGGTCCCGGCGGCCGACGAGGCGGTAGAGGTTGAAGCCGTCCTCGACATGGACGGCCCTGCCGCCGTTGGCGGCGGGGACGATCCAGTCGTACAGGCCCCATGCGGCCAGGGTGTCCACGAACTCGTGCGGGTACTCCTGGTGTTCGTCGAGGTCGAGGATGCGCGGGTACGGCATCGGGCCGCCGGCGTCCCACGGGTCGCCGAGGTACCGCTCCAGGTCCGCCATCAGCGCGGTGAGGTCGGTCATGTCGTCTCGTCCTCCTCGGGTGCCGGCCCGTCGGACAGCTGGACCGGGAACGCGGTGAACAGGAGCCGCGCGGCGTCGAGCGAGGTGAGCGCGCAGGCCGCGGGCGGCAGATCGGCAGCCGCCTGCCGGGGATCGCGCCCCTCGGCCAGGGCGAGCAGCACGGCCAGAACGGCGGTGAGCCACCCGGCCCCGGCAGGGTCCTCGCCGTACAGACCCCGGTCGGGGTGCGCACGCCATGCAAGGGCGGCCGCGGCGGCCGTGTACAGCAGGCAGCACCTGTCGGCGAGGTCGAGCAACTCGGGCGAGGCCCCGAGACCGCGGGACCGGTCGCGCTGGGCCTCTGCGGCGTCGGAGAAGGTGTCGGCGAGAGCGGTACGTATGTCACGTACGAGACCGGCGGCCCGGTCCTCGCCGCGTGCCGCGAGGTCCCGCGCGAGCTCTTCCGCCCGTGCCGCAAAACCGAGGAGTACAAGATCCTTGGGCCGCGCGGAGAGGTCGAGCGCCCCCGGATCGAGCCCGGGAACCGGCTCACCGAAGGCGAAAAGGACGTCGAGCCCGACGGGGGCCACAGACACACCCGCGCGACGCAGTGCACCACCTGCCGACGCCTCAAAGCGGTCCGCGGTACCGAACCCACCCACGGGAAGCCCGCCCACGCCGTCGGCCCCGACCGGAGGACCGGAACCGCCCGCGGGCGTGACGACCACATCGGGCTCCGGCCGCGCCGGGCCCGTGGGCACGACCGGAGAGTCGGAGCTCGCTGTGGGGAGCTCGGACGTGCCGTCTGCCTCAAGCGTGGGGGTTGCCCAGGGCGCGAACGTCGGGGCGTAGCCCGGGAGTTGTAGGGCCACCGCGCGCAGTACGCCGAACGGGCTGGTGTCGATCGACTCCACGATTGCGTTGTCGCGCTGGGCCTTGTCGACGACTGCGCCGGGGCCGTGGGCCAGGACGCCGCGGGCGCCGAGCAGGGAGCGGGAGCGGGAGACCGTGGATGCCGTCAGGCGGGTGGCCGCGCGCTTGACGATCGACGAGCACAGACCGAACGTCGCCGGTGACAGGTGGGCGTAGCGGGCGGCGGTCAGGGACACGAGGTCCGCCGCGAACAACTCCGCTGCGGCGAGGGCCAGTTCGCGGGAGCCGTGAGCGGTGTCCGCGACCCGTACCCCGCCGGTCCGCCTGCTCCGCGTGAACCTCAGGGCCACGCGCAGCGCCGTGTCCGCCGTGGCCAGGCAGGCCGCCGTACTGAGCAGCCGTACCACCTGCTGGGCCCGCATCGCGCCCGCGAGGCCACCGCCCAGTTCCCCGATCACCGCCGACTGCGGCACAGGAGTGCCGTCGAAGGTCAGGTCGGCGAAGTCGATGCCCCGCATTCCCGTGACGGGCTGCGCGGGCTGCCGCCGTGCACGGGGCATCTCGGTCGGCCCCAGCAGCACCGCCGTGAACGCGGCCGGGCCGCGCCCCGCCGTGCGGGCCACCACCACCGCGGCGTCGGCCGTGGCCCCCCGCCCGACGAGCCACTTGCTGCCGGTCAGCCGGAAACCGCCGTGCTGCACCGGATCGAGGCGGCACTCGCCCGCCAGGACATCGCTGCCCGAGCGCTCCTCGGAGAGCGCGAACGCGACCGTCCGGCCCTCCTGCACCCAGTCGGCGACGGTCTTCGCCTGCTCAGGCGTGCCCGCCGCGAGCACCGTCATCACTGCGGAGCAGGACAGCAGGGTGGCGGGCATGATCGCGGCATCGCGCCGGGCTGCCACCCGCACCAGCAGCAGCGTGTCGTCCAGGCCGCGCAGTGCGCCGCCCAGCGAAGGGGGCAGATAGGCGAGCGGGAAGTCGACGGAGTCCAGACGGGCGGCGAAGGCGTGCGGGAAGTCACCGCGGTCGTCCCGCGCGACCGCGGCTCCGAAGCCGTAGACGTTGTCCGCCCGCCAGGGGTCGCCGAGCAGTTCGTCGAGGAGTGCCGCGGCGGCGAAAAGGGCCGTCATGGCCGTACCTCCAGGGCCGGGTCGGGCTGCGGCACCGGGTAGTCGGCGATCGCCGGTGAGAGCGCGAGGCCGGCGGCCCGCAGCATGGACAGGCGCTGGTGGAAGGCGGCACCGGTCATGATGTGGCGGGCGACGTCGGCGACACGGCGGTTCTGCGGGGCGGCGAGGTACGTGCCCCGCACCCAGGAGTTGAAGCTGCCCATCGCGGGCCCGCACCAGATCTGGTAGTCGACCGCGCGGTCCGCCTCCCCCGTCTTGGCCCAGCGCGAGGCCATGCCCAGATACCAGCGGAAGATCAGCGCGGCCCGCCGTTTGGGGCTGGCGACGGCGCGGGCGAGCTGGTCGGGGTCGCGGCGCTCGAAGTAGGCGACGGTCTCGGCCCAGACGTCCTCCAGGGGCCGCCGGAACAGTTGCTTCTCGATACGGGCGCGGGCCGCGGCCGGGATGGCGTCGATGCCGTCGTGGTCGCGGTAGAGCTCGTAGAGGAGCCGGGCCCGCATCGGGAAGAGCGTGCCGCGCTTGAGGACCTGCAGTTCCACGCCCATCTCGAACATGTCCGCCGCGGGCGCCATCTCGAAGTCCGCGAGGTCGGCCTGCGCCAGCATCTCCTTGACCTGTACGGAGGTGCCGGCTTCGATGCAGGACTGGTTGACGGAACCGGTGACGACGTAGTCGGCGCCCATGGCGAAGGCCGCCCAGGCCGCCTCGGGCGTGCCGATGCCGCCTGCAGCCCCCACCCGGATCCGCACCGGATATCCCAACTCCCGTATCAATCCGTCCCGTTGACGGATGATCACCGGCAGCTGCGCGGGCAGCGGGCGCCGGTCGGTGTGTCCGCCGGAGTCGGCCTCCACGGTGATGTCGTCGGCGAGCGGCACCCGTTCGGCGAGCCGCGCCTGCTCCGCGCTGATCGCGCCCTCGTCGAGCAGTGCCCGCACCATCGGCTCGGGCGCGGGCCGCATGAACAGCTCCGCCAGTTCCGTACGGGAGATCTTGGCGATCACCTTGTTCTCGGCGACGACCCCGTGCGGTCCGCCGGCCCGCAGCCCGGCCAGCCGGTAGCGCACGATGTGCGGGGTGAGCGCCAGGAACGCGGACGCCTCCACGCACGGCACCCGGTGCTTCAGATACAGGTCGACGGCGGTGCGCTCCAGCCGCTCCTCGCTGGGGCTGTGGATGAGATTGCAGGCGTACGGAAGCCCGGGGATCTCGTCCGCGAAGCGCACCAGCGCCTTCTCGACCGCCTCGGGCAGCAGGCCGGCCGCGCCGTAGGAGCCGAGGTAGCCGGCCCGGGCCATGGCGATCACCAGGTCGGCGGAGGCGATGCCGTTCGCCATGGCGCCGCTCATGTACGCCTCTCGCACGCCGTACGCCTCCAGGAAGGCGGCGCCGCCCAGGCGTTCGGGGCCGAGGGGCGGCACGGCGGCGACGATCTCGTGCTCTCCGTCGGGCCGGATGCCGCCTCCTGCGGCGGCACCGAGGCCGTACGGGCCCCGCAAGATGTAGACGGGCTCGTCGAGGCGCATCAGCGCTTCCTGGATGCCGGTTTCGCCGACCGCGGGTGCGACGGGTCCGCTCCAGCGCGGCTGCATCGTGCTCATCAGTGCTTCTCCTCGTGGCGTGGTGCGCGATGTGCCGTCGATCGACTGCGGCACCGTCGTGGCTGGTCGCGCCCCGCGGCGGAGCCGCAAATCGATGCAGCCCCGCGCCCCTTCAGGGCGCTGCCGAACCGCCTAGTCGTGGTGGATCTCGATGGCGAGGTCGCCCAGTCGGTAGATACGCAGGGTCGACTTCCAGACGTGGGCGTCGCCGATGAGGACGATCCGGCCCGGTTCTCGCCGGATCGCCTTGATATGCACGTCGAACTCCATGTCGGGGTCGGTGCGCAGGATCTGGCCCCGGTACGACCAGGTCGTGTCGATGCCCGTGGCGAGTGCGAAGCGCGGGTTGCGCAGTCCCTCGGTGAGGCCGGTCTCGACGGCGTACGCCTGCATGCCCTGCAGCAGTGCCTCGACGCCCAGGGAGCCGGGCATCACCGGGTCGCGGTGGAAGTGGCAGGAGAAGTACCACTCGTCGGGCCGGATGGAGCGGTGCCCGCGCACGTATCCCTGGCCGTGTTCGCCGCCGCCGGGCAGGAGGTCGACCCATTCGACGAGGTCGAGGTGGCCGTCGGCCAGTCGCGGTCCGCGGCGCGCGGACTCGGCGGCCCGGAAGTCGCGCAGGTCGATACGGCGGGTGCCGGGCGGCCTGGCCGGCTGCGTGTCCAGCCACGGCAGCACATGCTGCCCCTTGTCGAGGCCGATCTGGTGGGCGAGTGCCTTCTCGTTGAAGTAGCCGAAGAGGGACTCGCCGGTGTAGAAGACCTCGCCCTCGCAGGAGAGTTCGTAGGAGAAGTTCTGCAGGATCGAGCCGGGCATACGGTCGCTGGACATCAGGGTCGAGCGGTGCCGGACGGTCTTGCCGCGCAGGTCGATGTCCTTGACGAGGGTGGCGTGGCCGTCGAGGTTGCGGATGCTGAACTGCTCCTCGGGGAAGGGCAGAGTGGCGCCCAGGTAGTAGCCGAGGAGGATGGCCGCCTGGAGGCTGGACTCCATGTAGACGCAGTTGGGCATGTACGGATGGCCGTTGTCGGCGTAGTACCAGGCGTCCTCGGGCGCGTCGTACTCGGTCACCATCACCGCACCGCGCTTGAGCGTGCCGCGCGTCCCTTCGAGTTTCATCACCCGGTCGACGAACAGGAAGTCGCCGTTGGGGATGTACGGTGCCCTGCTGTCGGCGTAGATCTCGAACTCGGGGCCCATCGCGACGGCCAGGTCGCCCTTGGCGGCGTGCGCCATGTGGAACTCGTTGAGCAGCGCGGGTTCACCGGTGGCCGGGGAGAGCCGGCCGAGGAAGTGCGGGACGGTGCCGGCGGTCTCCGGGCGGTAGGGCGTGCCGGGTTTCTCGCGCAGGCGGATGCCGAGTCCGGTGACGCTGATCGACGGGGTTCCGTCGCGCAGGACGACCACGTCGGCGACGAGCGACGGCCGCGGCAGCAGGGTCAGCTCGGTGATGTCGATCCGGTATTCGATCCGGGCGTTGCGCGGGGTGATCTGCCCGCGCACCTTCACCTCGGTCCGCAGGTCCGGCACGGGCTGGAAGCGGGCGTCGGGGAGGGTGAGGTGCAGGCCGAGGGAGAGGGCGTAGGTCTCGAGGAGCTGTACGGCTCCTTCGGCGACGAGTGAACCGGCGAGCACGGGGTCGTCGGGGAAGTGGCTGGTGAAGTACCAGGCTTCGGGAGCGAGTTCCTTGACGGCCTCGATCCGGCCGAGGCCGTGGCTGCCGCCCTTGCGGTCGAGGACCGTGACCTCGTCCGCCATCAGCAGCGGCCGGGTGGGCAGCCGAAGCGAGGTGTTGCAGCCGGGGGGCTGCCGGTGGCCGGGCCCGAAGACCTCGGCGATACGGCCTTCGGCGAGGGCGTCGAGGTCGGCGGAGGTGAGCGAGGTGCGGTGGGTGGTGGCGAGGGGTTTGAAGGCTGTACGCCCAGGGTCCGCAGTCACCTTGAGACCCGGGGCCACCCGGCCCTGCACCAGGCCCGGCGAACTCTCCAGCTCCTCGTCCGTGAAGAAGCCCGCGCAGGCGTTGTTCAGCTTGAGGATGAGCTCGCCGTCGGCGTAGCAGTCGTAGTGGAAGAAGAAGAGCAGGGTGTCGCCCTGGCGGACGAACTGGTCGATCCAGATGTCGTAGCGCAGGGTCTGCCCGGTGCGCGGCAGGTCCCCCAGGAAGCTGAGGCTGCTGTCGAGGAGGCGGTAGACGCGCTGGCCGCGGTTGGTGAAGTCCGCGCCGAGGTAGCTGATGAGCAGGAGGTCGCACTGGCCGGCCTCGATGGTGACGGCGGGCGGGACCTGGCCGTCGACGGCGTACCAGGCGTCCTCGGGTACGTCGTACTCGGTGCGGATGAAGGACGGCTTGAACTCCCCTGGTTCCGCGTCGAGTCGGGTGACGCGGGTGGCGAAGAGGTAGGGCGGGGCGGGGAGCCGTACGCGACGGTCGTAGCCGTCGATCCGGGTGAAGCGGGGGCCGAAGACGTTGCCGACCTTGCCCACGGCGAACTCTAGGAGGTCGTGTTCGTCCCAGACGACACCCTCGGGTTTCGGCGGGCGCGGAGTGGCTGTCGGCTCCGCCTGGACGGACGCCGAGGCGGACAGCACCGCGGTGAGTTCCTCCCGCAACTCCCGCTGGGCTTCCAGTACTTCCTGGTGCGCCTCCAGGATCTCGGCACGCAGACTGCGTACGAGGGTCAGGGTGACCGCGTGATCGTCCGGCTTTCGGGGCTTCTCCGGTACGGGCAGGGGGGCGCCGAAGATGGCCGGACGGGGCGGCACATCGGCACGCTCGGCCTGCGGCGGAACGACCGGCGCCGAAACCGCGTCGGCGGGGAGCATCGTGATCGGTTCCCGCTCCAGCGAGAGCGCGGGTACGGGCGGACCGTCGGGGCGGGTCGGCATCGCGGTGTCCCATTCCGTGGCGTGGAATGCCGTGACAGGCAGTTCCGGGGCTTGGTCGGGGGCCCCGGCGGTCACCGGGACGGGGGGTGACGCACCGAGCGGCGCGACGGCGGTCACTGCGGGCACGGGGTCCGGCAGGGGCGAGACGGCCGGCGAGTCCGGGGCGGCGGCTGCGGGCCCCGGCACCGGGGCACCACCGACCGGCACCGACGGCACGGTACGGCCTTGCGGCACCGCTTCCCTGCCCGACGCGGGCGCCACCGGCAGGGGGGCGCCGGCGGGTGGGGCGGTCGCCGCGGCCGGGGCAGCGGCTGTGGACCCCGGCACGGGTGCGCCGACCGGCATCGACGAGACGGCAGGGTCCTGCGGCACGGCGCCCCTGCCAGTCACGGCCGCCACCGACGCGGGGGCGCCGGCGGGCGCCGGGGAAACGGCTGCTGCGGCCGCGGGCGACCCTGCGGCCACCGGCACGGCACCGCCCTGCGGTGGGGCTTCCCTGCCCGACGCGGGCGCCACCGGCACGGAGGCGCGGGCGGGCGCAGGGGCGGGGGAAACGGTCGCCGAGTCCGGGGCCGCCCCTGCGGGCCGCGGCACGAAGGCACCACCGACCGGCGCCGACGGCACGGCACCGCCCTGTGGCACGGCTTTCCTGCCTGTCACGGCCGCCACCGGCACGGGTGCTCCGGGGGGCGCCGGGGAAACGGCCGCCGCGGCCGCGGGCGACCCTGCTGCCGCCAGCACCGACGGCACGGCACGGTCCTGCAGTGGGGCGGGGTGGTTCTGCCGTTCGGCTCCCGGAAGAGGTGCGGTCCGCGGATCGGCTTCACCTGCCGGCACGTTCATCGGCGCCGCAGCATGTTCTTCCCGCTCGGCTCCGCCCATGACGGCGGCGGGCGCCGGCCGGTGGGGCGCCCGCCGTACCGCTTCCAGCACCGGCGCAGCCGCCTCCTTCACCAGCGGTGCCACCGGGGTGCCGCCCACCGTGAAGGTGCGCAGGCCCGGCGCGCGCCGGTGTGCTGACGTGCGGGGGCGGAAGGGGGTCAGGTCGACCGGGACGCCGTGGGTGGCGAGGCGGGCGACGAGGCGGGCCGTGTCCGTTGCGCCGCGGGCTCCCCGGCGGTCGACGGGGACCGAGAGGTGCGGGTCGTCGCCGAGGGTCTCGTGGATCCAGCGGGTGCAGGTGCTGGACGGGCCGACCTCGATGAAGCAACGGAAGCCGTCCTCGTAGGCCCGCCGTATCAGGCGGGGGAAGTCGACGGTCTCGCGGAGTGTGACGGCGATGTTGTGGGCGACGACGTCCTGGTCGAGGGCGCCGACGGGGGCGTAGTGGCGGCTGCTGTAGAGGACCAGGTCGCCCACGTCGCCGGTCGGGTAGCGGTTCAGGTCGGCGAGTTCCGACAGGACGCCGTCCACCACCGGGCAGTGCATGACGTGGTTGGCGGGAGAGCGTGCGCTCTGGCAGCCCAAGTCGTCGATCAGGTCGCGGCATTGGGCGGGGTCGCCCGCGACGACCACCTCCGTCGGCGTGTTGACGTGGGTGATGAAGACGCGGTCGTGGCGCTGTACGGCGGCGCGGACGGATTCCGCGGGCGCCAGCAGTACATGCGTCGCCCACACCTGCTGGTCCGGCACCTCGTCCGCGATGCCCCACAGCTCCCGCACCGTCTTCTTCGGGCCGCGCAGCCGGTCGACGAAGAGCGGCGAGGCGTCGATCTTCGTCGTGGCGCGGGCCTCCTTGATCCAGCCGCCGGTCGCGAACAGCATGCTGCTCTCGCCGAGGCTGTAGCCGAACGCCCCGTGCACCGGCACCCCCAGCACCTCGCGCACCAGGTCGGTGGAGAGGAGCGCGTAGCTGGTGCCTACGGCCAGCATCAGCGGGATGTCCTCGATCAACTCCGCCTCACGGGCCATCAGTTCACGCCGGTCGAGGGGCGCGAGCGCACGCGGGTACAGCGCCGCCGAGCGCAGCATCTCCGCGGGCAGTTCGGCCTGTGTCTCGAAGCGGGGCAGGAGGCCGGGGAAGGCGCGGAAGAGCGAACGCCCGAGGCCGAGGTACGAGTTGAAGGCGCCAGGGTAGACGAGCGCCGTCTTGGTGCCCGGCCCGCCCGCCGGGCGGGCGGCGAAGCAGCTGCCGGACGGCGAGGTCCACTCGCCGCCCGCCCGGTACACCCCGGGCAGGTCCTTGACCGCCTGGTCCAACTGCCGTACGAGCCCTGCCGGATCGTCGGCGACGAGTACGGCCTTGAGCGCGGCGGGCCGGTCCTCGCCGAGCCCTGCCGCCCAGTCGCCGCCGCCCTCGACGGCCTCGCGCAGTTCGCCCAGCCTCCGCATGAGGGTGTCGATGTCGTCGGCGCCGACCGGTACGACGAGGCTGCCGCCGGAGCGCACCCAGTCGGTCGCCGCCACCTCGCCGCGCGTCTGCGCACCGCCGAGCACCACATGGGCGTGGCTGCCCGCGCTGCCGACGACGCTGACACCGGCCGTACGACGGCCCTCGCGCCGTTCGCGCAGCCAGGGCCGCGAGTCACCGGCGAGGAAGAACGCGGAGCCGGCCAGGCGGGTGCCGTCGAGGCCTTCGGGTGCGACGGGCTGGTAGGCGTAGTGCAGGCACAGCGCCGCCCGGATGACGGAGGCGAGCGCGGAGGCACAACCGGTGTCCCCCACCGCGGAGTCGACCGCGCTGACCGCGGTCCGCAGCGTCCCGCCGGCCCGCTCGGCCGACCACACGCGGGTGAGCCCTTCCAGCGTGCCGTCCTGCGCGGCCCCTGCCTCGACGAGTTCGACGTCGGCCGGTGTCACTCCGGCGGTGGCGAGGGCCTCCTCGGCCGCGGCGGCGACGAGGTCCGGCGCGGGCCGCGGGTCGAGGGTCGGCGAGTGGTGGACGGCCACGGCGTCGACGGTCGCGTACACCGTGCGCTCCGGCGGGACGGAACCGGGCCGGGTCACGACGACCGCACCGGCTCCGTCACCGAGCACGCTCCCGGGTGCCAGCAGTTCCCGGGCCCGTGTGGACTCCGGACCGGCCGCCAGGTCGACCGCTCCGACCAGCACCGCCTCGATGCTCGGGTCGAGCAGCAGCAGCCGGGCCGTGTCGAGGGCGTCGACAGCGACCGCGCTGTCGGAGGAGACGGTGAACGAAGGGCCGGTGAGGTTCCACAGGGAGGAGATCCGCGCGGCCATGATGTTGCCGATGTAGCTGAGGACCTCGTTGGCCTCGATGGAGTCGTGGATGCCGTCCCGGGCGGCCCGGGTGAGCGCGGCCAGCTGCTCGTCCGTGGGGTCGAGTCCGGCCGCCGCGCACCAGGCGGCGAGCTTGCGCCCGAGGGCGTAACGGGCACCGTGCCCCTCGGCGCTCGGCTCCATCTCCATGCCGAGGACGACGGCCACCCGCCGCGCCCCGGCCCCGTCCTTGCCCCCGGGGGCGGGACGCTCGTACCCCGCGTCCTTCAGGGCCTCCTCCGCGACCCGCATCATCAGCAGGTGCTGCTGGTTGAAGTGGCCGAGGTCCTTGGGCGGGATGCGGTACGAGGTGGCGTCCACCTCGAACTCGTCGAGGTACGCGGCCCGCGGCGCCCCGCCGTCGCCGAGCGTCTCGAAGCCGCGCCACCGGTGGGGCGGCAACTCCCGTACGGCACCCGTGCCTTCGTATCCCGCCCGCTCGAACTCGTCGAGCGTGGTGAAGGAACCGAAGTGCGCGCCCATGCCGATGACGGCGAGTGACTGCGGTGTCCGCCGCTCGGTGCCGTCGTCCGCTGCGTCCGTCTCGGGTCCGGACAGGACGACGTGCGCGTTGGTGCCGCCGAAGCCGAAGGCCGAGACGGCGGCCCGGCGTACGCCCTCGGCGGCGGGCCAGGGCGTGGGTTCCCGTACGACACGGTCCGCGACCGTGCCCGGCAGCGGCTGCTGCACGCCGACGGTGGGCGGGATGACGCCGTGTCCGAGCGCGAGAACGACCTTGACCAGGCTGCTCATGCCGGCCGCGGTCAGCAGGTGCCCGATGTTGCCCTTGACCGATCCGAGCAGCGGGGTGCGCCCGAAGTACCGTTCCACACCGTCGAGTTCGGTGCGGTCGCCCAGCGGGGTGCCGGTGGCGTGGCACTCGACGTACTGGATGTCCTGCGGTCCGATACCGGCGTCCCGGTGCGCGAGTTCGTACGCGGTGAGCTGGCCGCCGACGTTCGGGGCGAGCAGGTGCTTGCCGGGGCCGTCGTTGCCGAGGGCGACGGCGTCGACCACCGCGTACACGCGGTCCCCGTCGCGCCGGGCGTCGGCGAGCCGCTTGAGGGCGACCATGGCCGCGCCCTGCCCCGTGATGATGCCCTTCGAACGGGCGTCGAAGGGCTGGCTGAAGCCGTCCGGCGGATAGGCGTGCAGGTCGGAGAAGGACAGATGGATGACGGTCGGGTCGGGCGCGCAGACCCCGCCGGCCAGCATCACGTCGGCTTGCCCGGTGGCGAGTCGGTCGCAGGCGAGCCTGAGGGCGTACAGCGCGGAGGAACAGGCCGCGTCGAGGGTGTGGCGGGGGCCGTCGAGGCCGAGGGCGGCGGCGACCACATGGGCGGGGAACCCGCCGGGCCAGAGGTTGTGGGCCTCGGCCCTGGCAGCCGGCGACCCCGGTGCCGGACCGGTGCCCCGGTCACGGGCCGGGCTGCCGTCCGCCGCACCGGACGGCAGCCCGGCCGCGGGGAAGCCGGCCGCCGCGAGGCCCTCGGAGACCGCGGCGTCCCACAGCTTCCCCGCTGTTCGGCCGGAGGCCGGGGTGGGGAACGGGTAGTTCCCGAACACCACCCCGGTCCTCCGGCCGGCCGCCCGGCCGTCCGCGGCAGCGGGGGATACACCCGCGTCGGCCAGGGCGTCCCCGGCCACCCGGAGCGCCCAGTGGAACGAGCGGTCCAGGCCGGCCAGGTAGTCGGCGGGCAACAGGTACCGGGAGAGGTCGAGCTCCCCCGCGGCCTCTAGGAATCCACCGCGCGTGCAGTAGATGCGGTGCCGGTCCCGCGCGTCCTCGGGACCCGTCTCCTCGGCGAGCGGGTCATGCCCGAAGATCCGCTCACCGCCCTCGGTCCGCGAGTCGACCGCGCCCATCAGGTTTTTCCAGTAGGCGTCGGGCGTGGCCGCCCCCGGGAAGAGGCAGGACAGTCCGACGATCGCGTACTTGCCCATGACGGATCAGCCTCCGAGCCTCGTCAGACCGTGACCGCGGCGGCCGCCCGGCCCGGCTGCCTGAACCGTGCGTCCAGCTCCGCGTCCTCGACCGCGGCCACGTCCTCCAGGACGGCCAGCACCCGGCCCTGCGGGTCGAGCGCGGTCACCGTGCAGGTCACGCCGGTCCGGCCGGGCCGCACGTCCTCGACGGCGATGAGGAAGTCCCCGTCGGACGGCAGCGGCGCGTACAGACTCAGCCGCCCGATCTCCATCGGCAGGCAGGCCCGGCCGCGCTGCTCGCGCACCCACACCAGCACGGTCTGCAGCAGCAGGTCGGCCAGGACGGGGCTGTGCAGCCGGCTGTGGTAGCCGCCGAGCGCGGGCCGGTCGTCGGTGAGCCGGGCCCGTACGAGAAGGCGCTGCTCGTCGCTGACCAGCACTGTGCGCAGTCCGCGCAGGGAGGGACCGTGGAAGAGCGTGCCGTCGCGGTACAGCCGCGCCGCGTCCTGCCCGGCCGCGCCGCGGGCGAGGCCCACCAGGTCGCCGCGGTCGGCAGGCGGCTGCCCGGGGTTCCCCGTGCTCAGCCGGATGCTGTACGCGGGCCGGCTGCGACCGCTGCCGTCCACAGAGGAGGCGAGCACGTCGATGCCGTCGTCCGCGGGCTCGACGGACAGCCGCAGCCGTTGCGGCTGCTCCCCCTCGGGCTCGTCCCAGGCCACGCCCTTGAACACCTTGAACCCGCTTGCCCCGACGACGGTTTCACCGGTCGCCGTCTCGACGGCGTTCGCCAGCACGCCGAGTGCCGCGGTGGCGGGCAGCACCCGGCGGTCGCCGATGGTGTGGTCGCTCAGCAGCGGCTGCTCGGCGAGGTCGGTCAGGGTCCGGTCGACGACGAGGGGTGCGAGCGTGGAGCCCTCCGTCGCGGGCGGCGCGGACAGCGGGGTCAGCGGACCGGTGACGATCACCGTGTCGTGCCCGTGCCCGCCCGTGAACTGCTCGGCGAACATGCCCGCCCCGGTCGCGAGCGGCACCAGGGCGATCCCGCGCGAGGCGAACATGGCCCGCAGGTCGTCGGAGACCATGCCGCCGTCCCAGGCGCCCCAGTTCATCGCGGTGACGCGTGCGGAGGGCAGTTCCCGCTTCAGCCGTACGGCGATGCGGTTCAGCGCCTCGTTGGCCATGGCGTAGTCGGACTGGCCGCGGTTGCCGAAGAACCCGGCGACGGAGGAGAAGAACACGAGGTGCCGCAGCTCGGCGATCCCGCGCAGGGCGTCCAGCACATTGCCCAGCCCGATCAGCTTCGTGCCCAGCACCCGGCGTATCTCGTCCGCCGACTTCTGCGCGATGAGCCGGTCGGCGAGAACACCGGCTCCGTGCACGACACCCGTGACCCGCCCGGCGTACGGCGTCAGTGCGCGGCGCACCTCGCCGGGGTCGGTGATGTCGACGGTGAGGTACTCGACGCGGGCGCCGGTGGCGGTGAGCCGGGCGAGGTTGGCGGCGATCTCGCGGGAGGCGGTGATCTCCCGGAACTCCCCCTCGATCGCCCGGGGGTTGGGCTTCTGCCCGCTCTGCGCGGCCCGCCGTGCGATGAGCCCGCGCAGCGCCGGGCCTTCGTGCCCCACGGCCCACTCGGGCTCCGGGGCGGGCCGGCTGCGGCCGAGCAGCAGCAGTCCGGCGGGCCGGGCGGAGACCAGGGCGTGCAGGCAGTCGGCGGTGATGCCGCGGGCGCCGCCGGTGACGACGAACAGGTCGTCGGAGGAGATCTCCGGGACGACGGCCGCGTGTGCCTCGTACGGCTCGGCCGCGAGTGCGATCGTGCGCCGCCCGGCCGGGTCGTGCGCCACGTCGGCGTGCTCGGCCGACAGGTCGTGGATCTCACCGAGGAAGCGCGCACCGACGGTGGTGGGGGCCAGCTCCGGCGCGAAGTCGATCGTACGGGCGAAGAGTTCGGGCACCTCGATGCCGAGGGTCTTCACCAGTCCGCCGACGCCGCCGAGCAGCGGAGAGGCGTCGCCGCCACCGCGGTAGCCGTTCGCCCCGTCGAGCCGGGTGACGGCCACGAAGGCGGCGCGGGTGCCGTGCGCGGCGACCGGCTTCAGCGCGGCCAGGCTGTGCTTGGCGACCAGCAGGCAGTGCTCCAGGCGCTGCACACCCTCGCCCCACTCCTGGCCCGCCGCGGCGGCCATCTGCACGACGAGATCGACCCGCCCGCTCACCAGCGTCCCGGCCAGCTCGCCCTCCTCCCAACTCGCCAGCCGCCGCACGGCATCCGCCTCCGGCACGACACCGTCGACACCGGGCAGCGCGACGATCTCCACCCGCCAGCCGTCCCCGCGCAGCGCCCCGGCAAGCGGCCGCGTCAACGTCGACCCGTCGTCGACGAGAACCGCGGTGCGCGGCTCGGCGTAGGCGCCGACGAGCGTGTGGGGCGGGGCGATCTCGGTGACGTCGGCGTAGGTGCGACCGATGCCCGGAGCGGGTGGGTAGCTGACGGCGAGGGGGGCGGCGGCTGCGGGGGCCGCTGCACGGGGAGCGGGCTCGCTGGAGACGCCGGACACGGTGGAGGCGAGGAACCCGGCGATGTCGTCGAGCGTCCGCAGCTCCGCCAGCACCTCCGGATCGACATCCTCCGAGACGGGATACGACTCCTGCAACGCACCCAGAATCTGCACCCGCTTGATCGAATCGATCCCCAGATCCGCCTCGACATCCATCCCCGGCTCCAGCATCTCCACCGGGTAGCCCGTCTTCTCCGCCACCGCACCCATCAGCGCCTTCATCACACCTTCGGCGACCGCCGAGTTGGGGGCCGAGACCGACTCCGGGGTGGGTGCTGCGGCGACGGATTGGGGCTGGACGGTGGGCTCGACGGACACGGTGGAAGCCAGGAACCCGGCGATGTCGTCGAGCGTCCGCAGCTCCGCCAGCACCTCCGGATCGACGTCCTCCGAGACCGGGTACGACTCCTGCAACGCCCCGAGAATCTGGACTCGCTTGATCGAATCGATGCCGAGATCGGCCTCCACATCCATCCCCGGCTCCAGCATCTCCACCGGATAACCCGTCTTCTCCGCCACCGCCCCCATCAGCGCCTCCATCACGGCTTCGGAGTTGGGGGCCGAGACCGACTCGATCTCAGGCTCGGGCTGTACGGGGGCAGGCTGCGTGGCGGACTCGACGGAGACCGTGGAGGCGAGGAAGCCGGCGATGTCGTCGAGAGTGCGCAGCTCGGCGAGGACCTCCGGATCGACATCCTCCGAGACCGGGTACGACTCCTGCAACGCACCCAGAATCTGCACTCGCTTGATCGAATCGATGCCGAGATCGGCCTCCACATCCATCCCCGGCTCCAACATCTCCACCGGATAACCCGTCTTCTCCGCAACCGCACCCATCAGTGCCTCCATCACCCCGGCGGCGACAGCCGAGTTGGTGAGAGGGGCCGACTCGATCTCAGGCTCGGGCTCGGGGAGACGGACGGTCTCGACCGCGGAAGTGATCGGCTCCGGCGCCGACTCGGCAGGCACCGTGGAGGCGAGGAACCCGGCGATGTCGTCGAGCGTCCGCAGCTCCGCCAGGACCTCCGGATCGACATCCTCAGAGACGGGATACGACTCCTGCAACGCACCCAGAATCTGCACCCGCTTGATCGAATCGATCCCCAGATCCGCCTCGACATCCATCCCCGGCTCCAGCATCTCCACCGGATAACCCGTCTTCTCCGCCACCGCACCCATCAGCGCATCCATCACCCCGGCCACAACGGCCGAGTCGGTGACAGAGGCGGACTCGGGCGCAGGCTCGGCTTCCGGCACCGTCTCGGGCTCGGGCTCCGGCTCGGCTTCCGTGGCCGTGACCGGCGTCGGCTCCGGCTCCGGCTCCTCGGACGGTGGAGCCGCGCGCAGCGCATCCAGCAGCAGCCGGGTGGACCGCTCGTGCGCGGCGCCGATCGTCGCGCTCTGCTCCCGTATGAGCCGCAGGGCGGCATCCGTGTCGGGGTGTCCTCCGGCCCGTACGGACTCCTCCAGGGAGCGGACCGACGCGTGCACCGTGTCCGCGTGGGCGGTGAGGATCTCCGCCTGAAGGGCGAGCCCGTCGCGTACGACGCCCCCGACGCCCTCGGAGGCACCCGCACCCGCCGCCACAGCCAACGGCTCCGCAATCGCGTCCCGATACGCCGAACGCCGTTCCTCGGTCACGTAGTTGATGCCGCGCAGCGGGACGTTCATGCCCTTGCGGGCCGGCAGCTCGGCCCGCGGCTCCACATGGTCGTCGAAGCCGGTGAGGGGCAGCCCGAGGACCGCGAGTTCGATCGCCGCGCGCTTCAGCGAGACCTCGCTGTCCTTGCTGGGCCCGCCGTCCACGGCGAGGGTCACGACGTCGGTGCGGCCTTCGAGGATGCGGTCGATCAGATCCGTCAGCACCCGCTTGGGGCCGAACTCGACGAAGACGCGGAACCCGTCCGCGTACATCTTCTCGATGCCGGAGACGAAGTCGACCGGCTGGAGGAGCTGGTCCACGAGGGTGCGGCGGTTGGCCGCCGCGTCGCTGCCGTACGCGGACCCCGGGGTGTTGGCATAGACCGGGACCGTCGGAACGCCCAGCCCGGTCGACTCCACTGCCTGCCGGAACGCGTCCGCGGCATGGGCGACGAAGCCGGTGTGGAACGCGGCGGAGACCGGCAGCCGCTTGGCCGGGATACGGCGGTCCGAGACGTCGGCGACCAGGCGGTCGATCTCGTCCGTGGGACCGCCGACCACGATCTGGCCGGGGGCGTTGATGTTGCAGATGGCCACATTGCGGTACGTGGCGACCAGGCCCTGGACGTCGGAGAGGGAGGCGCGGATCGCCGCCATGGCACCGGGGTCGAAGTCCGCGGCGGCCTGCTCCGGCGGGGCCATGGCGCGGCCGCGGGCGCGGGCCAGGTGCGCGAACCCGTCGTCGTCGAGTGCCCCGGCCGCCCAGAGCGCGGTGAGTTCGCCGAAGCTGTGGCCGATGACGCCGTCGGCGCGGAAGCCGAGCCGGTGCAGCCAGGCGTACTGGCCGGAGGCGAGCGCGCCGATGGCGGGCTGGGCGAAGTCGGTGCGGCGCAGGGCCGTTTCCTGCCCGGCGCGGGCGCCGTCGGTGAAGGCGGGCGGCGGGAAGACCGTGCGGGCGAGGGTGTCGGGGCCCTCGGTCAGCCGGTTGGCGCGGTCGAAGGCGGCCCGTACGGGCGGCAGCGCGACGGCGGCCCTTCGCCCCATGCCGACGTACTGGCTGCCTTGTCCGGCGAACACGGCCGCCGTCCTGACGGACGTGGGCAGGGCCTGGCGCCGGTAGGTGATGCCCTTGGGGTGCTGCCAGGAGTCGGCGTCGGGGCGGGCCCGCAGCAACTCCACTGCCGTACCGCAGAGTTCGGTGAATTCCTCGTCGCTGCGGGCGACGATCCCGATGCGGGCGTCGGAGGCGGGGATCGCACCGGACTCGTCCGGAGCGGCGCCGTTCTCGATGCGCAGGGCGAGCGCCTCGGGGCCCGCCGCGTGCCACAGGCCCCAGCGGACCGTCGGGCCGAGGGACTTGGCCTCCGCGGGCCCCTCGTGCTCCTCCAGCACCATGTGGAAGTTGGTGCCGCCGAAGCCGAAGGAGGAGACGGCGGCGCGGCGTTTGCCGCGTTCCGGGTCCAGCACCCAGGGGCGCGCCTCGGTGTTGACGTAGAAGGGTGTGCTCGTGGGGTCGACCGCCTCGCTCGGTGTCTCGACGTTGATGGTCGGCGGGAGCACCTTCTGGTGCAGGGCGAGGGAGAGTTTGATGAGGCTCGCGGCGCCCGCGGCGGCCTTGGTGTGCCCGATCTGGGACTTGACGCTGCCGATGGCGGCGTAGCCGTGGTCGTCGTTGCCGGCCGCGACGACGGAGGAGAGGGCGGACAGCTCGGTGTGGTCGCCGACGGCCGTGCCCGTGCCGTGCGCCTCGAACAGTTCGATGGAGTCGACGGGTACGCCGGCGTCGTCGTAGGCGCGGCGCAGGGCGAGCTGCTGGCCCTCGGCGCGCGGGGCGTAGATGCTCTTGAAGCGGCCGTCGCTGGAGGTGCCGATGCCGCGCAGGACGGCGTAGATGCGGTCGCCGTCGCGTTCGGCGTCGGCGAGGCGCTTGAGGGCGAGCATGCCGATGCCCTCGCCGATCAGCGTGCCGTCGGCGGACTCGTCGAAGGGGCGGATCTGCTGGGTCTTCGAGAACGCCGGGGTCTTGCTGAAGCACATGTACATGAGGATCGTGTTCTCGGCGTCGCAGCCGCCGGTGATCATCATGTCGGCGCGGCCCTCGATGAGTTCGCTCACCGCGAGTTTGACGGCCGCGAGGGAGCTGGCGCAGGCGGCGTCGACGGTGCAGTTGGTGCCGCCGAGGTCGAAGCGGTTGGCGATCCGGCCGGCGACGACATTGCCGAGCATGCCGGGGAAGGAGTTCTCCTCCCACGGGATGTACGCCTTCTTGAAGCGCTGCGCGATCTCCTCGACGTCCGCCTCGCTCAGGCCGACGCTGCGTACGACCTCCTTGAGCACCGGGGTCTGCAGGCGCGCGGAGAGCGGTTGGGTGAGGGAGTTGGCGCCGGTGATGCCGAGGACGACTCCGGTGCGGGAGGCGTCGTACCAGCTGCCGTTGTCCGCGCCGGCGTCGCGCAGCACGTCGCGTGCCACCGTGAGGGACAGCAGCTGGAGGATGTCGGTGACCTCCAGGGTGTTGGGCGGGAGCCCGAACTCCATGGGGTTGAAGGCGATTTCGGGAAGGAATCCGCCGCGGCGGACGTAGGTCTTGTCCTCGGCCGCGGGGTCCGGGTCGTAGTAGTCCGCGGTGTTCCAGTGGCTCTCGGGGACGTCCTCGATGCAGTCCTGGGCGTCCACGATGTTGTGCCAGAACTCGCGCAGGTCGCGCGACTTGGGGAAGAGGCCCGCCAACCCGACGATCGCGATCGGCGTCTCGGCCAGACGTGAGTAGTGCACGATGGTGGTCCTCTCGGGCTTGCGCGTCGCGCGGGTCGTGTGCGGCGGGTACGTCAAGTGATCTGGTGGCTCAGCCGGTTCGCGAACCGGTGGCGAGGAGGGCGGCGAGGGCGGCCGCGGTCTCCGGTTCGTGGAGCATCGTGTAGTGGTCGCCTGGGACGGCCAGTCGCCGCAGCGGGCGGCCGCTGAGGCCGCTCCAGCCGAGGTCGGGGCTGTCGGGCAGGAGCGAGCGGTCCGGTTTGACGACGGTGACGGTGCGGTCGAGCGGGGCGGGCAGATAGCCGGCGGTGCATCGGTTGTTGCGGACGAGTCCGGTGTGGAACGCGGTGTACAGCTTGCGCAGTCCTGCCGGTTCGGTGCCGTCCTGCAGCACTCCCTGTTCGACCGCCGCGGTGAGCAGGACGCCGAGGCCGTCCTCCTCGCCGAGACCGTCCAGGGCCGCCGGAGCCAGGGTGAGGCGGCGGCCGCGTTTGGCACCCAGGTACATCGCGAACCAGGTGAGGAGCATGTCCGGTCGGAGCAGTTCGTCCGGCCGCTGGAAGGCGGGTACGGGTGCGATCGAGTCGAGGACGACGAGGTCCTCGACGCGGTCGCCCAGCCCCTGGGCGTCGAGACGGGCGGCGATCTCGTAGGCCACCACTCCCCCGAACGACCAGCCGGCGAGGGTGAACGGCCGGTCGGTGAGTCCGGCGGCGGTCAGTTCCCCCAGGCAGCGCTGGGCGAGTTCGCGGACGCCGATGACGGACAGGGTCGGGACGAGGGCCGCCGCGAAGTACTCCGGGACGTTCCCCAGGTCGCACAGGTGCAGTGCGTGGTCCTCGGGCAGCCGTGCCGCGACCGGCTGCCAGGCGGTGGCGGGCAGCGCGCCCGGATGGACGGCGACGACCGGCCGCGCGGCCGGATCCACCGGCCCGAGCGTCGTCAGCAGCGGGCGGAGCGCGCCCGGTCGACGCGGGGTGGCCGGGTCAGGCCGCGGCGACATGACGGTCGCTCTCCTCGGCGATGTGCTCGGACAGGGCGGCGATCGTCGGGTGGTACCAGAGGGCCGTGGCCTCCAGTTCGAAGCCGAGCCATTTCTCCAGCTCGCCCGCGAGGATCAGCGCCTCCGTCGAGTCGAGGTCGAACTCGTCGAAGTAGCGCTCGACGTCGATCTGCTCCTGGCCGACCCCGAGCCGGATCGCCAGCTTCTCGACCAGCCAGGCCTGTGCTTCTTCGGCGGTGACACGCTGCATTGGGATTCCCCTTGTCCGTTCGTGCTGTGTGCGGTTCGCGGTTCGCGGTTCAGTGACGGGTCGTGATCTCGCGGGCGACGGCTTCGGCCGCCTTGCGCCCGGAGACGAATCCGGCCTCGTGGGAGCCGATGAGGTCGACGCCGATGCGGGGCGCGTGGAAGTAGGAGCCGGCCAGCTTGATCCGGCCGCCGGGGGCGTTGACGTCGTAGATCGTGCGCTGCATGGCGCGCACCTCCAGGTCGATGACCGGGTGGGTGAACGGCAGTTCACGGACGACGAGTTCGTCGCGCGGGACGATCGGCGAGTCGAGGGTGACGAAGTAGTCGTGCTCGGCGGTGAAGCCCTGCAAGGAGTTCATGTAGTAGGCGACCCAGGTGCGGGGGCGGCCGTCCACGGTCTTCAGTCCGTAGTTCCAGCTCTGCCAGCGTTCCCGCCTCGGCGGCATGCTCGACGGGTCGGTGTGCAGGATCGCCCGGGTGGCGCTGTAGCGGACCTTGCCGAGGATCTGTGCCTGGAGCGGGGTGGGCTGCTCCAGCACGGCGAGGGTCTGGTCGGCGTGCGCGGCGAGGACGACGTAGTCGTAGCGCTCCTCGCCGGCTGCGGTGCCGATGACGACTTCGTCCCCGTCCTCCCGTACCCGGGTCACTTCCGCGCCGGTGCGGACCTTGCCGTTGACGCCGGCGATGACCCGGCGGACGTACTCGATGCTGCCGCCCGACACGGTCTTCCAGGCCACCGACCGGCCGCCGAGGCCGCCGGGGTCGTGGGACATGAAGAAGGCGATCACCGTGGTCGCGGGCATCTCCCAGATGAGCTCGGCGGGCACCGACCAGACGGCGGTGGCGAGCAGGACGACATAGCCGTACTTGAAGGCGTCGCTGTAGCCGCCGCGGTCCAGGTAGTCGCCGAGGGAGAGGTCGGTGCGTTTGCGCAGGAAGTCCTTCGGGGCCTCGCGGTGGAAGCGCTCCGCGTCGCGCCACAGGGGCAGGAAGTCGGCCGGGTAGCGGGCGGCGATCTCGGCCTCGGAGAGCTCGAACTCGGCGGTGCCGTAGTCGAGTCCGCGGTCGAGGTCGAAGAAGTCGAAGCCGCCGGTGTGGTCGAGGGCGCTCGCGCCGAGCTTCTCGAAGAAGGCGGTGAGTTCGGGGTACGTCCGCGCGTTGAAGACGACGAACGCCGTGTCGACGCCGATGGTACGGCCGTCCTCGTCGACCTCCACGGTGTGGGCGTGGCCGCCGGGGCGGTCCTGGCTCTCGTACACGGTGACTTCGACGTCGTCCGGCAGGTGGTGGGCGGCGGAGAGTCCGGAGATCCCGGCTCCGACGACAGCGACACGGGTGGTCATGGCAGGGCTGCACCTCGGCTCGAACAGTTCTCGGGAACGGTCACGGTGAGGCGCAGAGGGCTGATACCTCTGAAAGGGGTCGCGATCCGCGAGTCGCTCGGCGGATGGCGCACAAGCACCGTAGGCCGGGCTGGAAAACGGGGTCAATCGGCCCATCGACGCCCGGATTTCCGCTATCGAAGGCATCGATGCGGCATGGAAGCGGGCGCCTGCGGAAGGTCCGGATCCGGTCATACGGGCGCTCCGTGAGCGCGATCGAACTGCGACTGCACGCAGTGCCACCGGATTCACCCCTGCGGGGGTGCACGGAATCGGGGGCCCGTGGACTCTTTTGAATGACCGCCTGATCCCGCCGAGGGGAGAACCTCCATGCCGACGATTCCTTGGATGCCTGGCACCGCCAAGGACGGCACCGAGCCCGCCGGGCCGCCGCTGGTGATGGCCTCCCGGCTGGAGCTGCGCTCGCTGCTGGGCGTGCCCAGGTTCTTCCTGCTGTCCCTGGTGATATTCCAGCAGGTCCGCAGCTCGCCGGGGCTGTTGGGCGCCTCGCTGAAGGCGGAGCCGCTGAAGAGGACGTTCTGGACGCTGTCGGCCTGGCGCGACCAGGAGGCGCTGACCACCTTCTCCGGGACCGATCCGCACGCACGGAGCGTGCGCGGGCTGCGCCCTGGGATGAAGGGCTCGGTGTTCGTGTTCTGGAACACCGAGCGCGACCAGCTGCCGATCACCTGGGACGAGGCGCAGCGCCGACTGGCCGAGCAGGCCGAGCGGGAGGCTCAGGCGACATGAGCACGGGCGCACCCCTCAACACGGGCCCGTCACCGACAACAGACGCCCCGTCTGCGCCGGTTGTGCCGCAGGGCCGCCTCGTCCTGCTGGCCGCCTGCCTCGGCCTGTTCATGTCGTTCATCGAGGTGACCGCGGCCATCTCCACGCTGCGGGCGCTCCAGGTCGACATGCAGGTGGCGCCAGCCGACCTGAGCTGGGTGTCCAGCACCTACACGCTGGTGGTCGCGGCCTGCGTCCTGTCGGGCGGGGCGCTGGGCGAACGGTTCGGGCGGCGCCGGATGTTCATCACCGGCACCGTCCTGATCGCGGCCGGCTCCCTGGTCGTGGCGTCGGCGCAGAGCTATCCGCAGGTCCTGATAGGGCGTGGCGTCAGCGGACTGGGCGGCGCCCTGGTCCTTCCGACCTCCCTCGCCCTGATCACGACCACGTTCTTCGTCGACCTGCCGCGCATGCTGCGCTACATAGCCGTGTGGGTGTCGGTCTCGGGCGTGGGTCTGGCCGTGGGTCCGTTGCTGGGCGGCACCCTGCTGCAGACGTGGAACTGGCGGGCGGTCTACCTGGTGAACACACCGCTCGCGGTGATCACCGTGGCGGTGACGCTGCGGGCGGTCGCCGAGTCCCGGGTCCCGGACCGACCCCTGGACCTCGCCGGCCAGTTCTGGGCCGTGCTCGGACTGTCCACCCTGGTCTACGGAATAGCGGTGGGCGGCCGGGCGGGGTACGGCGACCCGGTGGTGGTCACCGTGCTCGCGGTGGCCGCCCTCTCCCTCACCGCGCTGGTCCTCACCGAGCGCCGCAGGGCGGTGCCGATGCTGGACGTCCGCATGATGGCCAACGCCCGCTACACAGCGGCCTTGTGCGTCGCGGCGGCCGCCCTGTTCGTGTTCGTCGGCGTGGTGTTCCTGGAGGTGCTCTTCCTCCAACGGGTCCGTGCCTTCGGCCCCTTGGACACCGGCATACGGCTGCTGCCCGCGATGCTCGCGTTCGTCGCGGCGACGGCCATGGCGCAACGCCTGGCGGGACGGGTCCGCGCGGGACGGCTGCTGGCGGCGGGTTCGCTCGTCACCACCGCCGCCGCTCTGGTGCTGCTGCGCCAGCAGCCGGACGGTTCCTATGCGGTCACCGCGCTGGGACTGGTGCTTGCCGGGCTGGGCAGCGGTCTGGTGGTCGCCCCGTCCACGGCCGCCGCCTTCGAAGTGGTCGAGGGCCCGCAGATGGGCGCGGCCTCCTCGGCCGTGACGGCGTTCCGCCAGGTCGGCTCGGTCCTGGCGACGGCGATACTCGGCGCCGTCCTCGCCGTCCGCTTCCTCGGCACGCTTCCCGACCGCCTCGCCGCACACCGTCTGCCGGCGCCGGTGATCGACCAGGTCGTCTCGGTCGCCCGCAGCGGCGGCAGGTCCAGCGGCCGCTCGTCACCGCAGGTCACGGGCGCGGTCGGGGACGCGTTCACGGCGGGCGTGCACAGCGCGCTGTGGGTGGTGGCGGGGGCCTCGTTCGGCGCGGCGGTGCTGGCCTGGACACTGCTGGCGCGCAGGTCCCCGCCCAGGGAGTAGGCGCCGTTGCCCGCGGCAGGAGCAAGTGCCTTTTCGCGCACCGCACATGGCCTCCTCACCCACTGTGTGGGACATCTCTCCCTGGAGTGAAGAACACCAGGTCAGAGTGGGTCGGCCACTCTCCCGACAGCCCCCAACGGCCCACCCGGGTGGCCGATCAGCCGTCCCGAACCTAGCGTCGTACTAAAATTTCCGGCTTGTTACGGAGCTGGACCCGGACAACCCCAGGCAGACCTGCGGGCCCGCCAGCGCCCCGGAGGCTTCCGGGATCGAGACGCGAGGACCGGATGGCAGCCATAGACGAGAGCAGCGCTCTCGGCCTGCTCGACGATGAGCTCAGCGCAGAGATCCACCAGCAGTTCGGCGACACCGCACGTTTCTCCGGGGGTCAGGCGGCCTCCCCGCGCACACTCGTCGACATCTTCGACGCATCGGTGCGGTCGTACCCGGACGAGCTCGCCCTGGACGACGGCACCACCCGGCTCACCTACCGGGCGCTGGCCGCCGAGGTGGAGCGGCTGCGCCGCCGCCTCGGCGCGGCCGGGGTCGGGCTCGGGGACCGCGTGGGGGTGCGGGTTCCCTCCGGCACCAATGACCTGTACGTCGCGATCCTGGCCGTCCTCGCCGCAGGTGCCGCCTATGTCCCCGTGGACGCCGAGGACCCGGACGAGCGGGCCGAGTTGGTGTTCGGGGAGGCCGACGTCCGAGCGGTCGTCGGCGCCGGGCACGAGCTGACCGTCACCGGGCGCAGCGACGTCCCCGCGGCCCGCCCCGGCGTCGAGCAGGACGCGTGGATCATCTTCACGTCCGGTTCCACCGGGAAGCCCAAGGGTGTCGCGGTCAGTCACCGCAGTGCCGCCGCGTTCGTGGACGCCGAGGCCGCGCTGTTCCTGACCGACGACCCGATCGGCCCGGGTGACAGGGTCATGGCGGGACTGTCGGTCGCCTTCGACGCGTCCTGCGAGGAGATGTGGCTGGCCTGGCGCTACGGCGCCTGTCTGGTGCCCGTGCCGCGCTCGCAGGTCCGCAGCGGCGCCGACCTGGGGCCCTGGCTGGTCGAGCAGGAGATCACCGTCGTCTCGACGGTGCCCACGCTCGCCGCGCTCTGGGAGCCCGAGACCCTCAACGACGTACGTCTGCTGATCTTCGGTGGGGAGGCCTGCCCGCCCGAGCTGGTGCAGCGGCTGGTGACGGAGGGCCGCGAGGTCTGGAACACCTACGGGCCGACCGAGGCCACCGTCGTCGCCTGTGCCTCGCTCATGTCCGGCGAGGAGCCGATCCGTATCGGGCTGCCCCTCGACGGCTGGGAGCTGGCCGTCGTCGACGAGGCCGGTGAGCCCGTGCCGATGGGCGGCAGCGGTCAGCTGGTGATCGGCGGGGTCGGGCTCGCACGCTATCTCGATGCCGAGAAGGACGCGGAGAAGTACGCGCCGCTGGAGTCCCTGGGCTGGGAGCGGGCCTACCGCAGCGGTGACCTGGTCAAGGCCGAGCCCGAGGGGCTCGTCTTCCTCGGGCGGGCCGACGAGCAGATCAAGCTCGGCGGGCGCCGCATCGAGCTGGGCGAGGTGGACGCCGCGCTGCAGGCACTGCCCGGTGTCGCGGGTGCGGCGGCCGCGGTGCGTACCGCGCGCAGCGGCAACCAGCTCCTCGTCGGCTATGTCGTCACCCAGGACGGCTGGGACCAGGCGACCGCGGTGGAGAAGCTGCGGGCCGAGCTGCCCGCCGCCCTCGTGCCGCTGCTCGCACCGGTCGAGGACCTGCCGACCCGGACGTCCGGCAAGGTCGACCGCAACGCGCTGCCCTGGCCCCTGGAGGGCCTGGAGACCGGCGGTCCGGCCGAGCAGCTCTACGGCACCGAGGCCTGGCTCGCCGAGCAGTGGACGGAAGTCCTCGGCATCCCGGTCACCAGTGCCCGCGACGACTTCTTCGCGATCGGCGGCAACAGTCTGGCCGCCGCCCAGCTGACGACGAGGCTGCGCACCCGCTACCCCAGCGCGGCCGTCCTCGACATCTACCAGCAGCCGACCCTGCGCAAGCTGGCCCGCCACCTGGAGAAGTCGGCGCAGGACGACGGCGGCCGCCGCACGATCACCCCGGTGCCGACCAGCGCCAAGGTGATCCAGCTGCTGCTGCTCGTGCCGCTGTTCACGCTGCTCGGCCTGCGCTGGACGGTGGCCCTGGCCGCGGCCGGGAACCTGCTGCCCGGCTACTCCTGGCTGCCGACCGCGCCCTGGTGGCTGATCGCGGCCGAGGCGGTGCTGCTGTTCAGCCCGCCCGGGCGGCTCGCGATCGCCGCGGGCGGCGCGCGACTGCTGCTGCGGGGAGTCGAGCCCGGCCGGTACGCGCGTGGTGGCAGCGTCCACCTGCGCCTGTGGACGGCCGAGCGGCTGGCCGAGTTCAGCGGAGCGACCTCGCTGACCGGCTCCTGGCTGGAGCGGTACGCCCGCGCGCTGGGCGCCAAGGTCGGCCAGGACGTCGACCTGCACTCGCTGCCGCCCGTCACCGGCCTGCTCAAGCTGGGCCGGGGTGCGGCCGTCGAGTCCGAGGTCGACCTGTCCGGCTGGTGGCTGGACGGCGACCGTCTGGAGATCGGCCAGGTCAAGGTGGGTGCGCACGCCACCATCGGTACCCGCAGCATGCTCTTCCCGGGCGCCCGCGTCGGCAAGCGCGCCGAGGTGGCCCCCGGCTCGGCCGTCACCGGCCAGATCCCCACCGGCCAGCGCTGGGCGGGCGCGCCCGCGATCAAGCTCGGCAAGGCCAAGCGGAACTGGCCCAAGGAGCGCCCGCAGCGCGGCACGTACTGGCGCGTGATGTACGGCCTGACCGGTCTCGCGCTCTCCGCGCTGCCGCTGGTGGCCGGTGGCGTCGCGTTCCTCGTGGCGCACGCCCTCATCGACCCCGCCGCGCCCCTGCGCGGTGCCGCGCTCGCCCTCGTCCCCGCCACGCTGGCGTTCGGGCTGGCGTACGCGCTGCTGATCCTGGTCGGCGTACGGCTGCTGAGCCTGGGCCTGCGTGAGGGCACGCACCCCACGCACAGCCGGATCGGCTGGCAGGCCTGGACGGTCACGCAGCTGATGGACCGCTCCCGGGAGACGCTGTTCCCGCTGTATGCGGGGCTGGTCACGCCGGTCTGGCTGCGGCTGCTCGGAATGAAGATCGGGCGCGGCGCCGAGGTGTCCACCGTGCTGGCCCTGCCCAGCCTCACGACCGTCGGTGAGGGCGCGTTCCTGGCCGACGACACGCTGACCGCGCCGTACGAGCTCGGTGGCGGCTGGATGCGGATCGGGCGCGCGGAGATCGGGCGGCGGGCGTTCCTCGGGAACTCCGGGATGACCGCGCCGGGCCGGAGCGTGCCGGACGGCGGGCTGGTCGGCGTGCTGTCGGCCACCCCGAAGAAGGCGAAGAAGGGCAGCTCCTACCTGGGGCTGCCGCCGGTCAAGCTGCCGCGCAGCGCCGAGACGGGCGACCAGAGCCTGACCTACGACCCGCCGGCGCGGCTGCTGTGGGCGCGCGGGCTGGTGGAGCTGTTCCGGATCGTGCCGGTGTTCTGCTCAGCCGCCCTCGCCGTGCTGACGGTGGCGGCGCTGTGCCTGCTCGGGCCCTGGGCCCCCCTGCTGTCCGGTCTGGTGCTGCTCACCACGGGTGCCGCGGCCGCTGTCGTGTCGTTCGTCGCCAAGTGGCTGCTCGTCGGGCGGCACCGCACCGGGGAGCACCCGCTGTGGAGCGGCTTCGTGTGGCGCAACGAGCTCGCGGACACGTTCGTCGAGGTCGTGGCCGTGCCCTGGCTGGCCGGTTCGGTGCCCGGGACTCCCCTGATGACCGCGTGGCTGCGCGGCCTGGGCGCCAAGATCGGCAAGGGCGTGTGGGTGGAGAGCTACTGGCTGCCCGAGACCGACCTGGTGACCCTGGAGGACGCGGCCACCGTGAACCGCGGCTGCGTCCTGCAGACCCACCTCTTCCACGACCGGATCTTGCGGACGGATACTGTTGTACTCCGTGAGGGCGCCACGCTGGGCCCTGGCGGGATCGTGCTGCCCGGCAGCACGATCGGGGCCCGCACCACCCTGGGTCCCGCGTCGCTCGTCATGGCCGCGGAGTCCGTCCCGGACGACACCCGCTGGCTCGGCAACCCGATCGAGGCATGGCGTCCCTGAGCGCGGGCCACTCGGAGTCGGTGAGCGGTGAACCGGCAGAATGGAGTGGCACGACGGCGCAGGGAGCAGAAGCGGCAGTGGCAGTTCAGCAGACGGCGGGTTCGGACCCGTACTTCCCGGACCACGGTGACCCCCGTTACCGGGTGCACCGGTACGAGCTCACGCTGGACTACCGCCCGGGCCCGAACCGCCTGGCGGGCGCGGCCCGGATCAACGCCATCGCGGGCCGCTCGCCACTGACCGAGTTCATCCTCAACCTGTCCGACTTCAAGATCGGCCGGGTCCGGGTCGACGGCCGCCAGCCGCACTACACCCACCGTGGCGGCCGCCTGCGCATCCGCCCGGCCAAGCCGGTCCGGCCCGGTGCCGCGTTCACCGTCGAGGTGCACTGGTCGGGCAACCCCAAGCCGGTCCCCAGCCCCTGGGGCGGGCTCGGCTGGGAGGAGCTGGAGGACGGGGCGCTGGTGGCGAGCCAGCCGATCGGGGCGCCGTCCTGGTACCCGTGCAACGACCGGCCCGCCGACAAGGCCGCGTACCAGATCTCGATCACGACGCCGTCCGCGTACGCGGTGGCGGCGGGCGGCCGGCTGCTGACCCGTACGACGAAGGCGTCCACGACGACCTGGGTGTACGAGCAGTCGGCGCCCACGTCGAGCTATCTGGTGGGGCTGGCGATCGGCAAGTACCAGACGGTGCTGCTGGGCGACCCGGGGCCGGGCGGAGTGCCGCAGCACGGGCACATCCCGGCGCATCTCCTGCCGGAGTTCTCCCGGGACTTCGCGCGGCAGCCCCAGATGATGGACCTGTTCCAGGAGATCTTCGGGCCGTACCCGTTCGACGAGTACGCCGTCGTCGTGACCGACGAGGAGCTCGATGTCCCCGTCGAGGCACAGGGGTTGTCGCTGTTCGGCGCCAACCACGTGGACGGGGCGCGGGGTTCGGAGCGGCTCGTGGCGCACGAGCTGGCGCACCAGTGGTTCGGCAACAGCGTGTCCATAGCCGACTGGCGGCACATATGGCTGAACGAGGGCCTCGCCAAGTACGCCGAGTGGCTGTGGTCGGAGCGCTCGGGCGGGCGCAGCGCCCAGCAACTCGCCTCCGTCGCACACCGGTTGCTGTCCTCGCAGCCGCAGGATCTCCGACTGGCCGACCCGGGCCGCAAGGCGATGTTCGACGACCGGCTCTACGAGCGCGGCGGCCTGACCGTGCACGCGCTGCGCTGTGCGCTGGGCGACGACGTCTTCTTCCGGATGCTGCGCGGCTGGGCGGGGCTGCACCGGGGCGGGGCGGTGACGACCGCGACGTTCACGGCGCATGTCGGCCGGTACGCGGACGAGCCGCTGGACGACCTGTTCGACGCCTGGGTGTACGGCACTGCGCTGCCGCCCCTGCCCGCGCAGATACCGGCACGTCCGGCACACCCGCCCACCAACGCCGAGTCGGCGTAGGCGGGCGGGCCGCCAAAGGCGCAGGTTCTCAGGTCGCGGGCACCTTCAGCTTGTCCCAGCTGACCTTGCCCGGAATGCCGTCCGCGTCCCTGCCCTTGAAGCCGAGCTTGCGCTGCCAGGCCCGGTAGGACTCGCGGTCGGCGTCGGTCCACTCGGGGCTGGGCCCCTCCTCGTAGTGGCCGCAGCCCTCCGCGACCAGCCGCCTGCCCATGGCCGTGATGACCGCGGACTTCTGCCCGTCGTGGAAGAAGCCGGCGCCCGGGAACGGCGCGTACGACGGCTTGGAGGGAGCGGGCCTGGGGTCCGGGTCGGGTGCCGGGGACCGGCCGGCCAGCCGGTCGGCGATCCGCTTGCGCATGCCGTCCATGGTGAAGCCGCGCGGATCCACCTTGCCCGGCTGCCACTCCTTGTGCCCGATGACCGACGCGGCGCTCCAGCCGTAGTGACGGCAGATCGCGGCGGACACCTTCTCGATGGCCTCCTTCTGGGCCTCGGGCCAGGGGTCCCTGCCGTCGCCGAGGTTGATGCACTCGAAGCCGTAGAAGTGCCGGTTGCCGTCGGTGTCGGCCTCGTTGTCGTGCGGCAGCTTCGACTCGTTGACGACGGCGCGCAGCACGTCGTGGTCGCCGAGGCCCGCGTGGTTGGCGCGGCCGTTGCCGACGAGGTGGACACGGCCCTGCTTGTCGATGACGCCGTGGCAGAGCGGACCGGGCAGGGCGGGGTAGCCGTCGTAGCAGATGTTCACGGAGTGGTCGGTGCCCGAGGTGACGGTGTGGTGGATCATCACGCCGTTGACCGGGCCCCAGGGGCCCTTCGTGTTGCGGTTGTGGGTGCGCCAGTTGCGCACCTCGATCACCGTGACGCCTTCGGCGCGCAGGATCTCCACCAGCTTGGACGCGTTCATGGGTGTGGCCATCACTCGTCTCCGTCCACTGCTGCCTCCGCTTCCGCGGTGGTCTGCGACCTTCCGTGCGAGGGGTCCTCGGCCTCCAGTTCCTCACGGCGTGCCTGGGCCTCCGCGGCGAGGGTCGCCTCGTCCGCGGCGGGCATGCCGCTGGCCAGCGGGCGGAAGCCGAGGCGCAGGTCGACGGCGCCCTCCTCGCCCTTGACCAGGGCGAGCGGGGCGAGGTGGCGGGTGATGCCGGCGGGTCCTTGGAGCAGCGGGCGGCGCGCCGGGTCGGTCGGCCATTCGACGTTGCCGGTGGCGGTGCGCGCGGGGATCAGCCAGTGGTCGCCGGTGCGGTAGCCGCCGCCCTTGGCGAAGTACACCTCGACGCCGTCCTCCAGCGGCAGCCACTCCCCCTCCGTGACGGGGACGGCTCCGCCCTTGAGTGCCGCCGTACGGCCCTTGTGCCTGGGGCCCTCGCGGTGGTCCCAGCGGCGCAGGTACGGGTTCAGCTCGGGCAGCCGCCCGACACGCGACTCGGGCTCGGCGGAGAGTCGGACACGCCGGCCCGGCAGGTCCAGTTCCTCGACCCGCAGCAGGGGCAGGGCCTCCAGACGGGAGGAGTACGCCGTGTCGGTGACCTCGACGTGGTCGCCGACGTCCAGGTCCAGCTTGTCGTCCTGGCCGAGGGACGCCAACTGCACCCAGGTGCCGTCGAGTCCGTCGACCGGGAAGACCACCGAGCCGTTCTCGCGGGACCACTTGAAGGTGGCGTCCTTCGCCTCGCCGCCCGTGTGCACCTCGACTCGGTAGAGCTGGTTCTCCGTTCCGCGGTAGCGGGCATCGGGCCTGACCAGGCACGGGTCCTCGTCGGCGTGGTCGGGCCGCTCGCTGCGGGCGGCCAGGCGGCCCGAGGACAGGGACTGCTTCTGCGCCCACTTGTCGAAGGCCGCGCGGACGACGTCCTTCGACGGGTCGGTGTTCTCGATCGCCAGCTCGGCGAGGGACAGCGGCAGTACCTGCCAGACCACCTTCACCCGGGCCGCGGTGTCCGGCATCGCGGCACCCAGGGCGACCTCGCGCAGCGCGGGGTCCTCGGCCGCGTTCACCGACCGCTCCCACACGTTCAGGTAGACCACGAACGGTACCTGCGCGGGCGAGGGCAGCCGGTCGCGTTCCGGGTCGCGGAAGGCGTCGGGCTGGTCCCAGTACGTCCAGTACGGCGGCGGGGCCGGGGTGTCCTCGTCCCCCTCCTCGTGGGGTACGGGCTCACCGGGCGCCGGGCGGGTCGCGTCGACCAGGATGCCGTCGACGTAGTAGTGGCCGCCCTGGATGTGGAGGGTGTCGATGTCGAGCTTGCCGCCGACGTAGTCGATGCGGAAGCCCGCGATGTCACGTCCCGCCGCGTCGCGCGGCCCGCCGTAGCGGCCGATCAGGTCGGCGGCGAGCGTGCGCGTCTGGTGCAACTGGATCGCGGCCTGCTCGTTGGCGTCGGCGTCGAGCTGGACTCGGCCCTGCTGGGCGACGACCGCGGAGTAGTGCCGCTCCGGCCGGAAGGTCAGACGGGAGAGATCAGCGTGCATGAAGGGGGTCCCCCTGGTTCAGGATTCTGCGGGTGGGTCGTACGGCGGCACTGCTCAGGTCACGAAGAAGATCCCGGCGTCCGAGCCCGCGGGCGTGTACTCCGCGAGCCGCGCCCGCAGACCGTCCTCGCGCTGCGGCCGGTACAGGTCGTGGAAGGCACCCATCTCGGCACCGTCGTCCGCACCGCGCCGGATCTCCTCGGGGCATCGGTCGGCCAACTGCCCGTACCAGGGCGTCCCGTAGCGCACGGCGGCGAACAACGGCCGTACGTCGGTGCAGCGATGGCGGCGCGGGGTGCGCGAGCCGGCGGGGACGGCCGAGTACCGCAGACACCCGATGCCGCGACGGGCCACGTGCAGTTTCCCGGTGAAGACCGAGTTCTCGGCGATCTCCACCGCATGGGTGTGGACCTCGCCGATGACGGTCGTGCGGTGCACATGGAGCACGGCGTGGGCGTGCCGGCAGTCCGGGGCGGACAGGGCCTCGCGGTCGTGGCCGGTGGCGTCCAGGATGCTGTCGCGGAGGTGGATGTCGAGGGGGTCCTCGCCGACCTCGTCGCCGATGACCTCGATGGTGCCGAGGATGCTGTGCTCGATCTGCAGGCAGGCGGTGGTGCGGTCCAGGACGATGCTGGGCTCCTCGGGCGAGTGCGGCTCGCACTCGGGCTCCAGCGACCAGCCGGGTACGAGGGTGCTGTGCCGTACGACGACCGCACCCATCGGGCCGGTGACGTTGATGCCGCGCCCGGCGACCAGCAGCCCGTCGAGGACGATCCGCGGCCGCTCGTGCGGCGCGCAGTCCTCGTGTACGGCACGGATGTTGAGGGCGTCGGGCCGGTTGCTGTACCAGTCGAGCAGCCGGATCACCGGCCGCGCGCCCTCCGCCGCCCGCAGCTCCAACCGGTCGCCGGGGTCGAGGTCGAAGTCCAGCTGCTCCTGGTAGGCGCCGCTGTGCGTGATCTCGATGATGCCGTCGGGACCGGTGTCGCCTGCCCGGCGGTCGTGCTGCCAGGCCCGGTAGGCGTCCATGATCAGGCGGTACGGCTGCCCCGGGCCGACCCGGTAGAAGGTCGCGTCCGGCCGCTCCACCCGGTCGGGCCGCTCGTACTCGCCGCCGCCCATGTCGGCGCCGTACCCGTAGTGGTAGTCCACCCACACGCCCTGCCGGGGCGCCGACCGCGACCCGAACGCGATCCGCCCGAGCTCCGGGTCGACGGCGATCTGCCCGCGCCTGGGCCGGTAACGCCAGTCGGACAGGTCGGCGACCACGATGTCGGAAGGCGGTACGGGCTTGTCCTCGCCGTCGCGCCGGATGACGAAGCTCTTGCCGGGACCGTAGTAGTCCAGCAGCCGGTCGTGCAGCAGACGGCGGGTGATGAACGCCGGGACGTTGTCGACGGTGGCGATGTGGGTGGGCGACGGCTCCGGTACCGGCTTGGTGACCAGAGGGCTGTCGTTGCCGAGGATCGAGAAGGTGTACAGGTTGCGGGCGCGGTCGATGCAGTAGGCCGGGGAGGAGGTCAGCGAGTACGCCTTGAGCCGCCAGACGAAGAGGGCGACTCCGGCTGGGCTCCAACCTCCCTGTCTGCGCGTCGAGTTGGCGCGACGGACGTCGACGGTACGGGCCGTGGTGTCGAACGGAGCGCCCTGGAGCGCGAGCGCCGAGCCGTCCCTGAGGTCGACGAGACGGCCCCTGCCCGTGTCCCGGTACAGCTTCACGGACTGGTTGTGCGCGACCAGCCGCGACAGCTCGACGGCGCGGGCGGGATAGCCGGCGACCTGCTCGGAGAGCTCCTCCAGCAGGTGCAGCGTGCCCTTTCGGCGCCGGCCCGCGACCGTGGCGGCCACGTCGGCGCGCGGGGCGATCGCCTCCGCGAGAGCCTCCCTGCCGCCCTCGTGCAAGCCGGTGGTGAGGACGCGTTCATAGCCCGGCAGGGTGCGGTAACCGACCAGGTCACCCAGGTACGGCAGCACCCAGGGGGCCGCCGTCTCCACGAAGAGGTCCTCGTAGCCCTGCGCCACGCCGTCGCGGACCCGGTCGAGCTGCTCGGCGATCACGGCGAGGAGCGCGCGCAGCGGCTCGCCCTCCTCGGCGTCGCGCAGGAGGTGCCAGCGGGGCAGCAGGGCGGCGAGGCCGTCCGGCTCACGAGAGGTCGCCGGGGCTTCCGTGTCGAACTGCACGTCCGGGGACATCACTTGACCTCCGTGAGGATGAGGGTGTCCGCGGCCCGCGGGGCCAGCAGGGTCAGCTGGGCGGGGCGGATGCCGCGGAAGACGTACACCGACCGGCCCTTCTTCAGGCGCCGGGTGTCGGTGATGTCGGGGTTGAGGCGCAGGAGTTCGGCGAGCGGGATGCCGTAGTGGGCGCAGACGGACGACAGGGTCTCGCCGTTCGTGTCGCGGACGGTGTGAATCCTCTCGTCGTACGCCGCCGGGTGCGCGGGCACACTCGAACGGGGTGGGCCGGGGTGGGTGAGCAGCTTGGCGAGTTCTTTGGGGGTGATGGAGGCAGGGACGCCGGTGAAGACGTCGACGTCCACATAGTCGACGCCGGGCACGGTGTGGGCGGTGGCGAGGAGGTCGGAGAGCCGGGCGGGCTGCCCCAACTCCCGGCCCTCGTAACCGAGTCGGCGCAGCAGCGCCGCCCGAAGCCGGGGCTCGACGTACTCCCACGCATAGTCCGGGGCCACCTTCACCCTGGCCGCGACGAGCAGCAGCACCAGTTCGCGCACGTCCACGCGGACGGCCAGGTTGCCGTCGCCGTACTCGGTGAGTGCCCCGCGCAGGGCACGCAGCGTGTCCGAGTCGCCGTCGAGCGGTACATCGTCCGTACCCGCGACGGTCACGTGCAGCACGCGCCGCCGCCCGTCGAAGAGTTCACGCGCGGCGGCCCGGCCGATGCCGGCGCGGGAGCGGGCGAAGTCCTCGTAGTCGGCGGCGGAGACGAGCCGGTCGAGTGCGGAGACGGCGAGGGGGATCGTACGGCGGGTCAGGCCGGGTCCGTCGGCGTCCGCCCCGCCCGTCGCCGGGCGGGGGTTGGTGACCGCGGTGACGCCGAGCGGGCGGGTGAGGGGCTGGGTGATGCGGTCGGCCGGGACGTTGGCCGCCCTGCCGGTGCCGAAGCGGTAGCGGGCGTGGACGTTCTCGTGGCCGCTGGGCAGCCGGGCGCCGTGGATGCCGTCGCCGAAGGTGACCGTCGTACGGCCGTCGGAGGCGGTTCCGGTGATGTAGACGCGCTCGCGCGGGCCGCGTCCGGCGAGGCTGTCGACCTCGTGCCAGAGCACCCCGTCCACCCGGATCTCCAGCACCGGAGTGGCGCCGAGGGGGTTGTCGTCGGCGAGCCAGGTCAGCGGGGACTGCCAGAGCGCGAACGTCTGGCCCACGCGGTCCGAGTCACCGCTGCCGATGGCCTCCTCCCGGCTCTCGCCATGGGTGGCCTCGACCACGTTGCCCAGGATGCGGACCGTCTCGCGGTGGTAGCGGTAGGTGAGATCCGTGGTCAGGGTCAGCCGGGTGTGGACGCGGTCGCCGGGCAGCCGCGGGTCGACGGCGGCATCGGCGGCGGCGATCGAGACGACCTCGGTGGCGCTCACCCCGGTCGTCCCGGGGATGTCACTGCGCTCACCGGCGACGACGAGCAGACGCCCGGGTCGCAGTCCGTCGTACAGCTCGGCGAGTTCGATCTCGTTGCCGTGCACCTCCTCGCCGAGCGGCTCGTCCGCGAGCCGCAGCAGCTCGCCACCGGCGTACACGGTGGTGTCCCGGATGTGCGACAGCAGCACGTCGAACTCGTCCAGCCAAGGGTCGGCGAGGGTGAGTTCGGTGCCGCGGCCGGTGATGCCGTAGTTGGAGTACGCAGCGGTGCGCGCCGCCACGACCTGGGTGGTGACGAACGCGAGCTTGGCGTCGCCGGGTATGCCGTCCTGGGCCCCCTTCGCGGGACGCCGGATCGCGACCCAGCTCCCGACGGTGATGCTCGTGTGCACGCTGTCGAGCTGCAGCACACGCCGGTTGACCGGCGCAGGCTTGCTGGCGATGACGATCTCGACGTTCGGCTCGGCGCTCCCTGTCGTGTAGCGCAGGCTCACCTCGTACTCGCCGTGCGTGAACTGGACGGGGATGCCGGGCCGCAGGGGGACGTCCTGCGCGGTCCCGTTCCTGACACCGACGTGCACCAGCCCGTCGTCGCCCGGCCGGGACACCGTCAGGGTGCGCTCGGGGAGTCCGTCGCGGAGGTGGATGCTGACGGCGGGCTCCTGGCCGGAGCCGCTGGAGAGGTCGACATGCCCCGGACCGAGCCCGAAGTTGACCTGCTGAGCGAGCGGCAGCGTCACGGCCCGCTGATCGGAACTGTTCCCCTCGACATACTGCAACTCCGCCCGCACCGGCGCTCTGCCTCCGGTGTCGTAGACGACCCGCATCCCGGTCAGCACGGCCCCCGTCAACGGCCAGTCCGCACTCCGGATCACCCGCCCCTTGTCGTCCTGAACGGGCTTGAGCGGCGCGGTGGAACCGAAGGGGGCGGCGGTGACACGCATGGCGAGCAGGGCGCGCAGAAGCGGAGCAGACCCAGGGGCAACAGCTTTACGCCAGGCCGGATAGAGACTGCCGAGGCGAGGGTTGAGGGCGCGGAGGAGGCGGGCGGTGTCGGTACCGGGCCGTTGGGCGCGTACACCGCCGGGTGCGGCTGGAGCCTGGGCGCGCAGAGCCGGGAGGACAGCCGCCAGCGCCTGAAAGGCGGCGGCGCGAGAACCGCCTGTTAGGGGCGCGGGGAACTGCGCGACCAGCCCAGACGAAGCCGCAGACACCAACCCACGTGCCGAGGCACTCTCAGACGTGCCCTGCGCAGGAGCCAGCTCCAGTGCCCGCCCAGCCAGTTCGGCCAGAACGGCCTGCAGCTGCTCGAACCAAGCAGCCACGTCCTCCCACGGCTCGGCCAACACCTGCGCCTCACCAAGCCGCGCGACAGGCTCCGCCAGAACGCCCGCCAGACTCTCCGGCGTCTTCACGCCGTCCAAAGCCGTCCGCAACGGGCTCAGCACCTGATCCTCGAAGTCCTCGATCAACCGGCTGACAGGCCGAGGATTGGGCACCTCCGGCGTAGGCGGCTCATCCCCCGGCTCCCCCGGCCCCGCAGGCAGGGCAACCCACCGCCGCACCTCGTCGACAAGCTCCTTCAACGTAGGCGGCGCGGACCTCGGCAACGAGACAGCCGTGACGTCCTCGTCACGGTCGATCCGCACACCGGCGACAGGGAGCAACTTCCGCTCCCCACCGGCCTGCTCACCGAAGACGAACAGCAACTGGTCCCCGACCTGCAGGGAGTTCGCCGTGCCCTCGACGAACAATTCGGGACGCCGCTCAAGATCGTCGGGCGTCACCAAGGACGGCCGACGCCTCCGCACCTTCAGCTCGTTGAAGTCCCAGCGCGCGCTGAGATCCCGGCTGGTCTCGAAGGTCAGCGACTCCTCGTCCGCGGAGGCGGGCACACTGTGGGCGCGCGCCCCACGCGGGATCACGACGGGCAGTGTCTCCGCACGCGGATCACGTTCGAGCGTGTACGCGAGATGGGTCGCGGCGGCGACACCGGGCCGCGGCCGGTGTCCGACCAGCCGCCCCAGCAGCACCAGCGACCGGTGCTCGTTCGCCGTACGGACATACGCCTCGTCGGCGATCCGCTCCGAGTGGAAGGTGAGCAGGTCGCCGAGGACGGCGGTGGCGTCGAGAAGCCCGATCGCCGGGTCGTCCGGGGTGCGGACCGTGAGCCCCTCCAGGGCCGGGTACGCCGGTGAGGCGAGCCGGTCGAGCAGTGCGGCCAGGAAGGAGCCGTACTCGCCGACGCGGTAGTCGAGGGCGGTGCGGCCGGGCGGGTTGTGCGGCGGGGTGGGCGCGAGGCGCTCGTCGTGGCCGCCGCAGCCGCAGGTGCACTCATCGGTGGCGGTCATCGGGCCGCACCTCCCAGGGATATCGCCAGCAGGCCGTTCTCCGGCCGGTCCGGGTCGTTGTCGCAGGTGGCGATCTCCAGCGGGCCGAGCCGCAGCACGCCTTCCTCCCTCTCTCCTCGGTCCTGTTCGAACAGCCGCCGCAGCCGGGTGACTTGGACACTCTCGACTCCCGGTACGGCCGCGGCGGCGGCGACCAGCCGGCTGAGCCGTACGGGTTCGCCGAAGGTCAGTGCGTCCGGGTGGAAGAACCCGAGCCGGCCGTCGGCGAGTCGGCCGTTGCCGAGCACGCGGTACAGCTCGGCGAGGATCTGCCCGTGCTGGTGGCCGGGCCTGGCGCACACGGTCAGCGCGATGTCGAGCGGTACCAGGCGGGCGGGGCCGACCACGAGGTCGTGGCCGATGCGCCGGTACGCCTCCAGGGACTGCTCGACGTGCGCGAGCAGCTCGGCGGACGGGTCGGCGCTGCCGTATGCGTCGATGGCGATGTGGGCCTCCTGGACGCTGCCGGTCCAGCGGATCTCGGCGGCGGCGCGCTGCACGCCGGGAAACTGTGCGGCGAGGGCCGCGTAGTCCTCGGCGGTGACCGCGCGCAGTCGGGTGCGGCGCAGGTCGAGCGGGGCCAACTGGCGTGCCTGCTCGACCGGTTCGGGCTCGACGCCGCCGGTGGCGGGCAGCGGGTTGCGGACCACGGCGGCCGGCGGCTGCTCGCAGTCGCTCTGGATGACCAGGTGGTTGATGGCCTCGGCGCCGACGTTGCCCGCGATGCCGCCGCCGAGCCGGTAGTGCAGGGCGAGACGTGCGCCCGGCGTCGGCTTCGCGCCGTGCCGCCCGTCGCCGAAGCGCAGGGCGAGGCGGCCGTCGTCCTCCAGTTCGCCGACGAAGTGCCGGTCGCGAGGGCCGCTGTGCAGCAGGTCGCGGCGGGGCAGCCAGGTCAGGTCGCCGTCCTCGACACGTACGGCGGGCAGGGCGCGGCGCGGTTCCTGGGCGAGCGCGGCGGTCGCGGAGCCGCGCAGCACCGGCTCGTCGGGGTGCAGTCCGGCCGCGTACGCCGGGCCCCAGGTGTGTGCGATCTCCCAGGCGATGTGCCCGTCCAGGACCGTGCCCGCACGGGCCCGGGAGGCGAGGACGGCCACGCGCCGCAGCTTCGCGTCGAGCAACTCGTCGTTCCGGTGCAGGAGTTCACGCAGGGCGCGGACGGGATGCGTACGGAGCTCGAACCGCTCGATGACCTTCAGGCCGTAGATGACGGTGAGTTCGTCGATCTCCTCGTCCCCGAGCCCGTCGCGGTCGCGGGCGCTGCGCCACAGCTCGACCAGCCGCTGACGGACCGCTCCCGGGATCGCGGCGATCCGCGCGGCCTGCCCCGCGGCCACGGACTGCGCGTCGGGGAAGGCCACCGCCTGCACCACGGGTGTACGCGAGAGGACGGGCCGGAAGCGCGGCGCGATGCCGGGATAGACAGACTGTGCGAGCAGGGTGCGCAGGGCCGCCGCCTGGGCGTACGCGGTGCCGGGCACCACACGCTCATGCCGTTGCCCGGCGCGCTCCAGTCCGATTCCGGCGCGTACGGTCGCCGCCTCGCCGACCACCTCGAAGAGTTCCCGGACGTCGTCGGGTACGAGGGCCTGAGCGCTCTCCGTCTTGTCCGTGAGGGAGTTGATCAGCCGCGCCAGGGCGTTGCCCTCCTCGCGGTCGTGGCAGCCGAAGGCGGGAGGGGCGCAGGCGGCGACGACGGCCGGCTCCGGCGGCACGGTGGCCGTCTGCGGGAGTCCGGTGAGCGTGCGGCCGTGGTCGACGAGGACGACGTTGCCGCGGGCCAGGGTCACGTCCTCGACGGGCAGGCAGTCGCGGCCGCCGCGGGTGGTGAGGCAGAACGGGAGGCGAAGTGCGTCCTCCGTGGCCCAGGTGACCTCCAGGACCGGCTGGTCCTCGATGCGGTCGATGCCCGGGGTGACGGAGGTGAGGCGTACGGCCTGCCGGTGGCTCGGGTCCTGGTCCCCGGGGGTGCCGGTGCGCGGGCCCTTGACCTCCTCCAGCACCAGCAGGTCGCCGGGGCGGAGGGCGAGTCGACGGTCCCGGCAGGTCTCCGGGTCGTCCCACTCGTCGCGCAGGGTGGCGGAGGTGGCGCCCTTCGGCAGGGTGCACACCTCGCCGCCCCAGGTCCACAGACGGATCGCGTTGTGGGCGACTCTGAGCTCCAACGGGTCGGCGGCGACGACCGGTTCGAAGACCTCGACCGATCCGCGCTCGTCCAGGTCGCCGAGGTCGTTCTCGTCGATCACCGTGCCCGGTTCGGGCCGGTCGTGCGGGTCGAGGGCGCGGACGTCGACAGAGGCGAAGCGGAAGGTGCCCGGCGCGAGCGTGGTGTCGCCGGTGGTCTGCACGGTGACGTACGCCCGTGCGGTGCAGCCGTCGTGCATGGCGTAGTCGATGAGCCGGACGTGCCGCCGTACGGAGACCCTGCGCCGCGCGGTGTCGAGGTAGGCCTCGGTGGCCACCGCGTCCTGCTGGTAGCTGATCTGGTCACCGGTGTACGCGAGCAGTTCGACGAGCGTGACGCCCAGGTCGGCGGGGTTGCGCTCGACCCAGTCGGGCGTGGTCAGCGCGAGCCGGTCCAGGAGCAGCTTGCGGATGGTCTCGTAGTCGCGGGCGGTGTAGTCGACGACGGGTGCGGCGGGGAAGGCCTCCGGCTCCGGCTCGTCGTCCTTGCAGTCGAAGGGCGTCGGGCAGTCGGGCCGGAAGGAGAAGGAGGCGCGGTGGTAACGCTGGTCGAAGCCCCGGAAGAGTTCCGTTCCCGGGCGGCCGTACGGATCGGTCTCGACGAGCGCGAACACGTACCGCGAGGTGTCGCCGGCCCGGTCGAGGGTGACGTAGAGCCGGTCGTCGAGCTCCGGGTCCTCCTCGCGCTCGACGCTGACGTCGACGGCGGTGATGCCGGTGATGCGGCGGCCGCCGTCGATACGGACGTTCTCGGGGCCGAGGCCGTGCGGGGCCTTGCCGAGGAAGGTGACGGTGAGCAGCAGCCCGTCGTCACTGACCTCCACCGCGTCGACTCCGTTGAGCTGCGCGGCTCTCACCTTGGCGCGGCGGGAGGTGGTCGTGCCCGTGCTCATGCCGCCCTCCCTTCGAAGACGTCGTCGGTCCGGGCTCCGGTGGCCCGCAGGACGTACGACAGGTGGACGCGAACGGCGTTGTCGTCGCTGACGATGTCCAGGGCGACGACGTCGATGAGGTCGCCGAGCCAGCGCTGGAGCGAGGCCTGCACGGAGAGTTCGAGCGTGCTGACCAGCTCGGGGCTGTTGGGCGCGAACACGAGGTCGAGGAGGCCGCAGCCGAAGTCGGGGCGCATGACACGCTCCCCCGGGCTGGTGAACAGCAGCTGCTCGATCAGGTCGTGGACGTGCGCGGCGTGTCCGGCGTGGGCGGTGCGGCCACGGCGGTCGGCGTGGAAGGGGAACGCGATGTCGGTGCGCGGATGCTGGCGTGTGGCGCGGCTCATCGGACGGTGACCTTTCGCTGTGCGGCCTGGACCAGGGGCGGTCCCTGCGGCACGAAGGCCGCCGTGAAGCACTCGGCTGCGGAGGTGTCGAGCAGCACGGGCGCGCCGTCGACCGTGACCCCGCTGCCGTCGGCGGTCCAGCGGACCGAGACGCACGGCGAGGGGACTCCTGCGACGGAGTGCGGGCAGCCGGTGACGACGTACGCGTGCGCGCCCGTGGCGACGGCGGCGCCCCCGATGCGTACGCCGCCGGAAGGTGTGGTGGCGGCGGTGACCCGGCCGCCGTGCGGGCAGCCGATCACGGCGCTCGCGTCGAGCAGACTCCCGGACAACTTCTCTTCTCCCCCGTGTTGCTAGCGCTTCGGTTCCACGGTCAACTGACCCTGGTTGACGATGACTTGACCACCACGCAGGAGAATCTCGGCGCCCGCTCCGTTGGCGATGACCACGGTCTCCTTGGTGATGCGGATGAAGGCACCGCCCTGGGCCTGCAGCAGAATCCCCTGCTCGGCACCGGCGGTGTCGTCCATGACGATCTTGTGCGCACCCGGTGTCTGTACGACGACCGGTTTGCTGGGCGAGTTCGCCTGCAGCGCGCGGCGTGCGTCGGGCGGCAGCTCCTCGGCGGCGCCGTACCAGCACCCGGTCCAGACAGGGAAGCTGGGATCCCCCTGCTCGAACTCCACCCACACACCGGCCCCCGGCGCCGGCACCACGAACTGCCCGGCCTCCGGCCCGGTGAACGGCAGGCAGGGCAGCGCCCAGGTGGACGGCTCGTCACCGAGGACGTCCGGGACCTCGACAGTGATACGGCCGATGCGCAGGGGGTCGTTGTTGTCGACGACCCGGCCGCGGAACTTGCCGAGGTAGCGATTGTTGGGTGCCGCCATGCTGAACTGCTCCTGAGTGATTCGGTGTTACGGCCGGACGGTGTCGGTGAGGGCTTCCAGTCCCTCCCTGGAGAGGGTGAAGTTCTGCTGGAAGGACCCCGGCCGCAGGTTGTGCGTGACGGACTTGACGTAGTAGTCGCCGTCGTACGCCCGCCCCGAGCCGCGCACGCCGACCAACTGGCGCGGCTGCAGGATGTAGCCGTGCCGGTTGACGTCGAGCGACCCGGACCCGGAGACGACGTCCGCGGAGACGGCGGCCCGGGCGAGAAGCTCGGCCTCGGCCTGCTCGCGCTGCTGCTTGGCGGTGCCGGACAGGGTCCTGCGCCTGAGGGCAGGGGTGGGGCGGCGGCCGAGGGGCGGACGCAGGGGGCTGATCGGCGGCTGGGGCAGCAGCGTGGACACGCGGGTCCCCGGGTCCTGCCAACGGGCCTGCGGTTCCTCCCTCGCCGTCCCGTCGTAGGCGAAGGTCAGCTGGTCGACGGTGGTATTGGCGTCCATGTTCACGTTCAGGGCGTGCTGACGGATGCCGAGGCGGACTTCCGGGCCCCAACGGGCGGAGGACTGGCCGGGGTTGGGCCCGGGTTCGAGATAGAAGGTGTAGCCGTTGGCGCGGGCGAGATCGGTCACGTACTGGAGGTCGGTACCGGTCTGGTAGTGCACACGCAGATCCTGGTGCGGCGGCTGCGCGATCTTCTCTGCGTAGACGTCGGGCCGTATGCCGTAGTCGGAGTAGCGGCGCAGGATGTTGAGGACGCGCTCGGAGGGCGGCAGGTTGGGATACCGGGCGGTGCGCTCCTCGAGGTCCATGAGCAGGGTGAGGTCCTCGCCGGTGACGGTGAGGGTGGAGTGCCCGGGCTGATTGCTCGCACCGACCTCCTGACGCACGATGAGCCCGTCGAAGAGAACATCGGTCGTTCCCCGGACACTGACGGTGACGATGAGCCGCGTCTTGGGATCGAAGAACCCCTCGGGCAGCAGCCGCTGGTTGATGATCCCGGTCTTGGTGAGGTCGAAGGCGAGCTGGAACCCGCTCCTCTCCCCCGCGGTGGCGGTGATCTGGGCGGACAGCAGTGCCTCGGTCACCTCGGCCGGCACGGGCTTCACGAGCTTCGGCCCCATGAGAAGCGTGATGTGGACGGGGCCGTGCAGCACGGGCTGTTCAGACACGGCGACGCCCTCCGGGCTCGGGGATGTCGACGATCCGCCCGGCCTCGTCGGTCAACTCCCGTGGGTCGATGACGGGGTTGGCGTCGGCGATCCGCCACCACTGACCCGGGTCGCCGAAGAAGCGCTGGGCGAGCAAGTCTGGTCGCTCCCCTGCACCCACGACATGCTCCTGCGTCTCCTGGGCGTCGAGAGGGGGCAGCAACCGGCGCTTGGCGTAGCGGACTTCGGTGCCGTCCTCCTGGACGTGAATGCCTATCTCGGCGTCGTGGTAGCGGCTGGTGCGCGGATAAGGGTGAGCGCCCGGTATCGCGCTGAAGGCACTCTCGTAGGACTCGATCTCAGCCATGGGTTCGGACTCAGCCCCTTCCACTCAGTACGTCGGCACCAGGCAGCCCGAGCGCCCCGAGACTCCCGCCGCGCGCGGCAGCGGCGAGCCGCTCCTTCTGCGCGAGGTGGGCCATGTACAGATCGGCACCGCGGTGTCCGGCCGGCAGATCACTGACGGTGAGGATCTTCATCCCGATGCTCAGCGAGGCTCGAATCGGATTGAGGTTCACGTCGAAGGCGGACTCGTTGACGGAAAGCTCGGTGAGCCGCACGGGCATGACCCGCTTGCTTCCCCATGTGAACAGCGTGAGCGGCATCTCGATCGGGCTGATCTCGATGGTGCCCTTCTCCGCCAGCCGACTAGCCGCCCGCAACTGGGCCGTGGTCGGCTGCACGAGCATTTCAAGGGTGGCGAGTTGGGGGTGGATCCCGTCGGGCGCGGCGATCTCCAACTGGTCGGTGGCATCGATCTCGGCGGTGAACTTCCAGGTCTCTTCGGCGGGGCCCTTGAGCCGAAGCGCCTCGTTGCGGTCTCCACCGCCCTTGCCGCCACTGCCGCCGTCACCGCTGTCACCGGCGGACTGGGGGGCGATGCTGCGCTCCAGGGTGTCCGGGTTGAACTGGAGGACGATGATGCGCTGGGGGGTGCCGGTGTCGGGGTTGACGACGACTATTCCGGAGCGGATGGGTTTGGGGATGTCTGCGTAGCGGGTCATAGGGGGCTCCTTGAGCTGTGATCGCCGGTACGACTACCCGAGGGATATGCTGACGTCATGCTTTTCGAATTCCCCTCGGAGGAAGTGACCGTCCCAGGACTTCAGCACTTTCGACAGCGAGTCACTCCCGCGAGACAGACCGCGTTGTTGGAAACGATCGACCGCTCGCCATGGCTGAACGATCTGAAGCGCCGAGTGCAGCAGTATGGATACCGATACGACTACCGCCGCAAAGGACTTGACCCTGCCTCCCGAATCGGACCACTTCCCGTGTGGGCCTTGGATTTGATCGACGAATTCCGCCACGAAGGACTGACGGACACTTCTTACAATCAATTGATCATCAATGAATACACTCCAGGCCAGGGAATTTCCCCGCATATCGACTGCCGCCCCTGCTTCGATGACACCATCTTCTCCCTCAGCCTCGGCTCGCCATGCATCATGACCATGCGGCACATTGAGTCGAATCGAGCGAGAGACATCCTTCTCGAACCGGGCGACATACTGCTGATGTCCGGCGAGGCACGCTACGACTGGCGGCACGGCATCGCACCCCGCAAGACCGACAGAGTTTCCGGAAGAGTCGTCAAGCGAGGTCGTCGAGTTTCCCTTACATTTCGCCGGGTGCTCGAGGATTGAGTAGAGATTTTCCATCATGCGAGCTTCGGCCTCTCGAATCGTCCGCGTACCTCGATGAGCCTCTGCAGCCACTCACAGAAGTCGTCGGCGTACCGAATGAAGGGCTGCTCGGACTCCCTCAGGGTCGAGTCGGCCCGGTAAACGCCCGGCGGCCTGTCGCCTGCCACACTGAAAGCGAAGTCGTGCTCATACGAGTCGACCAGTTCACCGTCCGCGACTTCGCTGTAGATGCACTGGGCGAAGACAAGGAACCCGTTCTCGTCCACCAGCGGAAAATCGGGATCGACAATATCGGTGGACGTTCCACCGAAACCGAAAATGTCGACGATACGGGTCGCGTCCGAATTCTCGGCATAGGCTCCCGCATACTTCATCAGGAAGCCGACATAGCCTTCGTCCTCAGCGATCGAGGGATGTTCGCCGATGAATCGATCCAGCTCGGATTGCAGCTCTCGATTCGGATCGGTCGGATGCTCCGGACCGCGTCCCGTGACGGCACCGACCTGTTCCTCGAGCAACTTCACAAGGTCATCAACGCGCACTGCGGCCCTCGGCTTTCCTGAAGACGAACGTTATACCGGTGGATATGTCAGCGGGCCTGGCCCCGGCCGCCGTTGTTTCGTGATAATACCCGGGATAGTCGTTCTGTCTGAACGGACGCTCGGCCGCCAACCTCATTCCAGCCGCTGCTCCGATTTCACGCGGGCGCCACCTCGAGACGTACCAATTGCTCTTCAGGGTCACGGAGACCGTTCCACCGGGAGCGAGTACTTCTCTGGCGCTGAGCAGGAAGGCGGACAGCAGGGCCTGTCCCCTGGTGGCCACACCCTGTCGATCGCCTCCAGGATGCGGGAACATCCAGATGATGCTGTCGTAAAGGACTCGCGGTGTGCGCGCATGGAGCCGTGTCGCGTCGACGTTGTACTCGACATTGACCCCTCTGTTCCTGAGCTCTTCCGCCCGTCGCAGAGTCGACTCCTCCTTGACGTCCTCCTCCTTCTCATAAATGGTCGAAGTGATGTTGGAGGGTATGTTGCGGTTGAGGTTGAGATTCGCCTCGGTGAAGGACAGGTTCCCCTCGCCGACGAGCAGGGTTCTCCCTGAGGCGGGAACAAGCCTGTCGTCCCTCGCCTCAACGACCCTGCGTCCGGCCAGAGTCACCTCTCCGGGCGCGCTGCGGAGGGCGAGCGCGGCTGGGCTGTTGTCTGCCGCCCCTTCTGTCGGCTGCCTTTCCTGCCTTTCCTGCTGCTCCCGTTGCTGCTGTTGTTGCTCCTGCTTCTTCTGTTGCTCTTCCGGATCCACTTCGATGAACTCGTTGGTGGGCTTCTCCGGGTTGAGCGTCGCCCAGATGTTGCCGCGCTGCAGACCCCGGCGTTCGAGCGACGTAAGCCGGTACCAGGTGCGCAGGGCCGAAAGGGTGCCCTGCAGCGCGAGCGGATGAACTCCCTTGTGCAGCACGGGACTGAGAATCCTGTGGACACGCGGCACGATCTTCTGGAGCCGCGCCTCCTTCGACTCCTTGGACTTCTCGTCCTTCTTCCGCTGGTCCTGTTTGTTCCTCTTCTGCTCCTGCTGCCGCCGCTTGTGGTCGCGGAACTGGTCCTTCTTCTTCTTGAAGTAGTTGCGCAGCTTCGACGCGCCGTTCTTGAGCGCCTTGCCGAGCTTCGACTTCTTCAGCTTCCGGCCAAGGGTCTTCGCCGCGTTGCCGACCTTCTTGAGGGCGGACTTGACCGCTCCCTTGGCCTTCGAGAGGGCCTTGCCCACAGGGGACTTGGGCTTCTTCGGCTTGGTCGGCTTCGGGCCCTCGATCTCCTTCTGCTTCTTCTTCGGGGCGCTCTCCGGAGCCTTGTCCTTGGCGGGCTCCCGTTCCTTGGCAGGCTCTCGCTCCCTGCCGGGGGCCCTGTCCTGCGACGGGTCACGCTCCTTGTCGGGCTTCGTCTCCTTCGGCTTCGTCTCCTTCGGCTCCGTCTCCGCAGCATCCGGCTTCTTCGCCGGTCCCTTGGGTGTCGCGTGGTTCTTCGGCTTCACCGGGGACTTCTCTTCCGGTGACGGCCTGCCCTTCGGCCTCGGCTCCGCGCCGTCCCGGGACAGCGCCTGGCGGGCCTTCCGCACCGCAGCCCGCGCCGAGTTCACCGCCGACCCCGCTGCCTTCTTCGCCCCGCCCCCGACCTTCTTCAGGCCGTCCATGATCTTCTGGGCCATGCCCTTGAGGCGTTTGCCTACGCCCTTTGTGGCTGAAGCCAGTTTCTGGAGGAGGAAGTTGGTGATGAAGTCCAGCAACGCCACCACGCCTGCTGCGACCGCTTCCGCGAACAGGCACGCCGCCGGGCCCGCCTTGACCGCCTTCAGGTAGGCCCAGAACTTCGAGAACGCCGACAGGATCGAGCTGACCGTCGACCACGCCGCCATCAGGCCCTGGATGATCGTGAGGATCGCGCCCGCCGCCGGGACGATCATCGAGACGACCTTCTCGATGACCAGCGTCGCGATCATCATCGGCAGCGACGCGATGATCGCGTCCCAGGCCATCTTGCCGATCTGTTTGATCGACACGCAGCCCTTGACCAGGACGTCGATGACCGCCTTGCCGAGGCCGAGGATGCCCTCGACCTTGGTGTCGAACCATCCCTTGACCGCCACCTTGATGGCGCCCCAGAGGTGGTCCGTGATGCCGGTCTTCGCCGCGCTGCCCGCCTTGGAGATCCAGCCGCCCGGGTCCGGCGCGATGTCCGCCACCAGCGCCGCGAACTTCCCCAGCGCCTCGATCGCCGCCTGGGCGAACTTGATCGCGCCCACGATGATCGCCTGGTACGCCTTGATGACCGCCTTGACGCCCGCCTCCAGGACGTCCAGCAGTTTGTTGAGGCCTGCCGCCAGCGCGTCCAGCAGCGTGTTGACCGCCTTTTTCAGGCCGTCCGCCAGCTTGTTGACCGTAGCGATCGCCGCGTCCCGCAAGCCCTCGATCGCCTTGCGGAACTTGTCCCGCAACTCGGGGAAGGCCGCCAGCAGCGTGTCGCCTATCGCTATCAGGACGTCCGCCAGCGCGTTGATCGCCTTGACCGCCAGGTCCCGTACGAAGTCGATCGCCTGGTTGGCCCACTCCTTGAACTTGTCGATGATCCCGTTGACGGCCTTGCGGGCGGCGTCGAAGACCGCGGTGACCGCTGCGAGCAGGCCCTTGAAGAAGTCGGCGACCTTGTCCGCGATCCAGCCGAGCAGGCCTCCGGAGGGCTTCTTCTCCTCCTTCTTCTTCCGGGCCTCCTTCTCGGCGTTCTCGCGCTCGGTGTCGATCGAGGCGTTGTCCTTGTCCTTGCGCTCGCCGACCTCCTTGTCCTTGTCGTCGCGCGCCTTGACGATCTCCTTGTTCTTCTTGCCGTGTTCGTCGTCGGACCGCTTGTCCGCGTCCTCGATCTTCTTGTCCTGCTCGCCCCGCCAGTCCTCGCGCTGCTTCTGCGTCTCGCGCGCGACACGACCGCGTTCGGCGGTCTGCTGCGAGGTGTTCCGTTCGACCTCGCTGTTGATCTCGGCCTGCTTGTCCTGCTTGGCCTGCTGCTCGCTCTGCTGGTGCTCCTTGTCCTTGGCATCGAGGTCGCCCTGCGCCTTGCCCGCGCCGGCGGTGATCTCGGTGCCCTTCTCCTGCTTGGCGACGGCCCCGACGCCGGCCTTCGGCGCGGGTGTTGCCTCCAACCCGCCCGCCTTGCCACCGCCCGCGCCGCCGGACGCCTTGCCGCGGAGCTGTTCCGCGGGCGCGTTCGGGAAGATCTGGTCCTCGCCGAGCGGCTTGGCGGCGTCCTCGCGGCCCGTCGACTGCAGGTCGGACTGCTTGTCCTTGAGCGCCTTGGCCTGGTCGTCGGTGCGGGTGGGGTCGCTGGCGCCTTCGAGTCGGATCTTGGGCGCCGGGCCCACCGTCTTGTTCTCGAGTTCCGGGTCTGTCGTCGGGACCGCGTCGGCCGCCGCCTCGACGTTCTTCGCCTCCGCCTCGCTGAGCCCCTTGTCGGGCACGGCGGGGGCCGGCGGCGGCGCCACGTCGTCGGTGGGCTGCTTGCCCTCGGCCTTGTCGCCGCCCTTGGCCTTCTGCTTGTCGCCCTGGTCCTCCGGCCCGATCCGCTCCACCTTGCCGGTGACCTGAGCGGCCTCGGGCGCGGCCTCGGGCGGCGCCGAACGTGTCTGCGGTGCCCCCGAAGGACGTTCCCGCGCAGGCGGGGCCGCGTCGAGCCGCTTCTGCTCCTCGCCGATCTTCTTGTCCGCGGCCTTGTCGACCCCGGGCATTGCGGCGGCCGCCTGGTCCGGCGCCAGCTTGCTGACGGTCTGTACGGCGGCCTTGGGGTCCTGCCCCGAGACGTCCGGCGGGTCCTGCTGCTTCTCTTCGGGCGCGGCCTCGCCGCCGCCCCCGCAACCGCCCTGCCCGCCCTCGTCCTTCTCCGGTGCGGGTGCAGGCGGCGCACAGCCGCCGCCGTCCTTCTCCAACGACGCCTCGGGCCGCGGCGCATCCGTCGCCTCGGTCTGACCGGGCCCGTCGGTCTGTTCGGCGGCCGGGCTGACCGCCGCCTGTGCGACGGACGGCGCGGCACCGGGTCCGGCAGCGGTCGTCGGCCCGGTCCTCTCGGCGGCGCCCACGGGTCCACGCGGCGCGGCGCCGGGCCCGGTCTCCTTGGGCACCCGGCTCTTCGCCGCCGGCGCCTCCCGCTCGGACCGCGGCGGTTCGGCACCGCGCCGGGCGGCGGGCGAGGGATCGCGGTCCTCGACCGGGGTCACGGGCGTCTGCGCGCCCGCGGGCTTCGACACGGCCGCCGCCACCGGGCTCGCGACAGGGGGCGCCGCGGCCGACGGGGATCCGGCGCCCGTACGGGACTCCGCAGCCGTACGGTCCCGCTGCTCGCTCTTCTCCGCCTCCGCGTCCTCGGCGTCCGGCTTCTCGTCGTCGTCCGCCCGGTCGCCCTCGGCGGACTCCGGCTCCTTGTTCTGCTCCTTCTCCTGCTGCTGCTCCGGGTCGGGCTTCTCGGCCTCGGGCTCGGGCTTCTCCTTGTCCTGGGTCGCCGGGTCCTGGCCGACCTCCTGGTCGAGCGGCTTCTCGGTCTCCTGGAGGTCCTTGGTGCCGCGGTCCTGGGCCTGCGCGGCGGGCCCGTTCTCGGGCTGCGGCGCCTCGCCCGCGACGGGCCCCTCGTCCTGGCCGGGAGCCTTCTGCTCGGGCCCGGCGTCGTCCTCGTCCTGCTCCTGGTCCCGCTTCTCCCGGTCCTGCTCGGTCTTCTCGGCCTTCGTCGGCGGAGGAGTCGGGAAGGAGGGCACCGACGGCTCGGCGGCGCCCGGTCCGAGTTTGTCCGCGGTCGGTACGGCGGACAGGTCGAGGTCGGCGTCGGGCAGGTAGTCCTCCGGCTTGAGCGCGGGCTCCTCCTCCGCGCCGGGCGCCCGGCCGCTCTCGTCCTCGCCGCCCGCGATCTCCTGGTCGGCACCCGCTTCGAGGCCGAGCGGCCGCTCCTCCTCCCGGAGTTCGGGCTCGGCGCCGCCGTCCTCGTCCTTGTCGTTGAGCCCATGCTCGGACAGCGCGGAGTCGGGCTGTTCGGCCCGTTCGTCCACCTTCTCGGGGCGTACGGGACCGGGCTGCGCCTTCTGCTTCGGGTCCGGCTGCTCGTTCCTGGAACCGGCGCCCGGCTGCGTCTGGTCGTCCCGCTGCTTGCGCTTGTCGGCGCCCGGCGCGCTCGCCTGCTGCGGGTCGGCCTCCTCGCGTTCGCGCTGTTCCTTGCGCTCCTCCTTGGCCTGTTCGGCGCCCTGCTGCTGTCCCTGGGTGCGCTGGTCGGCGGCCTGATCGGTGCGCTTGCGGTCGGCGGCGCCCTGCTCGTCCTTCTGCTGTTCCTCCTCCTTGGCCTGCTGCCGGGAGGCGTTGCGCTCGTCCTCCTGCTCGGTGCGCTGCGCGGCGTCCTGCTCCTCGGTGGCAGCGTCCGCGCGGGCCCGGCTGCGGTCGCTGCCGCTCTTCTCGTCGCGAGCCTTGGCGTCCTTCTGCTCTTCCTGGGCGTCGGCGGCACGCCTGTCGCCCGAACCACGGTCGGACTCCTGCTTCTTCTGCCACTGGACGCGCTCGACGCCGAGTTCCTCGAAGAGGTCGACCTCGGGCAACGGCGCCTGGGTGGGCTGCAGTTCGACCGGTCCGGGGCGGGCCTGGTCGGCGATCTCCAGGAGACGGTCGTACTCGGGTGTCAGCAGCCGGTTCTCCAGGCGCTCGACGACCGCGTCCTCCAACTCCTGGGACATACGGGCCAGTTGGAGCCGTACGCGGCCGGAGGCGTCGGTGGGGTCGCCGCGTAGGGAGCGCAGTACATTGCCCGCGAGGCGGTCCACGAGGGTTGCCGGGTCGATGGCCTCGGCGCGCATCCGGTCGGCGTCGACGGTGGCGTACCGCAGCCAGCCGGGGGTGGCCTGGCCCTCCTCGACCTGCGGGGCCGACTCCGCATCGGGCCCCACGAGTTGCTGGGCGGTCTGCTCCGCCTCCCGCTCGATCGCCTGCTGCGGCAGGCTGACGGCGCCGAGTTCGCGGCCGGCGCGCAGCGCGCCGAGGCCGTGCGGGTTCTGCACCGTGTGCTGGAGTTCGTGGGTGAGCAGCCGCCGGCCGTCTTCGGTACCGGGCCGGAAGGCACCCTCGCGGAACAGGATGTCCTGGCCGACGGCCACGGCGTCCGCGCCCAGCAGTTCGGTCAGCTGCCCGGCGTCCCGGCCGGTGTGCAGCCGTACCCGGCTCAGGTCGTGGCCGAGCTGCTCCTCCAGCTCCCGTCGCAGACCGGGGTCGAGGGGCTGTCCGGCGCCGCTGACGATGTTCTTCGGCTCGGGCGCCCGGGACTTGGCGGCCCGCTCCTTGCGCTTGCGGCGCCGCTGCTCGGCGGCCTGCTCCGAAGCGGCGTCCTGGGTCCGGGAACTCACCGGCCCACCTCCCCGCGGCTGCCGAGCGCCTGGTGGGCGCCCTGCGCCGGTTCCTGGTTCAGGCGGCGGGCGGACACGTCGGCGCACCGCCCGGCACCGCTGACGACGCCCTCCGACCCGGCCGGCCACCCCACACACACATCCCGCGTCCGGGTAATCACCGACCCACCTCCCCGTGTCCGCTGAGCCCCTCGTGCACGGCACGCGCCAGCTCCTGGCCGAGGCGCCGAGCGGAGAGCCCGGCGGGCAGGGGCGGCAGTCCGGACAGTGCGTCGACGGCCAGCGGACCTTCGGCGGCCAGGGGCACTCCGTGCAGCCGTACGAGGCGCGTCAACTCGTCCTCGAACGCTTTCGACACGCGCTCGGGGTCGGCCCGGAAGCCGTCGAGCACCAGTTCGCCGACCTCGATCCGGACAGCCGAGGGCTCCCGGTCCCGCGAAGGGTCGCGGGAGAGGTCCCGCGAGTGACTCACACCCATCCGCGGACCTCCGTAGGCGTCAGCGAGCGCTCCAGCTTCAGGTACTCGGTGCGGGCCGCGGCCAACATGTGCCGCATCTGCAGCCGGTCGCCCTCCTCGGCGGCGAGGAAGGCCCCGGACAGGGCGATGTTGCGGATCGAGCCGCCGGCGACGGTGAGCTGGGCGAGCAGCGCCGGGTCGATGTCCTTCACCGGGGCCTGCGGCGGCAGCACGCGCCGCCAGATCTCGGCGCGCTCGTGCTCGGCGGGGAAGGGGAAGTCGACGACGAAGCGGATGCGCCGCAGGAACGCCGTGTCGAGGGCGTTCTTCATGTTGGTGGTGAGGATGGCCAGACCCCGGTAGGCCTCCATCCGCATCAGCAGATAGCTGACCTCCAGGTTGGCGTACCGGTCGTGGCTGTCCTTGACCTCGCTGCGCTTGCCGAACAGCGCGTCGGCCTCGTCGAACAGGAGCAGGGCACCGCCGCGTTCGGCGGCGTCGAAGACCCGGCGGAGGTTCTTCTCGGTCTCGCCGATGTACTTGCTGACGACCTGCGAGAGGTCGATGACGAAGAGGTCGAGGCCGAGTTCCTTCGCCATGACCTCGGCGGCCAGCGTCTTGCCGGTGCCGGAGCCGCCCGCGAACATGGCGGTGACGCCCAGGCCCCGGCGCAGGGTGGCGGCGAATCCCCATTCCTGGTGGACGGTCGCCCGCTGCCGGACATGCGCGACGATCTCCCGCAGCACACTCGTCTGCCGCTCGTGCAGCACCAGGTCGTCCCAGCCGGCCTGCGGTGCGATCCGGCGGCCCAGCTCGTCCATGCCGATCCGCGCCTCGTCGAGCCCGGCCCGCCAGGCGAGTTCGGCGGCGTCGTACTCGTCCTCGTGCGGCAGCCGACGGTGCACGGCGGCGGCCGCGGACCGCACGACATGCGGTGGCAGCTGGAACTGGGCGACGAGAGAACGGAGTTCGCTTTCGTCCAGTTCGACCGCTTCGAAGGCGCCCGCCCACAGGGCGAGTTGCTCCTCGTCGTCCAGTTGCGGCACCGTCACCCGGGCCCCGTACGAGCGCTCCGACCGCAGCGGGTCCTCGCTCGACACCACCACCGGTACGGCCGCCCCGGCCAGGAAGGACTCGGTCGCCGCCCGCTGGTCGCGGTCCAGTTCGCCCGCCTCGACGAGCAGCGCGGCGGGCAGCAGGATCGCCTCGCGCTGCCACAGCCGGGCCAGCCGGTCGCGTTCGGCCGGGTCGGACGGGATGTCCTCGGCGCTCATGGAATACAGGCCGAGGCCCGCCCGGGCCGCCGCGGCCGCGGAGATGTCGGCCCGGCTGCGCAGATCGCCGCCGGTGACCTCGACCAGCGGCGCCTCGCTGGCGTTCGTCCAGCCTTCGGCGAGACGGGTGGCCGCCAGGTCGTACGACGGTGTCAGCGCCTTCGGCACCGGGGTGCGGCGCAGCTGCCCGTGCAGCCGGGCGTCCAGATAGGGCGAGCCCAGCAGGAAGTGCAGGATCCGCTCGTCCAGCCGCAGCCGGGAGGTGGTCAGCCGTGACTCGTCGTCCAGCTCGACGATCCGCCACCGCCTCAGCGGCGCCACGGGCGTCAGCGCGCTCCAGTGCGGGTCCGCGAGAGCGGCGAGGGCGAGGGAGAAGGTCGGGTACGCGCGTTCCGGGTCGCCGCAGGCCGCGGCGCACCGGGTGGCGGCCGTGGGCTCCAGTTCGTGGGCGGCGGCGAGGAGGACGAGGTCGCGCTCGAAGGGGGTGAGGCTGAGGCAGGCGACGAGGGCGTCGAGGGGGGCGGTGTCGGGGCCCTCGGCGGGAACCACCTGGGCGCCGGGCGTGCCGGGCTGCTCGGCGGACCGTGCCGCATGCGCGTCGACGCGGGCCAGGACGCGCCGGATCTCCGCGGTCAGCGTCGTCCCAGCGCCCTGCCCACCGTGCTCGTACGCCCCCATGCTTTCACCTGCCCCCGTCGTCCCCATGCCGCTCAGTTCTCCGTGCTGTCGTCGCCCTGGCGCGGGGCGGGCCTGGCGGCGCGGGGTGCCGCCTTGCGGGTGCGCGCGGGCGCCTTGGTGGTGGTCTTGGCGACGGTCTTCGCAGGGGCCTTCGTGGTCTTCTTGGCAGGTGTCTCGACGGGGGTGTCCGCCTTCTCGTGCACAACTTCGGCAGGGGCCGATCCACTTGATGGACCGTCACCCGCAGGTTTCGGCCCCGGAGGGACCGGTGCGCCCGGCGCCCCGAACGGCAGCACCCGTACCGCGGGCCGCTCGACCGGCCGGCCCGGTACCGGGCTCTCACGGCCGTCGATGAGGACGAGCGTCGCCTGATAGACCACCGACAGCGTGTACGGGGTCTGGTAGAGCATCCCCCACAGCTTCGACGTCTCGTCGACATCCATCACCGTCGGCGTGAACCGCACCCGCTGCGCGGCCTCGGCGAGGTCGCTGCCCGCCAGGTAGGGGCGCTCACCGGCCTGTTCGATGACGTCCTTCGGCAGGACGGGGATCTCGTGCAGGGTGCGCACCACGGAACCGATGAGGCGCTGCCCGACCAGTTCCCGCTCGTCGCCGTACGCACTGATCAGGTAGTGCAGGTCGAGCGCCGCCGCGGGCCGCTTGACCAGCGTGCCGTCGGCCGCGCGGGTGGGCAGGTCGTTGTTGCGCAGCGAGGTGTTGGGCGTGACCTGGTACAGGAACACGGAGATGGTGGGCTGTTCCAGCTGCGGATCGGCGGGCGGCTTGCGCGGCTCGACCTTGACGGCCTCGCCGAACTCCGGCCCCACGTTGTTCTCGATCAGCAGGGCGAGAGCCTGGGTGACATGGGCGATGGCAAGTGCGTTGCTCATGACGTCAGTTCCTCGGTTCCTCTCGTCCTGCTGCTGTGTGCGTGGCGGCTCACTCGCGCCCCCGGGCCAGGTAGTCCGCGAGGCTCAGGGCCGTCCCGGGCCGCTCCGCCGTCTTCCGCCGCTGCCCGGCGCCTTCCGCGGCAGCGGAGGCGGTCACCTCCAGCCGCCCGATCTGCACCTGCACCACCTGCTCGGTGGGCTTGGCAGGCCGCCGGGCCGCGGCCTGCCGTACGGCGTCGCGGGCTGCCGCCGTGTCGGCGGCGCTGGGTCGCAGCGCCGCCGACACGGCTTGGGGGGCGGCCTCCGTACCCGGGGGGATGGGCACGGACACCGCGGTCTGTGATGCTCCTGGCTCCGCACGGCCCCGCCCGGCCGCGCGCCGCCCGGCGTCGGGCAGCGGCCGCAGGCCCGGCGCAACGGGTGCGACCGGACGCAGCAGGGGTGCCTCGGCGCGGACCGGCTCGGACGGACGCGAGGCCGGTTCGCCGGGCTCCCGTTCGGTGTGTACGACGGTCCGCTCCCGTTCCGTGTGCGTGTGGGTCCGAACGCCCGACGGACGCGGAGCATCCGGCGGCGCGACGGCGGCCGGCGTGGTGGCGGGCCACAGCAGCGTGTCCTCGTCCGATGCGGGTGCGGCGGCCCGTACCGCCTCGACCCGCTCGAACGGGCCGGGCAGCCGGGGCCGTACCCGCACCGCGGCCGGTCGTGGGGCCGTGTGCCGCGCGATCAGCCGATCGAAGAAGTCGGGGAAGTCCGGCTCACCCCGGGTGTCAGACATCGGCACACAGCTCCAGGTAGTAGCGGCGCCGCGTCGGGCTGAGCGCCAGGATCTCCGGCTCGCTCCAGCCGTAGGCGGTGGCGAGCAGGTGGACGTCGAGGAGCACGTCCCGCGCCCAGGCGTCCAGTTCGGTCCACAGGTAGGAGGCGATGTCGAGTTCGGCGCGGGTGGCCTCGCCGCACTCGGGGCAGGCGACGTTGAGTGCCAGGTCGGCGCCCGGGTCCGCGGCCTCGACGGCCTCGGCGATCCGGCGCTGCACCGGCAGGGGCAGCTCGCCCGCCGCCGCTGCCGTCCCGTCGTGGGTCGCCGAGACCAGGCACCGGGCGAGCAGTGCCGTACGCGGGTCGGCCGCCCGGGAAGCGGCGTGCAGGTCGGCGACGCCGGGCAGCCTGAACTCGACGTCCCAGCCGTCCTGTTGCACCCGTACGACGGAGTCTCCCGAAGAGCCGAGTGAGCCCGCGAGCTCCCCCGCGTCCAGGTCGAACTCCATGTCCGCCCCGCACGCGGCGCACTCAAGGCGCACCTGCATCCGCTCGCCGAACAGCGCCCGGCGCAGCGCGAACAGGTCCGCCTCGCGCTCGCCCACCGGAAGCTGCGGCAGCCTGCCGGTGTCGACGTCGGGCCGTGCCGTGCGGTGCAGCAGCAGTGCCCGTCCGGCCGGTGCCTGACCGAGCCCGGCCTCCCAGGCGGCCAGCAGTGCGGCCGCCCCGGTGATCGCCATGTCCCTCCCCGTTTCCCTCAACTACCCCCGAGTCATGCCGGGTTGAGGAACGAAGGCTCCTCCGGCTCGGGCACCTCGTAGTCCCGCTCCCAGCCCTCGCACTCCAGCTTCAGCGACTGGATGGCCACCGCGTTGGCGTTGGCGTCCAGCTCGCCGAGGACCTGGTACTCGCTCGGCCAGGTCCGGTAGAGCTTGTGCGAGACGGCGACCTGGCCGGCCTCGTTGAGGACCTGGATGACGATGTCCTTGCGGAAGTCCGCGAGGGACACCTCCGAACCGAGGCCCGCGCCGACCTGCCAGACCTTGTTGGCCCAGCGGTCGAACTCGGGGTCGTGGGTGACCCCGCGCTCCAGGGTGATGCCCTCGAACTCGGAGCGGCCCGGCGACTTGCGCGGGGAGGACGGGTCGCCGCCGTGGCGGTGCTTGACGACCTCCGTGGTCCGCTTCAGCGGACTGATCTTGCTGATGCCGGCGACCGTCCGACCGTCCCACAGGACCAGGAACTTGAAGTTCTTGTAGGGGTCGAAGCGATGCGCGTTGACCGTGAACTCAGCCATCGATTTCCTTCAGCTCTCCGAGATTGACGGGCCGCTAGAGAGCGAACTGCCCGGACGTCTGCTGGATCCTGACGACCACGAATTCGGCCGGCCGCACCGGCGCGATCCCGACGAGCACGTTGACGACGCCGTTCGCGACGTCCTCGTCCGTCGTGGTCTCGCTGTCGCACTTGACGAAGTACGCCTCGCGCGGGGTGCTGCCCTTGAAGGCGCCCTGGCGGAAGAGCGTGTGCAGATACGAGGAGGCGGACAGCCGGATCTGCTGCCACAGGCTCTCGTCGTTGGGCTCGAACACCACCCACTGCAGGCCGCGCTGGAGGCTCTCCTCCACATGCAGCGCGAGCCGTCGCACGGGTACGTACTTCCAGGCGCTGTCGAGGGCGTCGGAGCCCTCCAGCGTGCGCGCGCCCCACACCAGCGGCCCGGTGACCGGGAAGGTGCGCAGGCAGTTGACGCCGAGCGGGTTGAGCAGCCCGGTCTCACGGTCCGTCAGATCGACGGTCAGCGAGTGCACTCCGACGAGTTGGGCCTCCGTACCGGCGGGTGCCTTCCAGACTCCGCGCTCGGAGTCGGTGCGCGCGATGACGCCGGCAACCGCGCCGGACGGCGGGAAGGCGCGCAGCCGCCCGGTGAGCGGGTCGGTGAGCTGGATGTGCGGGAAGTACAGGCCGGCGTGGTTGCCGCGCACCGGGTCGAAGGCGGACAGCCCGGCACGTGCGCTGTCCACGCTCACCCAGGTGCTGGGCGCGTCGACCAGCAGGAAGATCCGCCGCTCCTCGCACAGCCGCTGAGCGGCGGACACGACGGTGAGGGCGTCGTCGATCTTCTCGTACGAGGCCAGCTCGGGCAGCGCGAGCAGGTTGACGTCGGCCACCCCGCGCAGCGCCTGGATGCCGGTCTTGTCGGCCTCGGAGCCGATGAGGTCGCGCGGGCCGGGGGCCTTGCCGTCCTCGCCGCCCTCCAGCGGGAACACCGGCGGGTTGACCGAGGCCTCCAGGCCCAGGTCGTTGGCGCACTCGCCGAGGAAGCGGACGACGTCCTCGGGGTCGGTGGAACCGGCGACCACCTGGATACGGCGGCCGAACGCCGTGACCTCGACGCCCGCGAAGGCGTGCTTGCCGGGCGCGTCGGGCAGCGCCCGCAGCTTGCGCTCCAGGAGCAGCGCCAACTCGGCCACGGAGGACGGGGCTTCGCCGTCGCAGTCGGGGTCGTAGAGCTTGAACTCGCGCTCCACGTCGCCGATCTTCACCGTCAGGTCGACGGCCAGGTCGGGCAGCTCGCGGCCGAACGGCTTGGAGACGGTGCCGGACGGGTCGGGGCGGCCCTCGCCGACGGCCTCGACACGGATCAGCCGCGATCCGGCGTTGACGACGGTGGGCGCGTAGGTCCCGCTGCCGGCGTCCATGGACAGGCCGGTGAAGCTCTCGCGGGCGTCGCCCTTGGCGTCGTAGACGCGCAGGTTGAAGGTGGCTTCGCAGTCCGGGGTGTCGTAGTCGACGGCGACGCGCAGGCCGTTGCCCCACACGCCGGGTTCCTTGGCGTGCACCTCCAGGGCAGGTCCGGCGCTGTGGCCCTCGGTGGACTCCAGGACGACGCAGGCGGCCTTGCCGCTGCCCGCCTTGGCGACCCGGACGATCACGGCGACGGAGCCGCCGTTGCCGAAGAACTGGTGGACGGCGTAGGCGAGCGGGCTCTGTGCGCTCAGCCCGCCGAAGCGCCGCTCGAAGTCGGCGAATCCGGTGACGCGCACCGGCTCGTTCAGCGGGCCGCGCCGGGTGTGCCCCACGAATGCGGTCACCGAAGTGGTCACGGCGGAGATGGCGCGGGTGCTGCTGGGAAGCTCTTCGACGTAGACGCCCGGATACGTCGGCCTGGCGGCCGCGGCATTCGTCGGCATTCCCCCTCCTATCCCTTCTCAGGCACCGGTGAAAGGCACCAAGAGGCGGCAGAAAGGAGAGGTTTTCGGCACGGCGGCGCGCAACGTCTCCCGACGCGTCCTTGCCGCGCCGGTCCGCGCACCCCGTATCAGCTTCCCCCGTCAATGCCCCGGACGGACGGCCGCCCGGGTCAAGCACGCACGCTTGTGACTCCTGATGCTCAAGTGCTGTGCCCACCTTGATGAGTTGGCGGCTGTGTCAACAAGGCGCGTTCACGCCAGTCCGAAAGGAGGTTCGATGAAGGCAGACGTGCACGACTCACACCGGATGTGCGCGTGTCGGAACAGGCGCTTCACAGATTTCACACAGCCCGTGGTGCAGCAGAATGGGGCTCATGTCCCGACGTACCTCGCAATCCCGGCGGCAGCACGGCGCCGCCCCAGTTCACAACCCCTCGTGCCCTTGCGGTCTTGCGGAGACGTACGAAAAGTGCTGTGGCCGATTCCACCGGGGTGAGGCCGCCGCACCGACGGCCGAGACGCTCATGCGTTCGCGCTACAGCGCCTTCGTGAAGCTCAACGAGCAGTACCTGCTGCGGACTTGGCACCCGCGCACTCGTCCGGCGACACTCGATCTCGACCCCGGGATGCGCTGGAGCGGCCTGGAGATCCTCGACACCACCGACGGCTCGGCCTTCCACAGCACGGGCACGGTGACCTTCCGCGCCTCCTACCAGGGCGGTTCGCTGCTGGAGCGCAGCCGCTTCGAGCGGGTCGAGGGGGCCTGGGTGTACGTCGACGGGGAGTTCCCCGAGGCGTAGGACATACAGGGCTTGGGACATGCAGGGCTACGGCGCCAGGATGTCCAGCTCCTGAAGCGCGCCCACCGTGATCTCCCGGGTCAGCTTCTCCGCGCGGGCCGCGTCGCCCTCGCGGACCGCCTCGGCGACCTGGACATGCAGGGTCACGGCGGCCGGGTCGGGGTCCTCGAACATGACCTCGTGATGGGTGCGGCCCGCCAGGACCTCGGCGACGACGTCACCGAGCCGGGCGAACATCTCGTTGCCGGACGCCACGAGGATCACCCGGTGGAAGGCCATGTCATGGACGAGGTACTCCTCCAGCTTGTGGCCACGGGAGTTGGCGACCATGCCGATCGCGCACTCGGTGAGTTCGGCGCACTGCTCGGCGGACGCGTTCCTGGCGGCGAGGCCCGCGGCGACCGGCTCGACGGCCGAGCGCAGGACGGTCAGCGAGCGCAGCTGGTGGGGGCGGTCGGCGCCGGCCAGACGCCAGCGGATGACCTGTGGGTCGTAGACGTTCCACTCGGACTTCGGGCGCACGGTGACGCCGACCCGTCGGCGCGACTCGACCAGGTGCATGGATTCGAGCACCCGCACCGCCTCGCGCATCACCGAGCGTGACACGTCGAAGCGCTGGGCGAGCTCGTCGGTGCGCAGAACGCTGCCCGGCGGGTACTCGCCCGCAGTGATCGCGGGGCCGAGGGAGTCCAGTACTTGGCCGTGCAGACCCCGGCCCGGAGTGGTCATGCACTCAGCGTACGGGGCGGGTCACGGGGACAAAAAGTCAGACTTATCTGTCACAGGGTCTTGAATTCGTCGTATCTAATCGGTTTCAGTGTCGTCGGCGTCGGTTGAACGGCCGGCGTCCAGATGTCGAAGAAGACTGTGAGAGCACCATGCAGCAGCTGCGCACCCCCCATGTCGTCGTGGTCATGGGCGTGGCGGGCACCGGCAAGACCACCATCGGTCCCCTCCTCGCGGCCCGGCTCGGCGTTCCGTACGCCGAGGGCGACGACTTCCACCCGCAGGCCAACATCGACAAGATGTCGGCCGGCGTCCCGCTCGACGACGCGGACCGGTGGCCCTGGCTCGACGCCATCGGTGCCTGGGCTCACGGGCGGGCCGGGCTCGGCGGGGTGGTCAGCAGCTCGGCGCTGAAGCGGTCGTACCGCGACCGGCTCAGGGCCGCCGCCCCCGGTGTCGTCTTCGTGCACCTGACGGGCGACCGGGCCCTCATCGAGGACCGGATGTCGCACCGGCAGGGTCACTTCATGCCCACGGCGCTGCTCGACTCCCAGTTCGCCACGCTCCAGCCGCTCCAGCCGGACGAGGCGGGTGTCGCGGTGGACGTCAGCGGGAGCCCCGAGGAGATCACCGCCCGGGCCGTGAAGGCACTGGACGCCCTGCCCCACCCGGCCGCGTAACCCCCACCCCCCGCACTCTCCCCCGTCCCCGTACCTGCAAGGGAACTCCCGTGACCAGACTCAGCGTTGAGATGCTGGCAGCGGACGCACCCGCGCCGATCACCTCGGCCGGCCATGCTCAGCTGGGCCTCGCCGTACTGGCGGGCATCGCCGTCATCGTCCTGCTCATCACCAGGTTCAAGCTGCATGCCTTCCTGTCCCTGACCATCGGCTCGCTGGCGCTCGGCGCGATCGCCGGGGCGCCGCTCGACAAGGTGATCGCCAGCTTCACCACCGGGCTCGGCACCACGGTCGCCGGTGTGGGTGTGCTGATCGCGCTCGGTGCGATCCTCGGCAAGATGCTCGCCGACTCCGGCGGTGCGGATCAGATCGTCGACACGATCCTCGCGAGGGCGGGAGGCCGGGCGATGCCGTGGGCGATGGTGCTGATCGCCTCGGTGATCGGGCTGCCGCTGTTCTTCGAGGTCGGCGTCGTGCTGCTGATCCCGGTCGTGCTGATGGTCGCCAAGCGCGGCAACTACTCCCTGATGCGCATCGGCATCCCGGCCCTCGCGGGCCTCTCGGTGATGCACGGTCTGGTCCCGCCGCACCCCGGCCCGCTGGTCGCCATCGACGCGGTCAAGGCCAACCTCGGCGTCACGCTGGCGCTCGGCGTCCTCATAGCCATCCCGACGGTGATCATCGCAGGACCGCTGTTCTCGAAGTTCGCCGCCCGCTGGGTGGACGTTCCGGCCCCCGACCGGATGCTTCCGCAGCGCGCCTCGGAGGAACTGGAGCGGCGCCCCGGCTTCGGCGCCACCCTCGCCACGATCCTCCTCCCGGTCGTCCTGATGCTCTCCAAGGCACTGGTCGACATCGTGATCGACGACCCGACCGCCCTCACCCAGCGCGTCTTCGACGTCATCGGCTCCCCGCTGATAGCCCTGCTCGCCGCCGTGCTCGTCGGCATCTTCACGCTGCTGCGGCCCGCCGGGTTCGGCAAGGAACGGCTGACTCCGCTCGTCGAGAAGGGCCTCGCCCCCATCGCCGGCATCCTGCTGATCGTCGGCGCGGGCGGCGGCTTCAAGCAGACGCTGATCGACACCGGTGTGGGCCAGATGATCCTGGACATCTCCAAGGACTGGTCGATCCCGGCGCTTCTGCTGGCCTGGCTGATCGCGGTGGGCATCCGCCTGGCGACCGGTTCGGCGACGGTGGCGACGGTCTCGGCGGCCGGCCTGGTGGCCCCGCTCGCGGCCGACATGTCGACCGCGCACACGGCCCTGCTGGTCCTGGCCATCGGTGCCGGCTCGCTCTTCTTCAGCCATGTCAACGACGCCGGATTCTGGCTGGTCAAGGAGTACTTCGGCCTGAACGTCGGCCAGACCGTCAAGACCTGGTCCGTCATGGAGACGATCATCTCGGTGGTCGCGGGCGGTCTGGTCCTCCTTCTCTCACTGGTCATCTAGGGGTACGGCAATGAGTCACCCGCTCTTCGACATCAGCGGCCGCACGGCCCTGGTCACCGGCTCCAGCCGCGGTATCGGGCTCGCCCTGGCCCGCGGCCTCGCGGAGGCCGGCTGCACGGTGGTCCTCAACGGCCGCGACGCGGACCGCCTCACCAAGGCGGCCGCACAGCTGCCCGGCACCGTCCACACGGCCGTGTTCGACGTCACCGACGGCCCGTCGGTGGCCGCCGGGATGGCGGATGTCGAGGAGCGGGTAGGTCCGCTGGACATCCTGGTCAACAACGCGGGCATGCAACTGCGCGCCCCGCTCCTGGAGTTCACGGACTCGGACTGGCACCGCATCCTGAACACCAACCTCACCAGCGCGTTCCTGGTCGGCCGCGAGGCGGCCCGCCGGATGACGGAACGCGGCCACGGCAAGATCGTGAACATCTGCTCGCTGCAGAGCGAGGTGGTCCGCCCCGGCATCGCGCCCTATGCGGCCACCAAGGGCGCCCTGAAGATGCTCACCAAGGGCATGTGCGCCGACTGGGGCCCCTACGGCGTCCAGGTCAACGGGCTCGGCCCCGGCTACATCGACACGGAACTGACCCAACCCCTCGTCGAGGACGAGGAGTTCAGCGCCTGGGTGCGCCGCCGCACCCCGGCCGGCCGCTGGGGCCGCACGGAGGACCTGGTGGGCGGCGTGCTGTTCCTCGCCTCGCCCGCCGCGGACTTCGTCAGCGGGCAGGTGCTGTACGTCGACGGCGGAATGACGAGCGTGCTGTGAAAGGGGCATCCGAGATGACTGCGATGCTCGGTTGTGTGATCCACGGCCAGGACGACCTGCGCGTCGACGAGCTGCCGGTCCCCGAGCCCGGCCCAGGACAGGCGCGGGTCGCCGTCCGCTACGGCGGCGTCTGCGGCTCCGACCTGCACTACTGGAGGCACGGCGGGGTCGGCGACTTCCGCCTGAAGGAGCCGATGCTGCTGGGCCATGAGGTGGTCGGGACGGTCGTCGCATACGGCTCCCCGGACGCGTCGGGTCCGGCGGTGGGTACGGCGGTCGCGGTGCACCCCGCCACGCCCTGCGACGAGTGCCCGGAATGCGTGGAGGGCCGCCGCAACGTCTGCCGCGACACCCGCTACCTCGGCAGCGCGGCCCGCTTCCCACACGTACAGGGCGGGTTCGCGGCCCAAGTCGTCGTACCGGCAGAGCAGTTGAGGCCGTTGCCGGAGGGTCTCGAACTGCGACGGGCAGCCCTCGCCGAGCCCCTCTCCGTCGCCCTGCACGCGGTCCGCAGGGCCCGGGACGTGCGCGGCAGGCACGTCCTGGTCACCGGGGCCGGGCCCATCGGGTGCCTCGTGGTCGCGGCGGCGAAGGCGTCGGGCGCCGATCGGGTGACGGTCACCGACCTCCTCCCGGCGGCCCTGGAGTACGCGCGCCGCGCGGGCGCCGACACCCTCGTACGGGCCGACGCTCCGGAGGATGCCGGGTGGCCGTCCGAGGTGGACGTGGCCGTCGAGGCGTCCGGGGTGGCCGCGGGTCTGGACACCTGTCTGCGCCTGGTGCGGCGCGGCGGGGTCGTCGTGCAGCTCGGGATGCTGCCGCCGGGGCCCAGTCCGTTCGCCGGGAACCTGGTCGTGAGCCGGGAGATCGAGCTGCGGGGCGCGTTCCGCTTCGACACGGAGTTCGATCAGGCGCTGGCGCTGCTTGCCACCGAGCCCGCCTTCGACGGGCTGGTCAGCGCGGTGCTCCCGGTCCGGGACGCGGAGTCGGCCTTCGCTCTGGCCGCGGACCGGAGCCGTTCCTGCAAGGTGCTGCTGGACTTCCGCGCGTAGCGCTTCGCCGGCTCAGCGGTGCCTTGTCTGCGGGCCGGTGGGGGCTGTTCGCGCAGTTCCCCGCGCCCCTCGAGGAGCGCGATACCGCTCGATGGCTTCCCCGTGAGCGCGTGCGGACCGATGATGGGGAGACCTCTGGACACGGCCTCCAGGGGCGCTGGGGGTCGGGGGGTCGGGGGGCGTCATGGCGGTTTCCCTCGGGATGCGTGTCTCGGGGCTGCTCGTGGTCGGAGCGGTGGCGGTGGCCGTCACGGCCTTCAACGGTGACGGGAGTGGTACGCCGGACAGCCGGGGCGGGGGCGGCTCGATCGTGACCGCGGGGCCGTCGAACGGCGTCCCGTCGCCCTCCCCCACACCTCGGCAGTCCCCCGCCGGAGAGGCGAGCGGCACCGCACTGCCGAGCGGCCAGGGCCACACCCGTACCGCCACTCCCGCTCCGAGTGGCACCTCGCCGAGCAACAGGCCTTTGCTGAGCCCCACTTGGCTCCCTCCGGGACCCGTCTCGCCCAACGCCGACACCACACCGGACCCGTCGAGCGTCTACGACCAACTCCGCGACCCCGGCCAGTGCCGGACCACTCTCAGGGTGATCCCCACGGGATCCACGGACCCGGAGTGGCGACTGCTCCACGCCCTCACGACCGCCTGTCTGGCCGTGCAGGGCGGGCACGGCAGCTGGGCCACGGCAACCAAGGAGTACGCCTCCCTCGCGGGCAAGGCAGACACCTGCAAGGGCCGCGCCGCCTACACCGTGCTCGGTGCACTGCTGGACTTCCACCGCCAACACCCGCACGGCACCGTGCGGTTGAAGCCCTCCTCGGGCGGCCCACCCGCCTGCACCTACCGGATCGCAGGCGTGGACACGGGCGGCGACGGCGAGGCCCAGCCAGGCGACACGATCACCATCGAGCTGCGGGGCACCTTCTTCGACCACGCCGAACTGCTGCGGTTCGGAAGCGTGTTCATCGGCGGCCAGCAGACCGCGGGCCCGCCCGTACTGCGCTCAGGGACGGGCGAAGAACTGGTGCTGTCGACGGTGGTGCCATCTCCGTGCGGTGCAACAGCGGCCTTTAGGGGCGCGGGGAACTGCGCGACCAGCCACAACGGCGCCGCAGACGAACTCACCGTGGACGTGATCATCCGCTACGGCAACACCGAGGCACGCCTCAAAAACGCCTTCACGGTGGCGGCACCCGCCGTAGTCTCCTCGCCCCCGCCGGAGGCATCCTCAGGGCCGCCACAAGGGATGCTCCCGCTCGGCCCACTCCCGGCTCACCCTTCCGGTCCGTAGCCCGCCCCGCGCCTCCGGATCCCCGATCGCCATCCCGATGTGCCCGGCGAGCACGATCCCGATCGTCAGAGCCAGCCAGTCATGGACGAACGTCGCGCTGGTACGCCACATCAGCGGGGTGAGATGGGTGAACCACATGATCAGGCCGGTGCCGAGCATCACCAGCGTGGCCCCGGCAATCCAGGCGGCGTAGATCTTCTGTCCGGCGTTGAACTTCGCCGCCGGACGCGACGAGCGCCGCTTGTCCCGGCGCAGTGCCGCCCGCAACCAGAGCCTGTCGTGCGGGCCGAAGCGGTTCAGATGCCCCAGGTCGGCGCGGAAGTGGCGGGAGACGAGACCGACCAGGACGGGCACCGGCAGGGCGAGCCCGGCGCACTCGTGGACGCGGACCACCAGCTCTCGGCGGCCGACGAGTTCGGCGAACTGCGGGATGTAGAGGAAGGCCGCGGTCACCACGCACACACCCATCAGCGCGGCCGTGGTCCGGTGCACCCAGCGCTGGACGGGGCCGAACCGGCGGACCCCGGCGACCGGCGGCGTGTGCGCCTCAGCTCGTAGGCTCATCGTCCCGCCCGTTCGAGTGGCCGACCCAGGCGTCGACGTCGTAGCCGCGGTCCTCCCAGTAGCCCCGCTGCACGTCCTCGGTGACGGTGATGCCGGAGAGCCACTTGGCGGACTTGTAGAAGTACATGGGCGCCACATAGAGGCGGACCGGGCCGCCGTGGTCGTGGCCGATGTTCTTGTCCTGCATGCGCAGCGCGACCAGGACGTCCGAGCGGCGGGCCTGGTCGAGGGTGAGGCTCTCGGTGTACGTGCCGTCGAAGCAGGTGAAGCGGACCGCCCCGGCCGTGGAGCGCACTCCCGCGGCGTCCAGCAGCCGGGACAGCCGCACCCCCTCGAAGGGCGTCCCCGGGACCCGCCAGCCGGTGACGCACTGGACGTCCTTGACCAGCCGGGTCTGTGGCAGGGCGCGCAGGTCGTCGAGGGTGTAGGTCTTCGGGCGGTCGACGAGGCCGTCGACGGTGAGGCGGTAGTTCGTGGCGTCCTTGTGCGGTACGGAGGCGGCGACCGAGTAGTAGCGGAAGCCGCCGCCGTTGGGGAGCAGGCCGGTCAGGCCGGTGGGGTCCTTGTCGGCCGCCGCGCCGAGGAAGCCTTCCAGGGCGCGCTGCAGGGTGGGCGCGGCCACCACGCCGAGGGCGCCCAGGCCGATGGTGCCGAGCAGGACACGTCTGCCGACCGGAGTGCCGCGCTCCGGAGGTGGCTGCGGTGTGCCCGGCTCCTCGGGTGGTTCGGAGTTCACGTATCCATTCGAACACCCGCGGCCCCGGCGGGACCAGGAATCGCGGGTGCTCGTCAGAGTTCCGTAATCACTTCTTACGGCGTTCTCAGAAACCGTCGGCGATCCGCCGGAGTCACGACGCCTCCTGCGCCGCCCTGTCCAACTGGAACGCCTCGTTGCCGAGCCCGATGCGGGCGTGCGCCTCGGGCGAGCGGGAGCGCAGCAGCAGGCCCTGGACCAGGCCGCCGACCAGGGCGAGACCGATGATGCCCGGCAGCGCCCAGCTGAGGGCCGAGTCCGGGCCGGCGCCGACCAGGACGTCGAAGTCCTTGACCGTGTAGCCGGCGATCACCAGCAGGGCGACCGCCGCGAGGGCCGAGGTGACCAGTCGCCAGGCCTGGGCGCCCGCCGCTCCGCGCCGGGCGAAGAAGACGATCACCGACACGGAGGCGGCCGCCATCAGCAGGATCACGCCGAGTGCGCCGATGTTGCCGAGCCAGGTGAACAGGTGAAGGACGGGTGCGGTCGGGTCGCCGGTCGGCTTGTCGTCGGCGACCGCGAAGGCGATCACGACGAGGGCGGACACGACGGTCTGCAGCAGGGAGCCGGTACCGGGCGCGCCACTCGTGCCCGTCGTACGGCCGAAGGTGCGCGGCAGCAGTCCCTCGCGGCCCATGGCGAAGGCGTACCGGGCGACGACGTTGTGGAAGCTGAGCAGGGCCGCGAACATGCCGGTCACGAACAGCACGTGCAGGACGTCGGTGAAGGTCGAGCCGAGCCGGGACTCGGTGAGGGAGAACAGCAGTCCGGCGCTCTGCTTCTGCGCGGCGCCGACGATCGCGGAGGGGCCGGTGGCGACGGTGTACGCCCAGGAGCTGACCGCGAAGAAGACGGTGACGAAGCCGACCGCGAGCAGCATCACACGCGGGACGAGGACGTGTGGGCGGCTGGTCTCCTCCGCGTACACCGGCGCCTGCTCGAAGCCGGTGAAGGCGGCGATGCAGAAGCACAGGGCGGTGCCGACCCCGGCGCCGGTGAGGGTGTCCGGGTTGAAGGCGTGCAGTGACAGGCCCTGCTTGGCAGGGTCGGCGATCGAGGCGACGTCGAAGATGACGACGAGGATCACCTCGACGACCAGCAGAACGCCCAGCACGCGCGCGTTGACGTCGATCTTCAGCCAGCCGAGCAGACCGACGACGGCCACCGCCGCCAGCGCCGGTATCCACCACGCCACCTGGACGTCGGCGTATTTGGCGAACAGGTTGGAGACCTCGAAGCCGAAGATGCCGTAGATGCCGACCTGGAGCGCGCTGTAGGCGGCGAGGGCGACGAGGGCGGCGCTCGCCCCGGCGGTGCCGCCCAGGCCGCGGGAGATGTACGCGTAGAAGGCGCCCGCGTTGTGGACGTGCCGGCTCATCTCGGCGTAGCCGACGCTGAACAGGACCAGCACCACGCCGAGGACGACGAAGAGCAGCGGCTGTCCGACGATACCCATCACCGCGAATGTGGTGGGCATGACACCCGCGACCACCATGAGCGGGGCGGTCGCCGCGAGCACGGAGAGCAGCAGGCCGCCCGCGCCCAGGCGGTCGGCGCGCAGTGCGCGCTCCTGTCCCAGATAGGTACTGATGCCGCCCGCGTCGGTTCTGCTCGCGTTGGAACTGCCCGTGCTCATGGAGGGACCGTCCTTCTGTCGGGGTCGGGAGTGTCATGCCGTGCCGAGCGCGGTGGCGCGCGCAGCACGGAAGGCGGAGTGCGGATCGCGGTCCGGGTAGGACCAGGGGGCGGGGGTGGCGTGCTCGCCGATGCGGTGGAAGAGGGCTGCGGCCTCGGCGCCGCGACCCTCGCAGACCTTGGCGTGGGCGAGGTAGTTGAGGTCGACGAGGCGGCGCGGGTGGCCTTCGTGCTCCCATTCCAGCCACCAGTCGAAGGCGGCCTTCATCACCTGCCGGGCCCGGCGTCCGCTCCAGTGGCCGGAGGCGGCGGGGTCGGCGGGCTCGTGCCCGGCGGCGGCCAGTACGCGGTAGCGCTCGGCGTGGGCGACGACCGGCAGCATGGCGAGGGGGGAGTCGGCGGGGGCGTGCAGGGCGGACCGGTTGGCGAAGTCGTAGACCTCGTGCAACGGGTCCGGGCCGGCGTCCGCGTGCCGCTCGGCGAGGCGGGCGACCATCAGATGGTGGGCGTGGTGGTGGTCGGGGTACCGGCCGCGGACCTCGGTGAAGAGCCGCTCGATGTCCCCCGCCGGGCCCGGGTCGCGCTCCAGCATGAGCAGGCCGAGCCAAGGGGTGGGGTCGGCGGGCACGCGGGCCGCGGCATCCCGGCAGGCCTCGCGGACGCGGTCCGGTTCCTCCTTGCCTCGTAAGGCGCGCTGGACCAGCGCGAGCGCGAGCAGCACGGCGGCGTCACCGGAGTCGGGCTCGGCGAGCAACCAGTCCCGGGCCCAGGCGGCACTGTAGGGCTCCAGCGCGAGCACGGTGACGCGATGCCCGCGACGGTCCCAGTCGTCCCCCGTCTGAACGAGCAACGAGCGCGCGGCCTGCCATCGCCCCTGCGTCAACGCGGCCCGGGCGGCGACGAGTTCGCCGTCGTCGAGGGCCGCGTCGAGGGCCTGGGCCGCGCGCTTGCGGCCCCGGCCGAATGATGGCGGGGGTGGGGACACCGCGGGATCTTCCTCACGCGAACGCGGCTCGACGTCTGGTATCGGTCCGGCCCGATATCGGTTTGCCGTCAACTGATCACGCACAGCAAACCCCCCGCCAATGCTTTGCGTCAAGGGAGGGACGGTTGTTACTCGCGTCAACTTCCGTTACAGGTGGGGCACTTGTGATCACACAGGCCCGTACGTCCCGCCGCACCAGGTCCCGCGTGTGGCGCACGCCATGGCGTCACACGCCCCGGCACCTCACCATGGCGGGACGACTGCGGCACCGCCCTTGATCGTCGGGGCAACGTGACCGAGTCGACGGCCCGGATCCGGGCACTCCCAGGGGCAAGCCGGGCCCTGGGACGCTACAGTCACCCACTACGCACCCCGTGGCCCGGCCCATCTGACTCGGAGTACGCAGCGTGTCCGTTCTGGTTCTGATTCTCGCCGTGAGCGCTGCCTGCTGCCTGGGCTTCGGATTCGTGCTCCAGCAGAACGCGGCCCAGCGGGCGCCCCTCAGTGACTTCCTCTCGCCGCGCCTGCTCCTCGACCTGATGCAGGTGCCGCGCTGGCTCGGCGGCATAGCCCTGATGGCGGCCGGCATGGTCCTCGGCGCGATCGCCCTGAGCCAGGGCGAGATCTCCCTGGTCGAACCGCTCCTCGCCACCAACCTCCTGTTCGCCCTCGCTCTCTCCCGCAGACAGAGCGGACAGCCGCTGGGCCGCCAGGGCTGGACCGGCCTCGCACTGCTCGCGGGCGGTGTCACCGCCTTCATCGTCGCCGGGGAGCCGCGCGGGGGCACCGCGGTCAGCGACCCCTTCCGGCACTGGCTGATCATCGGAGCCATGATCGGCCTCGCCCTCCTGCTGACGACGTACGCAAAGCGCTCCCGTCTGAGCGCGGCCCCCGTCCTCCTCGCCCTCGCCGCCGGTCTCCTCTACGGCGTCCAGGACGCCCTCACCCGGATCAGCGGCGAGCGCTTCGCCCAGGGCGGCCTCACCGAGCTGGTGACGGGCTGGCAGCCGTACGGCGTGGCGGCGCTCGGGGTCGTCGGCCTGATCCTGGTGCAGAGCGCCTTCGAGACCGCGCCCCTGCGGATGTCGCTGCCCGCCCTCACCGCGGCCCAGCCGCTGGCCGGCATCCTGTGCGGAGTGGGCTTCCTGGGCGACCGGCTGCGTACCGACACGGGCGCACTCGCCTGGGAGGCGGCGGGCCTCGCAGCGATCGTCGGAGGCATCGTCCTCCTCGGCCTACACCCCTGCATGCCGAGCGGCACCAGCAAGCCGGACCGGGTACAGGCCCTGCAGCGCAGCTGACACCGTCCTGCTTGGATGGCGGTATGACGAGCCCCGCAGACGAAATCCTCGACATCGTCGACGAGAACGACCAGGTCATCGGCCAGTCCCCACGCGGCGAGGCCTACGCCAAGGGCCTGCGCCACCGCTGCGTCTTCATCCAGGCCAAGGATGCGGAAGGCCGCCTCTTCGTCCACCGCCGCACCCCCACCAAGCTGGTCTTCCCCTCCCTCTACGACATGTGGGTCGGCGGAGTGGTCGGCGCGGGCGAGTCCTACGACGAGGCCGCGCTGCGCGAGGCCGAGGAGGAACTGGGAGTCCATGGCCTCCCGAGCCCGCGCTTCCTCTTCAAGTTCCTGTACGACGACGGCGCCGGCCAGACCTGGTGGTCGGCGGTGTACGAGGTCCGCTGCGAGCTGCCGGTCAGCCCCCAGGTCGAGGAGGTGGCGTGGCACGACTTCCTGCCGGAGGCGGAGGTGCAGCGACGGTTGGACGAGTGGGAGTGGGTGCCGGATGGTCTGGCGGCGTTTGAGCGGATGAGGGAGTACAGGGGTGCATGAGGAGCGCCGGTCTGTGCATTTCGGCCCGTCCGGCGTTTGAGGACGAGGCCGTTCAGGCCGAAGCGGGGGCCCGGGGCGGCAGCCCCCAGCGGACGGCGCCCGCTGAAGCTGGATAAAGTCGTAAGCGTGATCGAATTCGCGCGAAACGTCCGGCTCTGGTTCGCCCCGGCACAGGTCCAGGAAGAGGGCGGAACGCCGGACTACCGCTTCTCGCTGGCGAACGAACGCACCTTCCTGGCCTGGCTGCGCACCGCCCTCGCACTGATCGGCGGCGGCTTCGCGGTGGACCAGTTCCTGCCGGATCTGCGCTGGGCCTGGCGCGTGGGGCTGGCGCTCGCGCTGCTCGGCGCGGGCGTGCTGTGCTCCCTGCGCGCGGTCAACCACTGGATGCGCTGCGAACGGGCCATGCGCCGCGGCGAGGATCTGCCGGTCTCACGGTTCCCGGCGCTGCTGAGCATCGTCGTCGCCGTCGTGGCCGTGGCGATGGTCGTCGTCGTACTCGTCGGGTGGGAGGGATGAACGCCGACGCGGGCCAGGAGCGCGACCCCGGCCTTCAGCCGGAGCGGACCCGGCTCGCCTGGCGGCGTACCACGCTGGCGAGCACCGTGGCCGCCGTCCTCGCCACCAAGACCGCACTGCACGGCGGTGTCTCCGCGGTCGGGATCATCGCCTGCGCCCTGTGCTGCGCCCTCTGGCTGGGCTTCCTCGTCGTCGCCCACAGCCGCATAAGCGCCCTGGCGTCCTCCGACAGCCCCATGGCACTCGCTCCCCGGCACGCCACGGCGGCGGTCCTGTGCACGATGGCCCTGGCGGCGTGCGGGGCGGCACTGGTCCTCTGACCAGTGCCGACTACCTTCATGGGCTCGCTCCTGCGACGCACACGGACGCCACACAAGCCCGAATAGCCCGATATGCACCGTTCGCATGGCACCCTGTCCGACGTCATCAGCCGCATTTCCCGAAGGCGAACCCCCATGACCACGCTTCACCTGGAACACACCTCTCACGCCCACATCCACGGCTCCGACTGCGGACACACACAGGTGCCGCACGGGGACCACGTCGACTACGCGCACGACGGGCACCTGCACCGCGAGCACGGCGACCACTGGGACGAGTGCGAGCCGGACGGGCACGCACCCCACGAGGGTCACGACCACCGGCACGGCGAGGGCTGCGGACACGAGAGCGTCCTGCACGGCGACCACGTCGACTACCTGCACGACGGCCATCGGCACGCACCGCACGACGGCCACTGGGACGACCACTGACACCTGCCGGAACAGGCCGGAACCAGACGGCCGACGGCTCCCCGCGCCACCGCACGGGGAGCCGTCGGCCTATCGTGGCTCAGATCACGTTCGCCGCACACACTGGACGACATACCGACCGGTCGGCATCATGGTGGGGAACCGTTCTCACGCCCGCTAAGGAGCACCGATGAGCCCCGACCACCCGCCAGGTCTCGATCTCGACCGGCTGCGCGGCCTGCTCGACCAGGAGCGGCCCGGCCTGGTGCACGGCCCCCTGACCGGTCGGCTGATCGAGGGCGGACGGTCGAACCTCACCTACGCGGTCTCGGACGGCACCTCGAAGTGGGTCGTACGCCGGCCCCCGCTCGGCCATGTCCTGGCCACCGCGCACGACATGAAGCGCGAGCACCGGGTGATCAGCGCACTGCACCCGACGAACGTGCCGGTGCCGCGTCCGGTGCTGCTGTGCGAGGACCCCGAGAACGGGGCGGTGCAGGGGTCGCCGTTCTACGTCATGGAGTTCGTGGAGGGCACCCCGTACCGCACGGCCGACCAGCTCGCCCCGCTCGGCCCCGAGCGCACCCGGGGCGCGGTGCTGTCCCTGGTGGACACGCTCGTCGAACTGCACGCGGTGGACCCCGTCGAGGCGGGCCTCGCGGACTTCGGCCGCCCCGAGGGCTTCCTGGACCGGCAGCTGCGCCGCTGGGGCAAGCAGCTGGACGCCTCCCGCAACCGTGACCTGGCCGGCATCGACGAGCTGCACGCCTCGCTGGGCCGGCAGCTGCCCGCCTCCCCCGCGCCGGCCGTGGTGCACGGCGACTACCGGCTGGACAACGTCCTGATCGGTGAGGATGACAAGATCAAGGCGATCCTCGACTGGGAGATGTCCACGCTCGGCGACCCGCTCACCGACCTGGGTCTGCTGGTGATGTACAGCATGCCGCTGGGCATGCCCGACTCGCCGGTCACCACGACCGCCGAGGCCCCCGGCCACCCTGATCCGGCCGAGCTGATCGAGCGGTACGCCGCCCGCTCCGGGCGCGACGTCTCCTCCGTCTCCTGGTACACGGCGTTCGCCTGGTTCAAGCTGGCCGTGATCCTCGAAGGCATCCACTACCGCTACACGCTGGGCCAGACGGTCGGCCGTGGCTTCGACCGCATCGGCGACCTGGTGCCCGTGTTCATCGAGCACGGCCTGACCACTCTTCAGGAAGGCTGACAGACCATGGACTTCGCGTTCGACGCGCGCACCGAGGAACTGCGCGCCAAGCTGCTCGCCTTCATGGACGAGTACGTCTATCCGGCCGAGGCGGTGGCGGAGGAGCAGCGGGCCGCTCTTGCCTCCCCCTGGGACACCCCGGCCGTGGTGGAGGAGCTGAAGGCCGAGGCGCGCCGACAGGGCCTGTGGAACCTCTTCCTGCCGGACGCCGAGCACGGCGCCGGACTGACCAACCTCCAGTACGCGCCGCTGGCCGAGATCACCGGCCGCAGCCCGCAGCTGGCGCCGACGGCCACGAACTGCGCGGCCCCCGACACCGGCAACATGGAGGTGCTCGCACAGTTCGGCGACGAGCAGCAGAAGAAGCAGTGGCTGGAGCCGCTGCTGGCGGGCGAGATCCGCTCGGCGTTCGCGATGACCGAGCCGGAGGTGGCCTCGTCCGACGCCACCAACATCACCACGCACATCGAGCGGGACGGTGACGAGTACGTCATCACGGGCCGCAAGTGGTACATCTCCGGGGCGATGAACCCGGACTGCAAGATCTTCATCGTGATGGGCAAGACGGACCCGGACGGCGCGGACATCCGCCGCCAGCAGTCCATGGTCCTGGTCCCCCGCGACACCCCGGGCGTCACCGTCAAGCGGGCGATGCAGGTCTTCGGCTACGAGGACCACTACCACGGCGGCCACGCCGAGGTGATCTTCGACCACGCGCGCGTGCCGGTCACGAACCTGATCGGCGAGGAGGGCGGCGGCTTCGCCATCGCCCAGGCCCGCCTGGGCCCCGGCCGTATCCACCACTGCATGCGGCTGATCGGCATGGCCGAGCGCGCCATCGAGCTGATGTGCCGCCGGGCGGTGTCCCGTACGGCCTTCGGCAAGGCGCTGGCCCAGCAGGGCGTGGTGCACAACTGGATCGCCGACGCGCGCGTGACGGTGGAGCAGCTGCGGCTGCTCGTGCTGAAGACGGCCTGGCTGATGGACACCGTCGGCAACAAGGGCGCCCACGCGGAGATCCAGGCCATCAAGATCGCCACGCCCCGCGCGGTCGTCGACATCATCGACCGGGCGATCCAGCTGCACGGCGCGGGCGGCGTCAGCCAGGACTTCCCGCTGGCCGAGCTGTACGCCGGAGCCCGGACGCTGATGATCGCCGACGGCCCGGACGAAGTGCACCAGCGGTCGCTGGCGCGCCGGGAGCTGAAGAAGTACCTGTAGGGCATGGGTAAGGGGCGGTCGCCATGGCGACCGCCCCTTACCCATGTACGTGCTACGGCCGCAGCGCCCGCAGCAGCAGGTCCGCCAGGTGGTCGGCGACCTCCTGCGGACTCATCGGCCCGTCCGGGCGGTACCACGTCGACAGGTGGTGCACGGACCCGAAGTGGTAGTCCACCACCAGGTCGGCAGGCGTCGCCTTCGAGAAGACACCCGCCTCCTGCCCCTCTTCCACCAGCGCACGGAAGCGTTCGTGGTAGCGCCGGCGCTCGGCACGCACCTGTTTGTTCTTCTCCGGACTCAGGTGGTGCATGGACCGGAAGAAGATCATCGCGTCGTCGAGGTTCTCGATCGTCGTGACGACGACATCGGCCGCCGCGCCCCTGAGGCGCTTCTCGATCGGCTCGTCGGCGTCCGCGAACGCGTCGAGGCGCTCCTGCTGGAGGCGCAGCACACGCGAGTACACCTCGTGCAGGAGGTCGTCCTTGGAGCCGAAGTAGTGGTACAGCGCCCCCTTGGTGACGCCGGCCGCCTCGACGATCTCCTGCACCGAGGTGCGGTCGTAGCCCTGCTCGGCGAAGAGCCGGGTGGCGGCGGCCAGTAGCCGCTGCGGGACGGGAGTACCGTCACCGTCCGTCGTTCTGGGCACTGTGCCGCCACCTGCCTTCCAAGCTCTCTGCCTGTATCTGTTCGCTGCTATTCGCTGTCCTGCGGCCGGGAACGAAGCTCCCGACGGAGGATCTTCCCACTCGCCGTCTTCGGCAAGTCGGGCAGGATCTCCACCTGCCGCGGGTACTTGTAGGCGGCCAGTCTCTCCTTGCAGTACATCGCCAGTTCACCCGGGTCCGTGTCGGCGCCCGGACGCAGGCTGATGTACGCCTTGACGGTCTCCCCGCGATACCCGTCGGGCACCCCGACGACGGCCGCCTCCCGGACCGCGGGATGCGTGTACAGGACGTCCTCGACCTCGCGCGGCCACACCTTGAAGCCGGACGCGTTGATCATGTCCTTCTTGCGGTCGACGACGTACAGCCAGCCCTGCTCGTCCATGAAACCGATGTCGCCGGTGCGCAGCTCGCCGTCCGGGAAGGTCTCGGCGGTCGCCTCCGGCCGCCGCCAGTAGCCGGGCACCACCTGCGGCCCGCGGACGACGATCTCGCCCTGCTCGCCGAAGGGCACCTCCTTGCCCTGGTCGTCGACGATGCGTACGACGGTGTCGGGGCCCGGCAGGCCCACGGCCAGCGTGCCGGAGGCCGGGTCGACCGGTGCCTCCAGGCCGGGCGGCACGGAGGCGCAGGGTGCGGTGCACTCGGTCAGCCCGTAGCCGTTGCGGATGTACGGCCCGAAGCCCGCCCGGAACTTCTCCACCAGGGCGGGCGGCACGGGCGCACCGCCGCTGGAGATGTTCACGAACGACGAGAAGTGGTCCCGGGTGGCGTCCGGGTGGGCGCCCAGCGCCATGAAGGCCGTCGACGGGCCGACCGTGTAGTGCGGCCGGTGCTCGGCGAACGCCTCCAGCACGACACCCGCCTCGAAGCGGTACGTCAGTACGAGCGTGCCCGCGCTGTTGAGACAGGCGCCGAGCTGGCACACCATCCCGGTGATGTGGAACAGCGGCGCCAGCGCGTAGTAGACGGGCGCGTCCGGCAGGGCGAGCCCCGTCCGCTGCCGCTCCGCGTTGTACATGATGTTGCCGTGCGTGTTGGTGGCGCCCTTGGGGGTGCCGCTGGTGCCCGAGGTGTAGCTGATCAGCGCGATGTCGGACGGTGTGAGCCGACGGCCCTCGGGCGCCTCGTACCCGGCGCGGGCCACGGTCGTCAGGTCGGCGGCGTCCACGGCCTGCGGCAGCCGCTCGAAGCCCAGCACCCGTGCGTCGCCGCGCGTCTGGAAGTCCAGCTCGCAGGCGGTGAGCACGATCTGCACGGGCGAGTCCGCGGCCGTCTCCCGCAGATACGACTCCCAAGCCCGGTCGGAGCAGATCAGCGCCGTGACCTCGCCGTCCCGCAGGACGTGCCCGACCTCCCCCGACTTGTACATGGGGTTGACGGGCACGACGATCGCCCCGGCCTTCCAGGCGCCCAGCAGCGCCAGCACGAAGAGCGGGGAGTTCTGCAGCAGGATCGCCACCCGGTCGCCGCGCTCCAGGCCGCGGGCGGCCAGATGCCCGGCGACCGAGTCGCTCAGCTCGTCGACCTCGCGGTAGCTCAGTCGCCCGTCGAAGTAGGCGAGGAAGGTGCGGCCCGGGGCCTCGGCGACGGACCGGCGCAGCGCGTGCACCAGGGAGTCGGCGGGGTCTATGGGGCCGCGCTGGGCCTCGTTCAGCAGGGCCACCCAGGGCCGTGCGGCGTACGAGGAGCCGGTCACCGTGCCTCCTCCCACTTCTGCTGGAGGTGGTTCATGTTCGTCAGCCAGTGGTCGGGGTGGGTGGCCCTGGCCTGGTAGTACCCGGCGACCTCGGGGTGCGGCAGGATCAGGAACCGGTCCTCCTCGATCCCCTTGAACAGGGCGTCCGCGACGTCCGCCGGCTCGATCGCGGTCGGCTGCAGCACGAGGTCGCCCGCGGTTCCGGTGGCGGCCAGCATGTCGGTGCGCACACCCTGAGGACAGATGGCGTGCACCTTGAGCCCCCGGTGCCGGTACGTGAGCGACAGCCACTCGGCGAAGGCGTACGCACCGTGCTTGGTGACGCTGTAGGAGGGCGCCCCGATCATGGTCAGCAGCCCGGCGGCGGAGACGGTGGACACGAAGCGACCGCTGCCCCGCTCCAGCCACTCGGGAAGCAGCTCATGAGCGGCACGGACATGGGCCATCAGGTTGACGTCCCAGGAGACGGCCCAGGACCTCTCGTCCAGCGGCTGCCCGGGTCCCGCGTCCTCGAAGGCGACACCGGCGTTGGCGCAGTAGACGTCGATGGTGCCCCCGAGCGCGTCCCGCGCGTCGGCGACGATCGCGGAGGCGTCGCCGGGCACGGCGACACCACCGATCTCGTCAGCGACCGCCTTGGCCCGCTCGCCGTCCAGGTCGTTCACGACGACCCGGGCCCCTTCGGCGGCGAACCGCCGGGCAAGGGCAGCCCCGATCCCGCCTCCCGCTCCGGTGACGACCACTCCGGCATCCTGCACGGCTTCCACCATCGGTCTCCTTCGACTGCGGCTCCAATGCGGCCAGACTAACCGGTCGGTATGTGCGAGGAAAGGGGCGCCGGCAACCCCCTCAGGGGCGCGGGGAACTGTGCGAGCAACCACCGACTTCCCGCACCTTCCCCACGACCTGCGGGAGCAATACCGTGCACCCCATGCGCCTATCCAGACGAGCCCTGCTCGCAGCGACAACGGCAGCAACACCCTTCTCCGCGGCACCGCCGGCCACCGCAGCCACCCGGCACAGAACCCTCCGCACCGGCTTCGAGCGCCTCTCCGCCGAAGGCTACGCACTCCTCGAAGGCCAACGAGTCGGAATCGTCACCAACCCCACCGGGGTGACCCGAGACGTCCACCACATCGTCGATGTGATGCACGCGGACAACCGGGTGGACCTGGGGGCCGTCTTCGGCCCCGAACACGGCTTCCGCGGCACCGCACAGGCAGGCGGCTCCGAAGGCCGCTACGACGACCCCGCCACCGGCCTCCCCGTCTACGACACGTACCTCAAGAGCGGCCGGCCCCTCGCCGATGTCTTCACGGCCTCCGGCGTGGACACGGTCGTCTTCGACATCCAGGACGTCGGCGCCCGCTTCTACACGTACATCTGGACGCTGTACGACTGCATGGAGGCCGCCCAGCTAGCCGGCAAACGCTTCGTCGTCCTCGACCGGCCGAACCCGGTGACCGGCCGCGCGGCCCAAGGACCGGTGCTGCACAAGGAGTTCGCGACCTTCGTGGGACGGCAGCCGGTCTCCCAGGCGCACGGCATGACGGTCGCCGAGCTGGCCCGGTTGTTCAACGGGGAGTTCCTGACCACCCCCGTGCCCCTGCAGACCGTACTGATGACGGGCTGGAAGCGCTCGGAGTTCTACGACGCCCGGTCGCTGCCCTGGGTGCCGCCGAGCCCCAACATGCCGACACCCGACACGGCGCTCGTGTACTCGGGGACGTGCATGTTCGAAGGCACCAACCTGTCGGAGGGCCGCGGCACCACCCGCCCCTTCGAGCTGCTCGGCGCGGAGGGCATCGACGGGAGGTGGGCGGCCGCGGCGAACGAACTCGCCCTGCCCGGTGTCCACTTCAGGGAGGCGTACTTCGCGCCGACCTTCTCCAAGTTCCAGGGCAAGACCGTCGGTGGCGTGCAGATCCATGTGCACGACCGGGCCGCGTACGACCCCGTCCGTACCGGGATCGCGCTGCTGGTGACCGCCAAGAAGGTGTGGAGCGGCTTCGGTTGGCGCTCCGACAACTGGATCGACAAGCTCACGGGCTCCACGAGCGTGCGTACGGCGATCGACGCGGGCGCGAGCACCGACGAGGTGGTGGCGGGCTGGCAGGAGGAACTCGCCGCGTTCCGGCGGATTCGAAAGGAATACCTCCTCTACAAGTGAGTCGGGACGTATGGCCATCCTCGGCCGGTAGCAGGACGATGCGCCCACATCGCACTGCCTACGGGGGACGAGGGGGCTTGTCATGGCACAGCCGGCAATGAGCGTCACTCCTTACTGGGAGCTGACCTTCGACGCGGACGGGGACATCGACGGGCGGGAGCGGGACCGGCTGCTCGCCGAGGTCACGCGACGCGGAGTCCATGACCTGATCGTCTTCGCACACGGCTGGAACAACGACCGCTCCGGGGCGACCGCCCTCTACAGCCGCTTCTTCGCGCCGATCCCGGAGCTCGCGGCACAGGCGAAGATCGGGTACGTGGGAGTGATCTGGCCGTCGATGCGGTTCTGCGACGAGCCGATCCCCGACTTCCCGAAGTCCGTGGTGGCCACGGAGGCGGAGGCTGTCCAGGCCCCCGCACTCGACAAGGACACCCGGCACGCGCTGCTGGAGACGTTCCCCGGGCGGGCCACCGTGATCGACCAGATCGCACGGATGCTGGAGCAGCGGCCCGAGAACGAACTGGAGGAGTTCGGGCGGCTGGTCCGGCTGCTGGTGGAGCTCGTGCCGGGCGGCCCGCAGCCGCTGTTCGCGGCGGACACCCTCGCGGAGGGTGTCCCGCAGAGCGAGCCGGTGCTGTTCACCGGGGACACGGCGACGCTCTGCGACGAGTTCGCGCAGGCGCTCGCGGCCGTACGGTCCGACGGTGGCACGGAGGGCTTCTCGTTGCCGAACCCCTGGGACGGTGCGAAGGAGCTGCTGCGGCAGGCGACGTACTACGCGATGAAGCGGCGCGCGGGCACGGTCGGCGAGCGCGGGCTCGGCCGTCTGGTCGGGCAGCTCGCCGTCTCCGCTCCCGCCGTGCGCGTCCACCTCGTCGGGCACAGCTTCGGCGGTCGGCTGGTGTCCTTCGCGCTGCGCGGACTGCCCGAGGGCGTGCACACGGTGAAGTCGGTGACGCTGCTGCAAGGGGCGTTCTCGCACTACGCGTTCGCGGCCCGGCTGCCGTACGACGCGCATGCGGGGGGTGTGCTGCAGGGCCAGCAGAACCGTGTCGACGGCCCTCTGGTGTGCTGCTACTCCCGCTTCGACTCGGCGCTCGGCACCATCTACCCGCTGGCCTCGCGCATGGCGGACGACGCACAGGGCGTCGTCGAGGGGGCCGCGGAGGGCTTCGGTATCGGGGCGATGCTGGGGGCCAAGTGGGGTGCGATGGGGCACGACGGTGTGCAGGCGGTGCCGGGCACGCGCGCGTACAAGCTCGCGGACGCCCTCAAGGGCACGCTGCCGACCTCGGGTTGCGTCAACATCGATGCCGCGGCCGTGGTCAAGAACGGCGGGCCGCCCGCCGGTGCACACAGCGACGTCGTGCACCGGGAGCTGGCCCAGGTGGTGCTGGCGGCGGGCCGCATCCGCTGACCCGCCACCGCTGGTCCGTCACCGGTGCGAGGTGTACTCCACCACCTGCTGGAAGGTGGGCCGGTTCTGCCAGCTGATGTTGTAGTGCTTGATGCCGCCCAGGGTGCGCTGGACGATCGAGTCGGCGCACCACTGGTCGCCCGCCGAGCACAGCGAGTCGCCGGGGTAGACCGTCGACGCGGACGTCCCGGCCGCCGTCTTGAGGGTGCTGATCAGGATGTCCCGGCACGAGGTGAGGCTGCCGCCGCCGCAGTACTTCGCCGCCAGCGGCCCCTGCACCGACTCACCGAGCACCGCCCGGATGTCCTTGTCGACATAGCTCCACCAGCCGTACTGGAAGGAGCTGCCGGCGTGCGAGCCGGTCGGCCCGTGTGCGGCCGACGGGGACTCGTCGACCGGCAGGTTGTTGGTGAAGGCGGTGTACAGATCGCTGCCGAGGCCCGGTTGGAACTCGGCCTTCACCAGCAGCGGCCACCAGGCGTCCAGGATGCGGATCGCGTCGGCGTTGGCGTACTTCTTCGAACCGGCCGACGTCTCGGTGCGCTTGGCGCCCGCGGTCACCCACGCCTGCAGCTTGCTCACGGCGTCCGCGGCCGTGGAGTCGGTCACCGTGCTGCTGTTGATGACCCTGAGCAGCTTCGGCAGCACGTCCTCGGCCCGCAGGTCCTCCAGTGCCGCGTCCGCCATGGCCTGCACCAGCTTGGTACGGGTCACCCCGCCGGCCGCGACCAGCTTCTTGACCCGGTCCTCCAGCAGGTTGCCGCGGTGCACGGACCCGTTGCCCCAGGGCGCCGTCGTGTAGTCCTTGGCCTGCTTGTTGTTCCAGGAGATGTAGTAGTCCTGGTCGATGGAGTTGGGGTGCGCGGAGGCCGCCGTGTAGTCGGCCGTGTTGGTCGTCGGGTCCCAGTTCTTCCACTCGTAGGACGCCTGCCCCCACACCGGGAACTCGGCGTCGACACCGCTCGCACGCACCGGGTTGTTGCCGCTGTTGTAGTACGCGGTGTGCTGGGAGTCGGCGTAGAACCAGTTGAAGGTGTAGTTGATGTGCTGCGCCGCGCTCTGGAAGTCCTGCGGGCCCTTGACGTAGTCGGGGTCGTTCAGCATCTGGAAGCCGATGATCGAGTCGGCCTCGTGCATGTAGGACGAGCGCAGGGTGGTGTAGGCGACCTTCTTGCCGCCGACGGTCGCCCGGTACTCCACCGGCCCGTACTTGGTCTTCCAGACTCTCATCGTGTACGAGCCTGCCGCCGTGCTGTCGGCCGTGGTCGGCTTCCAGGAGTTGGTCTGCTCGACCTTGTCCATGGCCGTGCAGGTGCCGTGGTACAGGTAGTGGTAGTCGTCCTGGCACAGCTCGACGGCGTAGGTGTCGATGATGTCCTGGCCGGAGGTGGTCGCGCTCCAGGAGTAGTCCTGGCCGCGGCCGAGTTCGACGTACATGCTCAGGCCCGCGAAGGAGGCGCCGCGGGCGCTGATGCCCGGGCCCTGGATCTCCTGGAGCATGAGCAGCTGGGGGGCGAAGTAGCCGGTCTGCGGTCCGAAGACGGCGATCGGGTGGCCGCTGGCGGTGTACTTGCCGCTCACCACCAGGGCGTTGGACATGCCGCGTCTGGCGGAGCTGAGGGCGGTCGTGGTCGCCGTGGCGGAGGCGGCCCGGGCGCTCTGGCTCGCCCCCGTACCCGTGGCGTCGTAGACCAGCGGCTCCGTGGTCACCGAGCCGGAGTCGGGCAGTGCCTCGCCCTGGGGGCTGTCCGGCTTGGAGGCATACGGGAAGCTCTCGCCGTTGTGGACGGTGAGGACGGCCTCGGCGTCGTTGCGTTCGCGGAAGGACTCCCAGACCTTGGTGCCCTCCGCCACGCCGTACTTGGACTGGGCGGCGATCAGAGAGATCGCGTTGTTGACCTCGCCGCCACCGCCGGCGCCGAACAGGGAGCCGATCACGGAGCCGAGCGCGACCAGGTCGGTGATCTTGAAGTGGTCGATGGTGCCGGCGTTGGTGATCGAGTCCTTGTGACCGGTCAGGACGTACTCGCCGGGGAAGTAGCGGCCGCTGTCGGAGGCGTCGATGTAGGCGTTGATGCCGGCCAGGTAGGCGTTGGCGTCGGCGAGGGCCTGCTGGCCGCGGGCGCCGTTGGTCGCGACGGCGTTGTCGATCTGGGCCTGCAGGTCGGCCTCGCTGTAGGGGGCGTTGCGGTAGAACTGCTGCTCCAGGCCCTGGTTGGAGGCCGCGCCGCCCGCGAACGTCGTCAGCTGGCCTCGTCCCACGTGCCGGAAGACGTCCATGAGCCACAGCCGGTCCTCAGCCGCGGCATACCCGGCGCCGAACTCCGTGCCGTATCTGGTGGTACCGGTGATGTGCGGAACGCCCGCCTTCTTGTCGCGGACGATCGTCACGTCGCTGCGACCCGCGGGCTTCTCGGTGGAGGCGACTTGATCGGAGGAGACCCCGAACGACGCGTCGTTGAAGAACGTGTTGATCGTCGAGTTTGTGAGCGAGGAGTACCCCTTGGCCAGGTTGGCGTAGGGGCCGAGCTGGTCCTCCGCGTGGTCGGGCTGGGTGCCGAAGGCCTGGTTGAGCAGGACCTGGGCGAGGGTCGCGTTGCCGTTCTCACCGGGCGGCAGGATGTCGGAACACTGGCCGCCGCAGTAGTCGTTCGAGGCCGCGGCCACTGCCGTCGCCTGGGTGAGCGGGGACAAAAGACCAGCAATCAGGACGCATATGGATGCGGTCTTCAGGAACCCGGCGAGTCTGCCGGGAGTTCTCAGTCTGTCTGGGGCGCTACGAGAGGTACGCCAGGGCATGGCAGCTCCTACCGACGGGGGTGAGCCGGGACGTTACCGCCGGTATCCCCGGGAGTGAAGATGAACATGCGTCAAGTTTTGGAGTGGGCGGGACGGCTTATGGAGGTCATCGGAAATCGGATGGAGCCGAATCGCTTGTCGATACGTCTATTCGGCGACGTCCGTACGACGACGCCGAAGTGACCGAAGTACAGGTGCAGGTGTGACGGAGGTGCAGGGCGATGGCCGGTTTCCGGAGTCTGGCGAGACAGGTCCGCGACCCGCGGTGCGATCTCGCACTGCGGCGCTACTCACTGCGCAAGTGCCTTGAGAGGTTTGCCCCTTACGGGCACAGGGCGACCTGGGACCATTTGTGCTCCCGGGCAGGGTTCGGTCCCGAGGACCGCTCTCCCGACCCGGCGCGGCTCGTGGCCGCACTGGAGGAGTTGGAAGAAGCGCGTTCCGTCTGGCTCGCCTACGAGGTCGAGTTCGCCGAGCGACGCAAGAAGGAGAAGCACGACGGGCTGCGCCGACCGGGCACGGTGGACGACTGGCACCGGCTGACCTGGGGCGGTTTCGGTGTCGCCTGGTGCGACGACCCGCGGGTGCACCCCCGCGAACCGCTGGCGGAGGTGCTGCGCCGGCTGATCTCCGGCCTGGAGCACGAACCGGGTACCGGTTGCCCGGTGTGCGGCGCGGAGCGCCTGATCTGGAAGTACGACCTGGACCACGAACCCTCTGCGGGTCCGGTCTGCACTCACTGCGGAATTCTCGTGCCACGGCCCGTGCTCAAGCCCGAGGCCCTGGCGGACGCAAGGCGCGGAAGGCTGCTCGTGTCGGCCTAGTACGGCGGGGGTGCGCCGGGGATGCCGCACCCCCTGTATGTCCCTCTTTGTCGGCTGGTTCTCGTTGTCAGTGGTGACTGGCACCATCGAGACATGGTGCAGGTGTGTCTCAACGGGCCCCGGGGGGCCAACGACGGTGCGATGGTGCCGTTGACTCCGCAAGCGCTGGCCGAGTCCGCCGCGCAAGCCGTCGCGGCCGGGGCCACGGACATCCATGTCCACCCCAAGACATTCTGCGGGCGCGACTCGTTGTCGCCCCGCGTGATCGGCCCGGTGCTCGACGCCGTACGAGCGCGCGTGTCGGTGCCGGTGGGCGTGACCACGGGCGCCTGGGCGGAACCGGATCCCGCGGCACGGCTGGAGCGCGTCAAAAGCTGGGCCACACTCTCCGAGCTCCCTGACCACGCCTCGGTCAACTGGCACGAGGAGGGCGCCGAGCAGATCGCCGCCGCACTGCTCGAGCTGGGCGTGGAGGTCGAGGCCGGCATCTGGTCAGGGACGGACGGGGCGATACGGTTCGCGGCCTCGCCTCTGGCCCCGAGAGTGGTCCGCGTACTCGCCGAGGTGACGGACACCTCGCCGGACACGGCGGAGGAGACAGCGCGTGCGCTGATCACGGCCCTGGGCCCGCACCCGGCCGCCCCCGTGCTGCTGCACGGCGAGGACGGCGGGGCGTGGCCGGTGCTGCGGCTTGCGGGGCGGCTCGGGCTCGCGACCCGGATCGGCCTGGAGGACACCCTGTTCCTGCCGGATGGCGAACGGGCCCTGTCCAACGCTCAGTTGGTCGCCGAAGCACTGGCCCGGTACGGGTGCGCCCAGCGCTCGTCGTAGGGCAGGGCGAGGAGCGCGGCACGGATCGCCAGGTCGGGCTCGCCCTGGGCGCGGAGGCGGGCCGCGCCGGGGCCGGCCAGCCAGCTGCGCAGGTCCGCGAGGCCGGCGTCCTCGCTGTCGTCGTACCACCAGGAGAACGGGGAGAGGTCGGACAGCAGGTCGTACAGCCAGACGTCGGTGCAGTGGGCGAGGTGCGCGTCGGCGACGGGGCTGCGGCCCCAACCGTCCAGGAACGGGGTCACGGTTCCGGCGATCGTGGCGCAGGTGTCGAAGATGTCATCGATGCCGTAGGGCGGGTCGGGCCTGCTGAGGGCGTCCTGCCACCAGGCGTGCAGGAACGCCTCGATCGCGGCGGCCTGCTCCACCGGCCAGGAGCGCCAGTCCACCCTGGTCAGCCCGTGGGCTCCGTAGCCGATCGAGCCCAGGGAGCCGTCGGTCATCGCCCGGGCCGCCTGCGGCAGCAGGCGCCGCATGGCGGCAGCATGGTCGTCGAAGTGGTCGGGGACCTCGAAGAGGTAGTACCGCACCACGTCCACCGGTATCCGCACATGCGGCGTACGCAGATACGCGGTCTCCTCGGGTGCGTGGCAATACCCGCAACCGGTCTCGTCGAGACTGGCGAAACCGTCGAAGACCCTGTCGATGTCGGCCAGGGCGGCGTCAAGGGCGGCTGAGGACATGGGAGTTGATCCCGTCAGGACTCCGTGCGCGGCGTCTCGGCCGGCCGAAGATCGCGACGTTACCAGCCGCTAATCCGCTCGCTCCACCCGTTTCCCGTCCGGACAGTTGGGAGGCGATGAAACCGAACCGAGCGACCCCGGAAACCTAGGAGTCCCGCATGTCGACGCTCCGCGTCACCGCCGAAGTGCTGACCGTCCACGAGCATCCGAACGCCGATGCGCTCGAACTGGCCCAGGTCGGCCTCTACCGGGCCGTCGTCGCCAAGGGCGCGTACCGCACCGGCGACGCCGCCGTGTACATCCCCGAGCAGTCCGTCCTGCCCACCGGGCTGATCGAGGAGCTGGGGCTGACCGGGCGGCTGGCGGGGAGCAACGCGGACCGGGTCAAGGCGGTGCGGCTGCGTGGTGAGCTGTCGCAGGGCATCGTGTGCCGGCCGAAGGCGCTGGCGGACGTCGACCTGGCGCGGGCGGCGCTGGACGGGACGGACTTCGCCGAGCGGCTCGGCATCACCAAGTGGGTGCCGCCGATCCCGCCCACGATGAACGGCGAGGTCGAGTCCGCGCCCGAACTGCTGCCCTGGGTGGACATCGAGAATATCCAGCGGTTTCCGGACATCTTCACACCGGGCGAGGCTGTGGTCCTGACCGAGAAACTGCACGGCTCGGCCTGCCTGCTCACCTATCTCGCCGACGAGGACCGCGTGCACGTCTCCTCCAAGGGCTTCGGCGCCAAGTCCCTCGCCCTGAAGGAGGATCCGCGCAATCTGTACTGGCGGGCCATGCACGGCCACGGCGTCGCCGAGGCCGCCGCGCGGCTCGCCGAGCGGCTGGGGGCGCGCCGGGTCGGCATCTTCGGCGAGGTGTACGGGGCTGGGGTCCAGGACCTGACGTACGGCGCGGACGGGCGGCGCGACAGCCTGGGATACGCAGTGTTCGACGTCTCCGCGGAGATCGGCGGCACGGTGCGGTGGCTGGATGCGGCCGAACTGCTGGGCGGGGAGCTGCCGTTGGTGCCGCGGCTGTTCGAGGGGGCGTACGACATCGAGCGGGTGCTGGAGGTTGCGAGCGGGCGGGAGACCGTGTCGGGGCGGGGGCTGCATCTGCGGGAGGGCGTGGTGATCCGGCCTGCGGTGGAGCGGTACAGCGCCGTGACCGGGGGCAGGGCGATCGCGAAGGCGGTCAGTCCGGCCTATCTGACACGGAAGGGCGGGACCGAGTACGAGTGAACGGGGGTGCGTGGCGCCCGGCGCTGGTGCGGGCAGGCGGTTTCGCTTGCCCGCGCTCGCGGGGTGCCGCTTTCTTTGGGTCGGGAGCCGCCCCTAGCGGCACGACTGCCCGCAGCTACGCGGGCTGCAAGGCGACCCGCGCCACGCGGGCGACGCAGCGCAGGCTAGGTGCGCTTCCCCCTGCGCTCCACCATCAGCCGCGACCCGGTGAGCCGTTCGCCGAACACATCGTCCGGGTTGGACAGGACGCACCCGTCCAGCGAGAGGCAGCCGCAGCTGATGCAGTCGGTCAGATGGTCGCGGAGCCGGTTGAGCTGGCTGATGCGTTCGTCGAGTTCGGAACGCCAGGCCTCGGAGAGACGGGCCCAGTCCTCCCGGGTGGGGGTGCGTTCCTCGGGGAGCTCGGCGAGCGCCTCCCGGATGGTGGCCAGGGGGATGCCGACACGCTGTGCGGCGCGCACGAAGGCGACCCGGCGCAGCGTGTCGCGGTGGTAGCGGCGTTGGTTGCCCGTGGTCCGTCGGCTGGTGATCAGGCCCTTGGACTCGTAGAAGTGGAGGGCGGAGACGGCGGCGCCGCTGCGCGCGGCGAGCTGGCCGACCGTGAGCTCGTGGATCTTCTCTGGAATCTGGGGCACCCCTCGAACCCTACCCATCCGTACCCGGCCGTTGTCCGTTGACATTGGTTTCGCAGGCGACCATGCTAAGCAGTTGCTTAGGCACGATGTTCAGGATATGAGCGAGGCATGGGAGGCCGGGACATGGCAGAGCCGAGGATCTTCACGTCCGTCGACGAGCTGAAGGCGGCGGTGGGCGAGCAGCTGGGGTACACCGACTGGCTGGAGATCGACCAGAAGCGGATCGATCTCTTCGCGGAGGCCACCGGCGACCATCAGTGGATCCACGTCGACCCGGAGAAGGCCGCGGCCGGGCCCTTCGGGACGACGATCGCGCACGGCTATCTCACCTTGTCGCTGCTGCCGCTCTTCGGCCCCCAGCTGATGAGCGTCGAGGGCGTGAAGATGGGCGTCAACTACGGCACCAACAAGGTCCGCTTCCCCGCCCCCGTGCCGGTCGGCTCGCGCCTGCGCGCCACCGCGAGGATCAGCAGCGTCGAGGACGTCCCGGGCGGGGTCCAGCTTGCCGTCGCCTACACCGTGGAGCGCGAGGGCGGGGACAAGCCGGTCTGCGTGGCCGAGTCGGTGGCCCGCTTCTACGTCTGAGCAGCGGCCCGGCGGGCTACTTGACCCCCACCATGCGCAGCACGAGGTCGGCGTCGAGCGCGCCGACCTCGTCGGGCGTCCAGGGCCCGTCGACATTGAACCAGCGCGCGACATCGATGCAGAGCGACATGACGGCGAGGGTGGTGCCCTTGACGTCCAGCACGTCGAACTCGCCGGAGGCGATGCCGTCCTCGATGATCCCGCGCACCTCGGCGTCGCACTGCCGGCGCAGCGCGAGGATCTCCTCGCGGGCGTCCGGACCGAGCGAGTCGAGCTCGTACTGCACGACCCGGGCGGTGGTGCGGCCGCCCGCGTGCCAGCGGACGAAGGAGCTCACCGCGTCGGCGAGCCGCTCGGTCGGGGTGCCCTCGCGCCGGGCCGCCGTCCGCAGGATCTCCAGGGCCTTCTCGTGACCGATCCGGCTGATCCGGTGGAGCAGCTCTTCCTTGGTCTTGTAGTGGATGTAGAGCGCCGCGGGGCTCATGCCCGCGCGGCCCGCGATGTCACGGGTCGTCGTGGCGTGGTACCCGCGCTCGGCGAAGGCCTCCACCGCGGCGATCAGCAGCCGTCGGGCCGCGTCGGGCGTGACCTCACCCCACGCGGACGTCTCGCCGCCTGCCGTCTCCTCCGCCGTACTCATCGCTTGTTCGCCCCTCTCACCGACAGAACCTCCACCATACCGCTGAAGGTGAGCGAGCGCTTAGAGTCCCCGCTCAGGGCTTTCAGAGCTTCTCAAAGGGGTGGTACGCGCGCTCCGTCGCCTCCTGCCGGTCCCGGATCACCTTGGCCAGGGTGAAGGCCGAGGTGACGAGGTACAGGACCGCGATCCCGAGGAACGCCCGCACCCAGGCGTCGGCGTTCAGCCGGAAGATGCCGATGGCGGTCGCGGCCATGGCGATCGCGAACGAGGCGACGGCCTGGCCGTAGAAGGCGGCGGTGTTCTGCTGCTTGCCGGATGTGTCACTCATGGGGACAAGCGTCGGCGGATGTGGCCGGTGCCACATCCGCCGAGATACTCAGCTCAGGTACTCAGAACGCCGAAACCCCCGTCAGGGCACGCCCGATGAGCAGTTTCTGGATCTGGCTGGTGCCCTCGTAGAGGGTCATCACACGGGCGTCGCGCAGCAGCTTGCCCGCCGGGTACTCGTCGATGTAGCCGTAGCCGCCGAAGACCTGGAGGGCGTTGTTGGCGGCGCGGACGGCGGCCTCCGACGCGAAGAGCTTGGCCTTGGAGGACTCGACGGCGAAGGGCTGCCCGCGGTCGATCAGATCGGCGACCCGCCAGGTCAGCAGGCGGGCCGCGTCCACGTCGACGGCGATGTCGCTGATCAGCTCCTGGACGAGCTGGTGCTGCGCGATCGACTTCCCGAACTGCTCGCGCTCGCCTGCGTACTTCAACGCCGCGTCCAGCGCGGCCTGGGCTATGCCCACACAGCCCGCCGCGACCGACATCCGCCCCTTGGCCAGGGCCGACATGGCGACCGAGAAGCCCTTGCCCTCCTCCCCCAGCATCGCGGAGGCGGGCACGCGGACGTCCTCCAGGGCGAGCTCGGCGGTCGCCTGGCCGCGCAGGCCGAGCTTGCCGTGGATGGTGCGGCGGGTCAGACCGGGGGTGTCGGTCGGGACCAGGAAGGCGGAGACGCCCTTGTGGCCGGGGGCGTCCGTGGAGCGGGCGAACAGCAGCACCACATCGGCCCAGGTGCCGTTCGTGATGAACATCTTGGCGCCGTTGATCACGTAGTCGTCGCCGTCGCGCACCGCGCGCGTGGAGAGGTTGCCGGCATCGGAGCCGGTGCCCGGCTCGGTGAGGCCGAAGCAGCCGACGTACTCACCGGAGGTGAGCCCCGGCAGCCACTGCCGCTTCTGGTCCTCGCTCCCCCAGGCGGCGATCGTCTTGGCGACCAGTCCGAGCGACACGGACACGATGCCGCGCACGGAGGAGTCACCGCGCCCGAGCTCCTCCGTGACCAGGCAGTACGCGAGGTGATCGCCGCCCGAGCCGCCGTACTCCTCGTCGACGGTCAGACCGAGGAAGCCGACCTCGCCGAGCTTCTTCACGATGGACCGGTCGACCTCCTCGGCCCGGTCCCAGGCGATGACGTTCGGGGCGATCTCGCGGTCCACGAAGTCCTTCGCGAGCCGCCGGACGGCCTCCTGCTCGTCACTGAGCCCCAGATTCATGACCGGTCACCCCACTCGCGAGATCCTGCACAATCCTGCACATTTAAATTAGCACTGCTAGTTTCGGCCGCGCAGCCCTACTATGTGCGCCATGGCCCGACCGCGCAAGCCCCTGCTCAGCACCGACCGCATCGTCGAGACGGCACGCGCGCTGGTGGACGCGGAGGGCCTCGCGGCCGTCTCCACGCGTCGGCTCGCCGCGGAACTGGGGGTGAGCGGACCCTCGCTCTACAACCACTTCCGCACCAAGGACGAGATCCTGGAGGCGGTCGCCGACTCGGTGAGCGCGCAGGTCGACCTGTCGATGTTCGAGGACGGCCGCGAGTGGCGCACCGCGTTGCACGACTGGGCCGTCTCCTACCGGGCCGCGCTGCGCGACCACCCCAACATCGTCCCCGTGCTCGCCCGGGGTCCGGGCCGCCGCCCGGCCGGACTGCGCCTCGCCGACGCCGTCTACGGCGCGATGGTCGACGCGGGCTGGCCGCCGGCACAGGCCACCTCCATCGGCGCGCTGATGCGGTACTTCATCATGGGCTCCGCCCTCGGCTCCTTCGCCGGGGGTTTCGTGGACGACCAGAGCGCGTACGACCCCGCCGACTATCCGCACCTCGGCCAGGCGCATCTGCTCGCCGAGCAGCAGGAGAAGATCGACGAGCGGGCCTTCGAGACGGGCCTCACGGCGCTGCTCGACGGCCTGGTGCAGCAGTTTGAGCAGGTGAACCGGACCGTCTAGCGACAGTTCGGCGACCGCCGAAGTGTCCGTGTCCCATGCTGGGGCGCATGACCACCAGGGAACCCCAGGCACCGCGGCTGGCCCGGCTCGCCGGGCTGATGGCCGACGAGACGCGGGCCACGTGTCTGCTGGCGCTGCTGGACGGGCGGGCATGGACCGCGAGTGAGCTGGCACGTCATGCGGGGGTCGCCGCGTCGACGCTGAGCGAACATCTGGGCAAGCTCGTCGCCGGGGGCCTGCTCGCCGAGGAACGACAGGGCCGGCATCGGTACGTGCGTCTCGCCGACGCGGGCGTCGCCCAGCTGGTGGAGGACCTTGCCGCGCAGGTGGGGCCGGGGGATGCGGTACGGCCGCGGGGACTCCGGGAGTCGAGTGCCGGGTCGGCGATGGCACGGGGGCGGACCTGTTACGACCATCTCGCGGGGCGGCTGGGGATCGCGGTGACGGATGCGTTGTCGCTGCGCGGGCTGTTGCGGCAGGACACGGGGTTTGCCCTGACGGACGCGGGGGTTCGGTGGTTCGACACCATCGGCCTCTCCCTCGACCGCCGGGGGCGGCGGCCGTTGGCCCGTGCGTGTCTTGACTGGACTGAGCGGCGGCCGCACCTGGCGGGGGTTGCGGGGGCGGCGCTTTGTCGGCATGCGCTGGACTCGGGGTGGTGTGTGCGGATCGGGTCCGAGCGGGCCGTGAAGGTGACTCCGTCGGGGGAGCGGGCGTTGTGGGAGCTGCTTGGTGTAGATGCAGCGGCGCTCCGGTGAGCCGTTTGCGTCTGCGGGTGCGTCGTGGCTTGTCGCGCCCACGCGGCGGAGCCGCATATCGATACAGCCCCGCGCCCCTTAGAAGCCGCTGCTGTGCGCCGTCCGAAATCCGCGAGCCCCTGCCCCACTCCCCCTCCTAACCTCTGGAGCATGATGAACTCCCGTCGTACCAACCTGCTCGCCCCCGCTGCCGCCGCAGTGACCGTCGTATTGTGGGCCTCCGCCTTCGTCTCGATCCGGAGTGCGGGGGACGCGTACTCGCCAGGGGCGTTGGCGCTCGGGCGGTTGTCCGCCGGGGCGGTTTCGCTCGGGGTGATCTGTCTGCTGCGACGTGAGGGGTTGCCGCCGCGGAGCGCCTGGCGGGGGATCGCGATATCCGGCGCATTGTGGTTCGGGTTCTACATGGTCGTCCTGAACTGGGGCGAGCAGCAGGTCGACGCCGGTACGGCCGCGCTGGTGGTGAACATCGGGCCCATCCTCATCGCCCTGCTCGGTGCGCGGCTGCTCGGGGATCCGATGCCGCCGCGGCTGCTTGCGGGGATGGCGGTGTCGTTCGCGGGGGCGGTGGCGGTCGGGCTGTCGATGTCGGGGAGCGGGGGGTCGTCGGTGCTCGGGGTGGTGCTGTGTCTGCTTGCGGCGGTGGGTTATGCGGGCGGTGTCGTCGCGCAGAAGCCCGCTCTGGCGAAGGCGAGTGCGCTGCAGGTGACGACGTTCGGGTGTCTCGTCGGGGCGGTGGGGTGTCTGCCGTTCGCCGGGCAGCTGGTGAGCGAGGCGGCCGACGCGCCGGTGTCGTCGACGCTCAACATGGTGTACCTGGGCGTGTTCCCGACCGCGCTCGCCTTCACCACCTGGGCCTACGCACTGGCTCGTACGACCGCCAGTCGGATGGGAGCGACCACGTACGCGGTGCCGGCGTTGGTCGTACTGATGTCGTGGCTGGCGCTGGGCGAGGTGCCGGGGCTGCTCACGCTGGGGGGCGGGGTGCTGTGTCTGGCGGGCGTCGCGGTCTCGCGTTCGCGGCCGGCTGCCGCCGTGCGGGCCGTGGCGCCGGAGAGCACTCCGGCGCCACAGCCCGAGGGCGCCTCGGAATCAGCTTGAACGCACCCTGCCCGCAAGGACCTTGATGGACAGCAGGGCGATCACGGACAGGGCGATGATGTAGCCGGACACCGCCATCGAGGTGCCCGTCGCCTCCAGCAGCAGAACCATGACGAAGGGCGCGAGACCACCGCCGAGCACGGCCGCGATCTGGTAGCCGAGGGAGGCGCCCGTGTAGCGCATCTCGGGCGTGAACAGCTCGGCGAACAGGGCGGCCTGGGGGCCGTACATGACGCTGAGGAAGCAGCCGGCGACGAAGGTGGCGACCGCCAGCCAGAGCAGTGAGCCGGTGTCGATCAGCAGGAACATCGGGACCGCCCACAGGGCGATGCCGACCGCGCCGAACGCGTAGATCCGGATGCGGCCGATGCGGTCGGAGAGGGCGGCGGCGGCCGGGATCAGGACCAGCTGGGTGAGGCTGACGCAGAGGGAGACGGTGAGCACCGCGTCGCGCTTCATGCCGAGGTCGCGGGTCGTGTAGTCGAGGACCCCGGTGATGAGGATGTAGAAGGTCGCGGTGTTCACGGCGAAGGAGCCGCCCGCGAGGAGGACCGTGCCGAGGTGGTTGCGGAGGACCGTGCGCAGGGGTGAGTTCTGTTCCGCTTTCTCCTTCTCCGCCAACTCCCGTTCCGCCTGGCGGAATTCAGGGGTCTCCTCGACGTGCCGGTGGATGTACCAGGCGAGCGCGAGTACGAACAGGCCCACCAGGAACGGCAGTCGCCAGCCCCAGGCCGCGAATTCCGAGTCGGTGGTGAACGCTCCGGCGAGCAGGAAGACCGTGTTGGCGGTCACCACGCCGATCGGGACGCCCAGTTGGACGACACTGCCGTAGACGCCACGCTTGCCCTCGGGGGCGTACTCCGTGGCCAGCAGCATCGCGCCGCCCCACTGCGCGCCGACCGCCACGCCCTGCACGACGCGGAGCAGGACCAGCAGGATCGGGGCGGCGACGCCGATCGTTTCGTAGGTGGGGAGCAGGCCGATGCCGGTGGTCGCCACGCCCATGAGGGTCAAGGCCAGGACGAGCATCGGTTTGCGGCCCCGTTTGTCGCCGAGCTGGCCTGCGACGATGCCCCCGAGCGGGCGGGCCAGGAAGCCGACGGCGAAGGTGGCGAAGGCGGCGAGGACTCCGGCGGTGGGGCTGCCGGCCGGGAAGTACAGGTCGCCGAGGACCAGGGCGGCGGCTATGCCGAAGACGAAGTAGTCGTACCACTCGACGGCCGAGGCGAGGGCGGCGGCGGTGGCTACGCGGCGGCGGTTGACCGTGGGGAGGCCGGTCGTGGGAGCGGATTGAGCGGAGGGGGCCATGTCCATGCGTGCACACTCCGATGGGTGCGGTGGGGACGTTGGCGGCGAACATACTGACCGGACGGTATGGGGTCAACGGGTGTGCACGATGGTTGTACGGGACATCCGGAGTGAGCCCCGGATGTCCCGTAGAAACTTGATCAGAAGACCACCAGCGCCCGTCCGCCCTTGCCCGCCAGCATGTTCTCGAACGCCGCCGGGATGCCGTCCAGGCCGATCCGTTCCGTCACCAGTGCGCCCAGGTCCAGGCGGCCCGCGCGCACGTGTTCGGCCAGCACCGGGAGGTCCTTCGCCGGGTCCGAGTTGCCGTACACGCAGCCCGCCAGGGTCCGGCCCCAGTGGAAGATCTCCAGGGCGTTGAAGGTGACCTGCTGGTCCTTGCCGCCGATGCCTACGACCGTCGTGCGGCCGCCGCGGCGGGTGGAGTCCCAGGCCGTGCGGATGGTGGACGCGCGGCCCACGCATTCGATCGCCACGTCGACGCCCTGTTTGTCGGTCAGCCCACGGATCTCGCGGGCCGTCGTGTCGGAGGCGATGACGTAGTCCGTGGCGCCCGCGCCGCGCGCCAGCTCCTCCTTCTGCGGGGAGACGTCGACCGCGACGATGCGTGCGGCGCCGGCGATCCGGGCCGCCTGGAGCGCGGCCAGGCCCACTCCCCCGACGCCGTACACCGCCACCGTCTCGCCCGGCCGGACCTGCGCCGAGTGGTGGACGGCGCCGTAGCCGGTGAGGACCGCGCAGCCCAGGAGGGCGGCGTCCGTGAGGGGGATCCCTTCCGGGAGGGGCAGGACACAGCCCGCCGAGACGACCGTCTCCTCGGCGAACGCGGCGACGTTCAGGCCGGGGTGGAGGTCGGAGCCGTCGGAGGAACGGTGGGCGTACACGTCCGCCGCCCCGTTCAGCGCGTTGGCGCACAGCCACACCTCGCCGAGCGTGCAGGCGTGGCAACTGCCGCAGGACGGCGCCCAGTTGAGGACGACCTGGTCGCCCGGTGAGACATGTGCGACGCCCTCGCCGACGGCGACGACCGTCCCGGCGCCCTCATGGCCGAGGACGGCGGGGACCGGTACCCGCATGGTGCCGTTGGACAGGGACAGGTCGGAGTGGCACACCCCGGCGGCGGCGAGGCGGACGCGGACCTGGCCGGGGCCGGGGTCCGGGAGGTCGATGCCGGTGATCTCCAGCGGGGCGCCCACGGCGGGAAGGACTGCTGCGCGAACCATGGCTACGCTCCTCAGAACTGCAGGGACTTGGTCTGGAGGTACTCGGCGAGGCCGTGCGTGCCGAGTTCGCGACCGACGCCCGACTGCTTGTAACCGCCGAAGGGGGCAAGGGGGTTGAAGCGGCCGCCGTTGATGTCGACCTGGCCGGTCTCCAGGCGGCGTGCGAAGGCGACCGCCTCGCTCTCGTCGCCCGCCCAGACGGCACCCGCGAGGCCGTAGACCGTGCCGTTGGCGATGCGCAGGGCGTCCTCCTCGTCCTCGTAGCGGAGGATGGAGAGGACCGGGCCGAAGATCTCTTCCTGGGCGATCGTCATCTCGGGGGTGACGTCGGCGAAGACGGTCGGGCAGATGAAGTAGCCCTGCTCGCGCGGGGATTCGGTGCCGCCGGCCACCAGCCGCGCACCCTCGGCCAGGCCCTTGTCGATATAACTCAGCACCCTGGCCCGCTGCTTGGCGTTCACCACCGGGCCGATGCGGTCGCCGTACTTGGCAGCGGCGGTGGCGGCCAGCCCGACGGCCTCCTCGTACTGGTCCCGGTGCACGAGCATCCGCGTCCAGGCGCTGCAGGTCTGGCCGGAGTTGGACATGACGTTGGCGACGCCGACGTTGACCGCCTTGGCCAGGTCGGCGCTCGGCAGGATGACGTTGGCTGACTTCCCGCCCAGCTCCAGGGCGACCTTCTTCACCTGCGCACCCGCCGTCGCGCCGATCTGCCGGCCGACCGCCGTGGAGCCGGTGAAGGAGACCAGGTCGACGCCCGGGTGCTCGGCGAGGGCCTGGCCCGCGACCGGGCCAAGACCCGTGACCAGGTTGAAGACGCCTGCGGGGAGCCCCGCCTCGTGGACCGCCTCGGCGAAGAGCTGGGCGGTGAGCGGGGTGTCCTCGGCGGGCTTCAGGACCACCGTGCAGCCCGCCGCGAGGGCCGGGGCGACCTTGGCCACGATCTGGTGCAGGGGGTAGTTCCAGGGCGTGATGGCACCGACCACGCCGACCGGTTCCAGGTAGACGGTCGAGTTCCCGGCCTTCTCCTCGAAGGCGTACGTCGCAGCCAGTTCGGCGTACGAGCCCGCGACCGCGATCGGCACGGCCGCGTGCACGTTCTGCGAGAACGACAGGGGCGAGCCGAGCTCGGCGGTGACGGTCTCCGCGATCTCGTCCTTACGGGCGACGAGGACGTCCCTCAGCGCAGCCAGCCGGGCGCCCCGCTCGGCGGGCGGGGTCGCGGCCCAGGCGGGGAAGGCGGCGCGGGCGGCCCTTACGGCAGCATCGACGTCTTCCGCCGTCCCGGCGGCAACCCTGCCGATCGCTTGCTCGTCGACCGGATTGACGACATCGATCACATCCTGACCTGCGGCGGGGCGCCAGGCGCCGTCGATGTACAGGCCGTCGTGTGCCTTCATGGTGCTCCTCCGGTGCGGGCTGCGTCGTCCACATCAAAACCTACCGACAGCCACATAAACTAGCGACGTTAGTTTTCGGCCGCCAGTCACAGCACCCCACTCAGGCGCGCGGGGAACTGCGCGACAAGCCCCCCACACACCCGCAGACGCCAAACAACCCATACCGGCACCCCGCGAAGCGCCCGTTAATCCTCCAGATCAGGCAGCCGTGCCGGAGCCGGACAAATCCGCTCCCCATGCTGATCGAAGACAAAGAGGTGGGCGATGTCCACCAGCAGCGGCACCTGCATGCCATGGCGGAGCTCGATGTCGGGGGTGGTGCGAACCACCAGATCCCCCGGGAGGCGGGCCTCCGTGGCCCCAGGGTCGGCGGGCCGGGCGTCCCCCGGGTCGTCCATGACCACCACCGGCCCCGCGCGGAGCGCCCCCGCCCGGTCCCGGAACCGCTCCAGGACGGTCGGCCCGCCCTCCCGCCGACGGCGCCGGGACGGGCGGGAGGCCGGTCGCGGCGCCTCCAGGTCCGGTACGACGGCGGGCTGCGAGCCGGTGTTGAAGTGCACGAGAACCTCGTGGCCCTGGAACTCCACATGCTCCACCAGACCGGTGAGCGCCACCTCGCCGGGCCGGGCGGAGGCGGGCTTGGCAATCCGCACGGCCTCCGAGCGCAGCCCGACGATCACCTCGCGGCCCTGCTGCACCCGCAGCAACTGATGGTCCAGGCAAAGAGGTTCGGGCAGCCGCAGATACTGCTTGCCGAGGCTGATGGTCATCGCGCCGTCCAGCGGAGCGCGGACCAGGCCGCGCAGCAGGTTGATGCGCGGGGTGCCGATGAAGGCGGCGACGAAGACGTTGCGGGGCAGGGCGTACACCATGCGCGGGGTGTCCAGCTGCTGGAGCACCCCTCCGCGCAGTACGGCGACCCGGTCGCCGAGCGACATGGCCTCGGCCTGGTCGTGGGTGACGTAGACCGTGGTGACGCCCAACTCCCGGGTGAGCTTGGAGATCTCGGCCCTGAGGCGGTTTCTGAGCTTGGCGTCGAGGTTGGACAGGGGCTCGTCCATCAGGAAGACGGAGGGATGGCGGGCGATGGCACGGCCCATGGCGACGCGCTGGCATTCCCCGCCGGAGAGCTGGCTGGGAAAGCGGTCGAGGAGGTCCTCGATGCCGAGCATCCGGGCGGTGGCGTCGACGCGTGGGCGCGGGTCCTCGCCGGGGTTCTCGACGCGCAGCGGGAAGCCGATGTTGCCGCGGCTCGTCATGTTCGGGTACAGGGCGAAGTTCTGGAACACCATCGCCATGTTCCGGTCGGACGGGGGCAGCTCGTTGGAGTGCTCGCCGTCCAGCAGCAGTCTGCCCTCGGTGATCTCCTCCAGACCGGCGATCATTCTGAGCACGGTGGACTTGCCGCAACCGGACGGCCCGAGCAGCACGAGGAATTCGCCGGGGTGGATGTCCAGCGACAGCCCGTCCACCACGCGAACTCCTCGCGTGTAGGTCTTGCTCACGTCGTGCAGAGAGATGGCGCGTGTCATGGCACTGCCCCCGAGGGCGTACTGAGCGAGTCCTGAGGCTCTGCGGTCGAACGGCCCGTACGGGTCGCACGGGCTGTGAGTCACGGAAGCTAACGGACCGTACGCGCTCGGGGGAAGACACCTGACGGAATCGGGTCCTTCGTTCCGCCCAGCGAGAAAACGGACGCGGCGATTGCGAGAGGCGCGCGCCGGGTCAGCGGGTCGCCGTGAGGTGGGCGAACACGACGACGTTGCTGGAGTAGCCGGTCCTCCGGGTGAACAGGCCGCCGCAGGTCAGCACCCGCAGCTCGGGGCGTGAACTCGGGCCGTACACCTCCTTGTCGGGGAAGTGGTCCTTGTCGAAGACCCGTACGCGGTCCACGGTGTAGACGACGATGCGGCGGTCGGCGCGCCGGACCTCGATCCGGCCGCCGGGGTGCACCTGCGCGAGGGCGGCGAAGACCGCGGCGCCGGTCCTGGTGTCGCGGTGGCCGACTGCGATGGCCGTGCCGGTCTCGCCCGGTGCGGGCCCGTCCTGATACCAGCCGACGAGTCTGGGTTTGTCGAGCGGCGGGGTCTCCAGCTGCCGGTCGGCGCCGACCCGCACCCCGATGACCGGCGCGTCGATGCCCAGGGACGGTACGCGCAGGGCGGTCGCCGGTGACCGGGGCAGTGGCCGGGGCGGCGTGGAGGGTTGTGCGGGCGCGGCCGGCTCGGAGGTCCGGGGGCGCCCGTCGGCAGGGCCCGGGGCCGGTTCGGCAGGAGCCTCGGCGGGCGCCGGCCCCCCGGCCCGGACGGACTCGGTCGGGTGGTGGTGATGCCCCCCGCACCGGAAGACCGTCACCAGGGCGGCCACGATCATGGCCGTCCTGGTGAGGCGGTAGGCGCGGGTCCGGTGCCAGGGCCTGCGTCGTCGCCTGCGCCCGGGAGCTGCCCGGCGGACCATGCGGGCGTCGTGGGGTCGGGCACGCACTCCCCCGGTGGGGGGCGCCGGACAGGTCCTACTCGGCACCGTGGGAGCGGCGGCGCAGCAGCGTCCGGACGTACACGGCTCCGCCGACGGCGACCAGCCCGACGCCCGCGGCCGCGCTCAGCGGGGTGTACGCCTGCACGGTGTCGACGAGCCCGCCGCCGCCGGCGTGGACGCCGCCCTTCGGCCCGTGGTCCTCGATCGTGTGGCTCGGGCCCGCCTGCCCTCGGTCGTGCCTGCCGTGGCAGTCGACGCTGAAGATCTTTTGCTTGGGCGGGACGGGCGTCGTGGGCGGTGTGGTGGGCGGCACGATCCACTGGAGTGTGTACTTGCCGTCGGCCAGCCCGAGGGTGTCGGTGTGACCGGCACCGCCGGCCAGGGAGATCGTGCCGCTCACGGTGGCCGCGGTGGGCAGCGGGGGCTGCGCCGTGATGGTGTAGGAGACGGTCGTCAGGTCGCCGAAGTTCGCGGCGTCGAGATAGAACTTGCAGACCACGGGGTCGTCCTTCGAGACCCCGTAGGGCACCCGCTCACTGTGGATCCTGATGTCGGCACCGTCGCCGGGGGCGGCCACGGCGGCCGTCGTCGCGGACCAGGAGGCCCCGGCCGCGGTGAGTACGGTGAAGACCGCGGCGCCGAGACGTACGCCGGCGGACGGGGGCATCAAGGTGCGCATGGACGTTCCTCCGAGTCAGACGATTTTCATACAAATCGCTCTTTCATCTGACTCTCTTTCACATCCGCCCGGCGTGTCGCGGCAGCACCACCCGACTCGCCGTCAGATTTCCCTCGACCGGCGCAAGGGAGTACCGGCCGGGCGCCCGCCCGGAGCTGCCCCCGCTACCTGACCGCCGCCCGGAGCGGCCGGCGCACGCAGGGCGCTGCCCGCCGAAAACAACAGCAGGGCCCCGAGCATCACAAAGGGTGCCGCCACGCCGGCGACCCCCGCGACCAGACCCGCGGCGGTCGGCGCGGCGACCTGGCCGAGGCGGTTGCCGGTCAGACGCAGGGCGAGGGCCGTGGAGCGGGCACCGTCCGGGGCCGCCTGGACGACGGTCGTCATGGACAGCGGCTGCCCGACGCCGAGGCAGAAGCCGAGGGCGGCCAGTACCACGCCGAGCGCCCACACGGGCATCGGCAGCGCGATCCCGGCGCACAGCAGGGCCGCCAGCAGACAGGTCACGGTGAGCAGCAGCGGCCGGCCGAGCAGCCGCAGCAGCGGGGTGAGGACGAGGCGGCAGGCGATGGTGGCGCCCGCGCGCAGGCTGAGCAGTACACCGATCACCGAGGGCGCGATGCCGCGGTGTTCACCGACCACCGGCAGATAGGCGGTGAGGATGTCGGTGGCGGACAGCACGGAGAGGCTGATGAGCATGCCCCCCGGCACACCCGGGGCGCGCAGGATGCTGCTGACCGGGACGTGATCGCCTTGTGCGGTACGGGACTTGACGGCCGTTCGGTCCTCGATGCGCCACAGCGAGGTGAACGCGACCGCGGCTCCCGCACCCGCCACCACGAGGGCCAGGGTGCTGGTGTCCGCCATGTCCGGGCCGCCGATCAGTGCGCCCGCCGCGATCGGGCCGACCAGCTGGCCGAGCGAGACACCGATGGTGAAGTGACCGAAGTTGCGGTCCTGTTCGTGCGGGGCGGACTGGCGGGCGACGAGGGACTGGGCACCGATCACGAAGCAGAGGTGGCCGAGGCCCATCACTCCGCTCCAGAGCGCCATCGCCCAGAGGGAGCCCGCGAGTCCGCTCAGCGCGCAGCCGCCCGCTATCAGGACCACGCCGACCGGCAGCAGGGGTGCGCAGCGGCCGTGGTCGGTGCGGCGGCCCAGCGGCACCGCGGCGAAGAGCGGCAACAGCGCGTACACGCCCGCGATGACGCCGACCGCCCGCTCGTCGGCGCCCAGCGCGAGGGCCCGGTAGGAGACGGCGGGCCGGGCCATCGACACCGCCCCCTGCGTGAAGCCGAAGGCGATGACGAGGCGGAGCAGCCAGCCGCGGTTCCTCCCGGGCCCCATGTGCGGATCCTCCTGAATTCCCTTGTGCCAAGCCGGATTCCCTGGTCCGGACGGTCAGATGATGCCGAAGAGGATCCCTGCCCCGAGGACCACGAGTGATGTGAGCGCGGCCCACTTGACCACGAACCTGGTGTGGTCGCCGAACTCCACCTTGGCCATGCCGACCAGGACGTACACGGCCGGGACGAGCGGGCTCGACATGTGCAGCGGCTGGCCGACGAGCGAGGCGCGGGCGATCTCCAGGGACGAGACGCCGTGGGCCTGGCCGGCCTCGGCGAGCACCGGGAGGATGCCGAAGTAGAAGCCGTCGTTCGACATGAAGTACGTCAGCGGGATGCTCAGGATGCCGGTGACGAAGGCCATGTGCGGGCCCATCCCGTCCGGGATGTTGTCCACCAGCCACTTGGCCATGCTGCCCACCATGCCGGTGCCCTGCAGGACGCCGGTGAAGACGGCGGCGGCGAAGACCATGCCGGAGACGTTGAGGACGTTCTCGGCGTGGGCGCCGAGGCGGGCCTTCTGGTCGGGCATGTGCGGGAAGTTGACGGTGAGCGCCAGCGCGGCACCGAGCAGGAACAGCACCGGGATCGGCAGCCACTCCATGATCATGGCGGTGAGCAGGGCCACCGTGAGCAGCGCGTTGAACCAGTACAGCCTGGGGCGCAGGGTGGGCCGGTCGGGGTCGAGGCCCTGGAGGCCGTCGTCCTCGTCCGCGGGGAGGTCCGCGTCGGTCCCGGAACCGGAGCCACCTGTGCGCTTGGCGCCCTTGCCGGAACCGGAGCCGGCGCCCACGAGGACCGTCTCGGTCTCCTTCTCCTCGACCAGCACCTCGTCCAGCGTCAGCACGCCGAGCCGCTTGCGCTCGCGGCGCCCGAGCACGTAGGCGAGGGCGAAGACGAAGAGCAGGCCCATGGCGAGCGCCGGGATCATCGGGACGAAGATGTCGCTCGCGTCGAGCTTCAGCGCGGTGGCGGCGCGGGCGGTCGGGCCGCCCCACGGCAGGGTGTTCATCACGCCGTTGGCCATGGCGGCGACACCGGTCATCACGACCAGGCTCATCCTCAGGCGCTTGTACAGCGGGTACATCGCCGAGACGGTGATCATGAAGGTGGTCGAGCCGTCGCCGTCGAGCGACACGATCGCGGCGAGGACGGCCGTACCGACGACGATCCGCAGCGGGTCGGCCTTGCAGAACTTGAGGATTCCCCGAACGATCGGGTCGAAGAGGCCGACGTCGATCATCACACCGAAGTAGACGATCGCGAACATGAGCATCGCCGCGGTGGGCGCGAGGCTGGTGACGCCGTCGATGACGTAGTCGCCGAGCTTGGCGCCCTTCCCGACAAAGACGCAGAACAGTGCCGGGATCAGCACGAGCGCCGCGATCGGCGACATCTTCTTCAGCATGATCAGGACCAGGAAGGTCGCGATCATGGCGAAGCCGAGGATGGTCAGCATGAGTGGATACCTAACGTTCGCCCTTGAACATCCCACCGGGCAGGCGGTGCGAGGAACGTTAGGTCCGTTCAAACGGCGTTAACAAGACGTTGATGCGTGAGCAATAAGCGCGAAACTGCAGGTCACGGCTTTGCTCAGGTCACAGGGCTGAGCTTTTCGGTCACGGCGGCGATTTCCACCGGCACTCCGTTGAGGACCGCGTTGCCCGACAGCGGGTCGAGCAGGCTGCCGTCGAGCAGCTGGTTGACGTTGACGCCGGGATCGGTGGCGGCATGGCTCATGCGGGTGCCGGGCCGGTCGTGGCCCCAGCCGTGCGGCAGGCTCACCACGCCCGGCCGCACCGCGTCCGTGACCTCGGCGGGAGCGGTCACCTCTCCCCCGGCGCCCTTGACCCGTACGGCCGCCCCCTCCCGCACGCCGAGCCGCTCGGCGTCCTCGGGGTGGATGTGCAGCGTGCAGCGGTTCGTGCCGCCGGTGAGGGCCGGGACGTTGTGCATCCAGCTGTTGTTGGAGCGCAGATGCCGGCGGCCGACGAGGACGAGGTCGTCCGGGAGCCGGTCCAGGGCCGCCCGCAGCCGCGGCAGATCGTCCGCGATCGGCTGGGGCAGCAGCTCGACCTTTCCGCTCCTGGTCTTCAGCGGCTGCGGCAGACGCGACCGCAGCGGACCGAGGTCGATGCCGTGCGGATGCGCGAGCAACTGCTCCAGGCTCAGCCCGTCCGGCCGCGCGCCGAAGCCGTCGCCGTAGGGGCCGAGGCGCAGCATCATGTCGAGCCGCCGCTCGGGGCCGCTCACGCCGGTGAGCTGGGCGGCGAGTTCCTTCGGGTCGCGGCCGTGCACGGGCGACCACGGCTCCTTGACCGCCTTGCCGAGGGTCTGCCCGATGACCATCTCGTCGACGGCGGACGGGTCGGCGCCGTGCATGCCGGTGGCGGCCAGGATCAGCCGGGCGAAGATCTCGGTCTCGGACAGGCGGCCGGGCTCCAGGGGGACGGCGGGGCGGGTGTAGCGGACCTGGTTGCGCACGGCGAGGGTGTTGAAGGCGAAGTCGTGGTGCGGGCTCTGCGAGGGCGGGGGCGGGGGCAGCACGACGGTGGCGTGGCGCGTGGTCTCGTTCAGGTACGGGTCGATGCTGACCATGAAGTCCAGGGAGTCCAGGGCCTTGTCGAGACGGTCGCCGTCGGGCGCCGAGAGCACGGGGTTGGCGGCGGAGGTGATGAGGGCGCGGATCGGCTCGCCCTCGTCGGTGGCGGTGTCGATCTCCTCGGCGAGGGCGGACAGCGGCAACTCGCCCTTCGCCTCGGGGTGTCGACTCACCCGGGAGTGCCAGCGGGCGAGGGTGAAGCCGTGGCTCGGTCCGGCCGGGCGGGGTGTGCGGTCGGTGGCGGCCTGCGGGAAGAGGGCGCCCCCGGGGCGGTCGAGGTTGCCGGTGAGGATGTCGAGGACGTCGACGAGCCAGCTGGCCAGGGTGCCGTGCGGGACGGTGCAGCTGCCGATGCGGCCGTATACGGCGGCGGTGGGGGCGGCGGCGAGTTCGCGGGCGAGGGTGCGGATCGTGGGGGCGTCCACGTCGCAGGCTCCGGCGACGGCTTCGGGGCTGAAGTCCTGGACGGCCGCGCGCAGTTCGTCCAGGCCCTGGAGGTGCGAGGTCAACTCCCCGGTGTCGACGAGGCCTTCCTCGAACAGGACGTACGCCATCGCCGCGAGGAGCAGCGCGTCGGTGCCGGGGCGGATCGCGATGTGCCGGTCGGCGAGCTTTGCGGTGCGGGTGCGGCGCGGGTCGATGACCGTGAGGGTGCCGCCGCGGGCCTTGAGGGCCTTGAGTTTGCCGGGGAAGTCGGCGGCTGTGCACAGGCTCCCGTTGGACTCCAGGGGGTTGGCGCCGATCAGGAGCAGATGGTCGGTGTGGTCCAGGTCCGGCACCGGGATGGCGTTCGCGTCGCCGTAGAGGAGTCCGCTGGAGACGTGCTTGGGCATCTGGTCGACCGTGGACGCGGTGAAGACGCTGCGGGTGCCGAGGCCGGCGAGCAGCACCGGCGGGTAGAGGGCACCGGCCATGGTGTGCACGTTCGGGTTGCCGAGGACGACTCCGACGGCGTTCGGGCCGTGGCGCTCGACGACCGCACGGACACCGGCGGCGACCGCGTCGAAGGCCTCCTCCCAGGTGGCCTCGCGCAGCTCGCCGTCCTTGCGCACGAGGGGGGTGCGCAGCCGATCGGGGTCGCCGTCGACGGCGCCGAAGGAGGCGCCCTTGGGACAGATGAACCCCTTGCTGAACACGTCCTCGCGGTCACCGCGGGCGCCGGTGACACGGGTGCCCTCGATGGTGAGGGTGAGCCCGCAGGTGGCCTCGCACAGGGGGCAGATTCGCAGGGCGGTGCGGGACACGGGTCCTCCCGGTGGCGGCGACGGTGACGCTCGTACTGTGCGGCCGAGCATACCGACCGGTATGCACAGAGGGGAGGCCTCCTCGGGGGTGAGGTCGGAAATCCGGCGGACCGCGGCCCCCGCGGGATCTCAGTCCAGCACGCGCGCCAGATAGGCCCGCAGCAGCTCCCGGGCCTCCTCGATGATCTTCTCGTCACCCTCCGGGGCCACCCGAAAGGCCAGGTGGACCAGGGTGTCGGCGGTCTCCACGGCGATCAGGAAGGTACGGCGCAGATCGTCGTCCGGCTCCCGTTCGAGGTAGCCGGAGAGCAGGTCGGTGAGGCGGTCGGCGACGCGGGTGTTGGGTTCCGCGGTGCGGGCGCCGACCGGGATCTGGTTGCCGAAGTCGACGAGGGAGAAGCCGGGCGCGGTGCGCTTCATGGCCAGGTACTCGTCGAGGACGGCGTCCATCGCCGTGCGCCAGCCGCCGTCTTCGGCCGATCGCAGCCGCTCGGTGACCTGCTCGGTGAAGCGCTCCAGGTTGCGCTGGGCGAGGGCGTCGGCCATCTGCCGCTTGTTGCCGAAGAAGCGGTAGACCGAGCCGATGGGGACTCCGGCGCGCAGGGCCACGGCCCGGGTGCTCAGGTCGTCGTAGCCGACCTCGTCGAGGAGGTCGGCGCAGGCGTCGAGGATCCGGGTCAGCCGTTCGGCACTGCGTCGCTGCACGGGGGCTCGGCGTAGCGATGTTGCGTGGGGCACAGGCTTCATGATGCCGTTCCGGAGCGCTCCGGTGAACCTCGCCCCCCGGCACGCACATAGGTGCCGGATGCACCCAGTGCGGTCGCCCCCGGAGTGGCGCTCGGCGCGCCCGCCGCCTGAGAGGCCGTGATGTCGGCCGTGCTCTCCACGGGCCGGCCCTGCACGGCCCATACGGTGCCGTCGTCGGCGTACAGCCGGGCGGTGACGTGATGCGTGCCGTGCGGCACGAACCTGGCCGGGAGGCGGCAGGTGAGGCCGCGGAGCCGGGTGACGAGCCGGTCGTCGACGAAGACGTAGGCGAGACCGCGGCCTGCCGCCGCGACCGCCTTCGCGCCGCGGGGCGAGAAGCGGAAGTTGTGGACGGTCAGATGGACGTCCCAGGTGTTGCCGTAGTCCGGCTGCACCTCGATCCCGACCGCGGGCGCACCCTTCTTCTTCACTTCACGGTAGTGCCGCCCCTGCTTGTCCGTGTCGTCCAGGAGCTTGCCGACCGGCGAGATGGAATCGCCGTTCTTCCCCTCGTGCGCATCACTGGAGCCGCAGCTCACGGATCCGGTCAGCAGCAGGACACCGACCGCGAGCACGGCTGGAAGACCCCGCGTCCACGACATGCCCGGGAGACTAGGACACCGGTCCGACACTCGGATCCCCCTGGAGTCTGGTTCTCGTTCCTCCCTGATGAGGAGCCCGGGTACCCCCTTGCGCCCGCGAAACCGCAATCCTACGGTGATGCATAGGAATCAGCAGGCAGTCGCAAGGGAGCGATGATGAGCGGGGACGCGCGCAAGACGGCCGAGGGGCTGACCTACCTCTCCGGCTTCGGCAACGAGCACAGCTCCGAGGCGGTGCCCGGCGCCCTCCCCGAGGGCCGCAACGCGCCACAGCGCGCACCGCTCGGGCTGTACGCGGAACAGCTCAGCGGTACGGCGTTCACCGAGCCGCGGGCCCACAACCGCCGCTCCTGGCTCTACCGCATCCGCCCGTCGGCCGCGCACCCTTCGTTCGCGCGCACGGACAACGGTGCGATCCGTACGGCCCCGTTCACCGAGTCGGTCCCCGACCCGAACCGCCTGCGCTGGAACCCGCTGCCCGAGCCCCCGGCCGGGACGGACTTCCTGGCCGGCCTGTGGACCCTGGGCGGCAACGGCGACGCCACCCAGCGCACCGGCATGGCCGTGCACCTGTATCACGCCAACTCCTCGATGGAACGCGTCTTCAGCGACGCGGACGGCGAGCTGCTGATCGTCCCGGAGCACGGCGGGCTGCTGCTGCGCACGGAGTTCGGGCTGCTGCATGTGGAGCCCGGACATGTCGCGCTGGTTCCTCGTGGGGTGCGCTTCCGTGTGGAGCTGCTGGATGCCTCCGCCCGCGGTTATGTGTGCGAGAACTACGGCACGCCCTTCCGCCTCCCCGACCTGGGCCCGATCGGCGCCAACGGTCTCGCCAACGCGCGCGACTTCCGGGCCCCCGTCGCCGCGTACGAGGACGTGGAGGGCCCGGTGGAGGTGGTGAACAAGTTCTGCGGCAACCTCTGGACGGCCGTCTACGACCACTCGCCGCTCGACGTGGTGGCCTGGCACGGCAACCATGTGCCGTACGTCTACGACCTGCGCCGCTTCAACGTCATCGGGACGATCTCCTACGACCACCCCGACCCGTCGATCTTCACGGTGCTGACGTCCCCGTCCGACACCCCGGGCCTGGCCGGCATCGACTTCGTCGTCTTCGCGCCGCGCTGGCTGGTGGGCGAGGACACCTTCCGGCCGCCGTACTTCCACCGGAACGTGATGAGCGAGTACATGGGCCTGATCGAGGGCGCCTACGACGCGAAGGCGGAGGGCTTCGTGCCGGGCGGCGGCTCCCTGCACAACATGATGTCGGCGCACGGTCCGGACCGGGAGACGTTCGACCGGGCGAGCGCGGCCGAGCTGAAGCCGCAGAAGGTGGACGACGGGCTGGCGTTCATGTTCGAGACCCGCTGGCCGGTGACGCTCACGCCGCAGGCGGCGGGCGCGGAGCATCTGCAGCAGCGCTACGACGACGTGTGGCAAGGCCTCGAACGGCATTTCCGCCCGTTGCACTGATCGCGTACGACCGGTACGGATAGGCCCGTGACCTCCTTCGCCCCGGACTCGATCGTCCTGAACCGCAAGCTGCCGCTCTGGTACCAGGTGTCGCAGTCCCTGCGCGCCTCGATACTCGGCCGCTCGCCCCAGGACCCGCTGCGGCTGCCCACCGAGGAGCAGTTGGCCGGGCACTACGGGGTGAGCGTGCTGACCATGCGGCAGGCGCTGAAGGAGTTGGAGGACGAGGGCCTGATCACGCGCCATCGCCGCCGGGGCACGTTCATCGAGCCCGGCGCCCTGAGGGGTGCCCCGGTCCGGCTGCTCGGCTCGGTGGACGCGATCGTGGCCCAGCAGTCCGGGATGGTGACGGAGCTGCTGGACCACGGCAGGTCGCCCGTGCCGCCCGAACTCGCCGAGCACTTCCCTCAGACCGGCGAGGTGGCCACCTACCACCGGCTGCGCAGCGACGAGAAGACGGGCGAGCCGACCAACCACGCCCGCAACTACGTCCGTCCCGAACTGGCCGCCCGCTTCGACCCTGCCGACCTGGTGCGCCGGCCGATGACCAAGGTGCTGCGTGACATCGTCCGGGCGGACATCAGCCGTATCACGGACACCGTGGAGGCCCGCCTGGCCGACCCGGAGACGGCCCGTCTGCTCCAAGTCCCGCTGCTCAGCCCGATCCTGCACTACACGGGCGTGACGTACGACGGGGACGGACGCGTCCTGGACGTGGCCGTCATCCACTACCGCGGCGACCGTTTCTCCTTCACGGTGACGCTGGACGCCACATGACGTCACCGTCAGTGCCAGGCCGTACGATGCCCAGCGTGACGCACGACGACGCTCCGCTGCTCGCGGACCTCATGCCGTGGTCCGTCGCACCGCCGCGGCTCGGCCGGGGGTGGCCGACGGGCCCCGACGCCGCCTCCCTCAAGGCCCGCTGGGACGCCCTGATGAAGGCCGAGGGCCCGGACCGCGAGGCCCTGTTCGAGCCGACCCGCTCGCGCACGCTGCGCTCGGCGGTCGGCCAGCTGCCGGGCCAGCCGAGCGGCACGGAGAAACTCATCCACACCTCCGGCCCCTGCCCCGAGCCGGTACGCGTCCTGCGCGCCCCCTTCGACGAACAGTGGCTGATCCCCGACCACCGCCTGATCGACACGGCCCGCCCCGAGCTGTGGCGGGTCGCGGACGAGCACCAGGTCTTCGTCGTCGAGACGGCCACGGACGCAGCCGGCCCGCAACTGCTCGCCACCTCCTGCCTCCCACTCCTGCGCCCCGGCCGCATCCGCCCGCTGTACCGGCGCCCGGGCGGCACGGAACCCAACCTGGCGCCGGGGCTGCTGGAGCACCTGAGCACCCGCCTGGGCGTGGCCACCACTCCCCCCGACGTCCTGGCCTGGACCCTGGCAACCATCCGCCCGGACCTCACCGTCCCCCTCACCGATGACCCCGAACTCTGGTCGCACGGTGTGGAGTTGGGCCGCCGCATCCTCTGGCTGATGCGCCGCAACGGCGACCGCCCCAAACTCCCGGGAGGCCGCCGCCCGTACGTCCGCGCCCCACTCCCCTCCCGCCCCCTCACGATCGCCTACGCCCGCGACGAGGAGACCCTGCTGCTCGACGAGGGCCGCATCTCCCCGGTACCACCGGAGGCCTGGGACTTCGAGACGGCGGGCATCCGGGTCCTGGAGCAGTGGTTCACGACACGGACGGCGGAGGCGGAGCCGGGGACGCTGGCTGCGATCCGTCCGACGACGTGGCCACAGACGTGGACGTCGGAACTGCTGGAGCTGATCACGATCCTGGCGCTGTTGGCAGAACTGCGGCCGCGACAGCAGGAGTTGACGGTGACAGCGCCGATCACGGCAGCCGAGCTGGGCAAGGCGAGCGTCCTGCCCGTGCCGGATACCTCCCGCAAGCCGGCCTCGGTCTTCGACCACCACGAAGAAGGCCCAGAGGGCCAGTTCGCGTTGCTGTAACGGCTTTCAGGGGCGCGGAGCAGTATCGATTTGCGGCTCCGCCGCGTGGGCGCGACAAGCCACGACGGAGCCGCAGACGCCCGACAACCCATCCCGTCACCCCGCGGAGCGCCCCTCACCCCCGCGGCGCAAACGCATCCAGCATCCGCTCCACCATCAACTCAAAAGCCCCGTCAAGATCAATCGGCCCCGAGTCCTCGGTGAACGCCGCAGCCATCCGCGGATAAGCCCCACCGGCAAGGACACCCCCCAGATAAGCGATCCGCGCCGCACTCTCCTCCTCCGCCGACCACGGCAACGACCGCGTCCGCTCGGCGGCAGCCAACTCCGTGGCGACATACGACGTCACACACCCGTTCAGCATCCCGACGAGCTGCATCTTCATGCCGTAGCGCGCATCGAGCGGGTCCAGGCAGGCCAGACAGTGCTCCAGATACCGCAACGCGTTCGGACTGAACCCGTACACCGGTGACATCAGCCGCGTCAGCCACGGATGCCGGTGCATCAACGCCCGCGTCTGCTCGGCGACCCGGCGCATGTCGGCCCGCCAGTCCCCCGAGGGCTCCCACACCTCGTGCTCACCGCTGACCGCGTCCACCATCAGCTCGTACAGGTCCTCCTTGCGGGGGACGTAGTTGTACAGCGACATGGTCCCGCAGCCCAACTCGGCCGCGACGTGCCGCATCGACACCGCGTCCAGGCCGCCCTCGTCGGCGACCTTCACCGCGGCCGCCGCGATGTCGGTACGCGTGTAGGCCGGCCTCGGCCCCCGGCCCGTCCGCTCGGGACGCGCCCAGATCACTTCGGGTACCGCCGCTCGGCCCGCCATCGATCATCACCTCGGTCACCATCCTAGTTACGTACACCGTACGTAGTGCGCTATGGTCGAGACATGACTTCTACGTACGCTGTACTTAGTGAAGGTCTGGAGAAGAGGTTCGGCGAGGTGCACGCGGTGCGCGGGCTGGATCTCGCGGTGGCCCAGGGCACGGTCTGCGGCGTGCTGGGGCCGAACGGGGCGGGCAAGACGACCGCCGTACGGCTGCTGACGACACTGCTGCGGCCGGACGCGGGATCGGCGCGGATCGCGGGGCACGACCTCGTCCGGGAGCCCGCGGCCGTCCGGCGCGGGATCGCGGTCACGGGGCAGTACGCGTCGGTGGACGGTGACCTCACGGGCCGCGAGAACCTGCAGTTGTTCGCGCGGCTGCACCGGGTGCGCGCGCCAGGGCAGCGCGCCGACGAGCTCCTGGAGCGGTTCGGGCTGGCAGAGGCCGCAGGCCGGGCGGCGTCGACCTACTCGGGCGGAATGCGTCGTCGGCTGGACCTGGCGGCGAGTCTGATCCGTCGGCCCGAGGTGCTGTTCCTGGACGAGCCGACGACGGGGCTCGACCCGGCCAGCCGCCAACTGATCTGGTCGGCCGTGCGCGAACTCACGGCCGACGGTACGACGGTGCTGCTGACCACGCAGTACCTGGAGGAGGCCGACCGACTCGCCGACGACATCGCCCTGATGGACCGGGGGCGGGTGGCGCACACGGGCTCGCCGGACCAGTTCAAGGCGCTCGTCGGGGCGTATGTGGAGGTCGTCGTCGCCGATGCGGGCGTGCTGGTCAGGGCCGCGGGTGTGGTCGATCAACTCACCGGCACGGAACCGTCGTTCGACCACGAACGGAACGCGGTGGGCGCGGTGACCCGTGACTCGACGCTCACCCTGCCCCGCCTGGTACGCGAACTCGACGCCGCCGGGGTGCCGTTGCTCGACGTGAGCCTGCGTCCACCGACCCTCGACGAGGCATTCCTGCGGCTCACGGAAGGAACACAAGAGGTCCCTGCCGACCCCAAGGAGGCCGCGGCATGAGCACGTTGGCGTACGACGGTTTCGCGATGGTGGGCCGACAGCTGCGGCGGGTCCGCAACAGCCCGGGGCTGGCGATCCTGACTCAGGTCATGCCGATCAACATGCTGCTGTTCTTCGGCTATGTCTTCGGCAGCGCCCTCACGATGCCCGGCCGCGAGTACCGGTCCTTCCTGGTGCCGGGACTGCTGGTGGCGACGGCCGCGGGCGGCATCATGACCGGGATGTTCCAGGCCGCGGCCGATTCGCACCGGGGCGTCATGGACCGGTTCCGCACGATGCCGGTGAGCCGGGCCGCCGTACCGCTCGGGCAGGCGGTGGCCGATCTCGTGGTCACGGCGATCGGGACGGTGCCGCTGCTGCTGGTCGGGCTCGCCGTGGGCTGGAGGGTCGAGGGAAGCCCGCTTGAAGTGGCGGCCGCCGTGGCGCTGTTGCTGCTGTTCCGCTTCGCTTGCACGTCGGTCGGGATCTTCCTCGGACTGCTGACCCGCAGCGAGGACGCGGCCGGGCAGCTCGGCGCCTCGACCTTCGTGCTGCCGCTGCTGTCGAACGCGTACATCCCGACCGAGGGACTCGCGGGCTGGCTCCGGACCCTCGCCGAGTGGAATCCGATCAGCGCGGTGACCACGGCACTGCGAGACCTGTTCGGGAACGCGCCGGTGCCGGTGGATGCCGCCTGGCCGGTGGCGCATCCGATCGCCGGGTCACTGGGCTGGTGCGTGGCCCTGATCGCCGTGTTCATGCCGCTCGCGGTGCGGAGGTACACGTACGCAGGCCGGTGATCTCAACAGCCGGGGAGTCGATGGAGGGTTGCCTTCGGTACCGAGCGGGTGGGACGCACCGAAGACGCCCTCCATGGCGGGGCATGCCCGAGTACGGGCTGCGAGCCGGTGCACCACTGCACGCCGCGGGGATGAGGGACGGCTGCCGCAGCACTGCACCGGACGCAGAAACGCCGGTAGGGCTCAGCGCCCGCCGAACAGCGAACGGCGCAGTCGGCGCAGCGGCGCGAAGAGCAGCACACGGCTGATCCGGTTGCCGCTGGCACTGCGCTCACGTGGGGTGTCACGCGCGGTCAGCTCACGCATCAGCGAGGTCGCCTCGGCCGTCTCGCGCTGCGGTACGGCCGGGCCGCCCAGCACCGAGAGATGGCGGTCGAGACGCGAACTGGTCGCGCTGCTCCCGTAGGTGATCGCAGGGACCCTGGCCCTGCTGCGCATTGTTATCTGTTCCATGTCACTCCCCACCCGTACGAGTCCACCCGGCCCGGGCAGGGTAACCCTATCGCTCCCTCGGGGCACTCGTGTATCGCGGTCACAGGATTCACCTTCCCCATAAGGGTGTTGACGACTCCTCCATGGTCACTCTCCGAATCCAACCGATTTCAGGGCGAGTTGGACAATGGGCTGGCTGGTGGGCTGCGGTGACCCGCCGTCGGGCTCGACGGTCACTGCGAGTGACGTCGCCGACTTGCTGAGGTCGGTCGCGACCAAGGGCGTGTCGCCGCCCCCGAAGAGCCCGAGGGAGCGTGGCTGCGCACCGGGGCGCATGAGCCACAGCTGGTGCACGCGTCCGCTGGGCAGGGCGTCGTATCCGCTGAGCGTGACGACCGCCTGTCCCTCCGATGCGGAGGCGACCGCTCCGATACTTCGGCCCTGCGGGTCCTTGCGGGTGGTCGCCCGCGCGTCGGGAGCTGCGAGAACGTGGGCGATCTCACGTGTCTGGGCGCGCTCGGCGTCCAGCTTGTCCTGGGTCTGATGCGCCTGCACGGCGAAGAGCGAGGCGACGACGAGGGCCGCGGCCGCCGTCGCCGTGGCGAACGGCACGAAGAAGGGGCGGCGCTCGCGCGGCGCACGGGAGCGTCCCGGCGGCGGTTGTGTGCCCCAGACGTGGGGCGGCAGCTGGGGCGTGTGCTCCCGGGCGAGCGGCCCCGCCTCCTGCGCGGTGGCCCGTACGGCGGCCAGCACCCGGTCGCGCATCGCGGCCGGCGGCGGGGCGGCCGTGGACCAGGCGAGGCGGACGGCGTCCTCGGACAGGGCGCGCACCTCCGCGGCGCAGCGCTCGCACTTCTTCAGGTGCCGCTCGAAGCGGACCCGCTCCGCGGGCTCCAGCGCGTCGAGCGCATAGGGGGCCGCGAGCGAGTGCAGATCCCCGCGGCCGAGCAGTCGAGCGAGGAGACTCATGCGACACCTCCCAGGCACTTGCGCAGCTGGGTGAGTCCGTCGCGCATCCGGGTCTTGACCGTGCCCAGCGGCAGCGAGAGCCGCTCGGCCACTTCACGGTACGTGTAGCCGTCGTAGTAGGCGAGGGTGACGGACTGGCGCTGCAGGGTGGTGAGGCGGTCCAGGCAGCGGCGTACCCACTCGCGTTCGAGGCCCGCCTCGACCTCCTCGGTGACCTGGTCGAAGGCGGGGTGGTGGGCCCGGCGTGCCTCGCGCTGCTCGCGGTCGACGGCCGCGCGGGCGCTGCGCACCCGGTCGACGGCGCGGCGGTGGGCGAGGGTGAGGATCCAGGACAGGGCACTGCCCCGGCCGGGGTCGAACCGCGCGGCGGACCGCCAGAGTTCGAGCAGCACTTCCTGCGCCACCTCCTCCGACTGCGCCGGGTCGCGTACGACCCGGCGGACCAGTCCGAACACCGGACCGGACACCAGGCCGTACAGCTCCTCGAATGCCTTCTGGTCGCCGCCGGCCACAAGTACCAGAAGCTCGTCCGCCTCCACTCGGTCCCCCTCTCCCCGCCCGCATGGGCCCCGTCCCGTCACACCAGGCATTCGCAACGAACGCACCTCCGGATGGGGTACGGATCAGCGCGCCCGAAACGCGGGTCCACGCCCCACCAAAGAAGTTTTGCGGTTCGACTGAAACAAGATCAGGGGTTTGCCGTAAAGACGTTTGAGATTCCACCAATCCACTCCGGCGACCGCTCCGAATCAGCGTTCGTCAGGCAAGTTGGGACTGAGGACGGACGGCATGACAACTGACTCCAGGAGCGGCGCGGGACGCAGGAGCATCGCGACCCTCATAGCTGGTGCACTGGCCGCCGGCGGGCTCGCGGCCGCCGGTGTGGCCACGTTGGAACCGGGGGCGGCCTCCGCCTCCAGCCACCGGGAGGCCCCGCTGATCTCGGGGCAGCCCCAGTACGACAACACGGACCTGTACGCGTTCGTCAGCCCGGACAAGCCGGACACCACGACGGTCATCGCGAACTTCATCCCGTTCGAGGAACCGGCGGGTGGCCCGAACTTCTACCAGTTCGGCGACGACGCCCAGTACGACATCCACATCGACAACAACGGTGACGCGCAGGGTGACCTGCTGCTTCGCTACACGTTCCGCACGCAGACGAAGAACAAGAAGTCGTTCCTGTACAACACGGGCGTGGTCAGCAACCTGACCGACCCGGACCTGAACATCACACAGACGTACGACATCGACCTGATCAAGCTGAGGAAGCAGCGGGTCGTCTCGAAGACCAGGCTCGCCGACGACATTCCGGTGGCGCCGTCGGACGTCGGCAAGGCGTCGATGCCCGACTACGGCAAGCTGCGCGACCAGGCGATCTACAAGCTCTCCAACGGCGGCCAGACCTTCGCCGGCCAGGCCGACGACCCGTTCTTCGCGGACCTGCGCGTCTTCGACCTGCTGTACGGCGGAAACCTCTCCGAGGTCGGCCGGGACACCCTCAAGGGCTACAACGTCAACTCGATCGCCCTGCAGCTGCCCACGGAGATGCTCACGGAGTCCAAGCATCAGCCGATCATCGGCGTCTGGTCGACCGTCGCGCGCAAGAACGCCCGGGGCTACTACGAGCAGGTCTCGCGTCTGGGCAACCCGCTGGTCAACGAGGTCGTCAACCCGCTGAAGGACAAGGACAAGTTCAACGCGTCCTCGCCGTGGGAGGACGGGCAGTTCCTGAAGAACGTGACCAACCCGGAGCTGCCGAAGCTCATCGAGTCGATCTACAAGATCAAGGCGCCGTCGGAGCCGCGCAACGACCTCGTCGACGTGTTCCTGAAGGGCGTCAAGGGCCTCAACCAGCCGCCGTACGTGCGTCCGGCGGAGGAGCTGCGCCTGAACACGTCCATCAAGCCGACCGCCTATCCGAAGCGGCTGGGCGTCCTCGACGGTGACAACGCGGGCTTCCCGAACGGGCGCCGGCTCACCGACGACGTGATCGACGAGGCGCTCCAGGTCGTGGAGGGCGAACTGGTCGGCTCCAAGAACGACCTGGGCGACGCGGTCGACAAGAACGACAAGGGCTTCGGCAAGTACTTCCCGTACCTGGCCAACCCGACGTCCGGCTCGCGCGGTGCGACCGCCAAGGGCGTCTCCAGCGGCAGCGACGTCAAGAGCCAGCTCGGCGACGCCCTGCAGCCCGCGTCAGCCGGTGGCATGAACAACACCACGCTGATCGCGGCCTCGGCCGGTGGCGGAGCCGCCGGTATCGCTCTGATCGGTGCGGGCCTCATGTGGTGGCGCCGGATGCGGAGCCGGGTCTACTAGGCCGCCCCCGACGGCGGATCGGGCGGACTCTTCGGAGCGGCAGCCGCCCGATCCGCGGATCGCATCACCCCTTGACTGGCGCGGCCTGCACGTACTCATCCCCCACGGTGCGGGCCGCGCCGCCCTCCGGGCGGCAACTTTCTTACTTGGCACGGTAGTTGAGGAGGGGGCAATGGCCCCGCGTACGAACGACAGCGAAGACCGCTCCGCGGGCGGGGTGGAGAGTGCCGAGGCCGGCAGTGCGCCGTCTGCGGGCTCGTCCGGGCTGGTCGCGCAGTTCCCCGCGCCCCTTCAGGGCGCTGCCGAACCGGAGTCCTGCACAGCCGTCGACGTCCCTGAGGGCGAACCCGTCGACGAACGCGTCGCCGCTGTCCGTCGGGTCGCGTCCGTCGGGCGGCGTTGGCATGTCGGGCAACTGGCCGGGCTTGCCGCTCTGTTGGCCGTTGCGCTGACCGGTGGGTCCATCGCGTACGGCGCCATCCGGGACGGTGGTACCGCGGCCGTCTCCGCCGCGCCCAGCGCGCTGTCGCCGGCCTTGCTGAACAGCGGGGACATCGACGCGAGCATCCTGTCCCTGCAGGCCCATCTCAAGGCGCAGCCAAGGGACTTCGGGAGCTGGGCGAGTCTTGGGCTGGCGTACGTCGAGCAGGCTCGCACCAAGGGTGACCCGTCTCGCTACCCGCAGGCCGAGAAGGCGCTGAAGCGCTCCCTCGCCGTGCGGCCCGGCAACGAGCAGGCCATCACCGGGCAGGCCGCCCTCGCCGCGGCCCGGCACGACTTCAAGGACGCCCTGAACTACGCCGACCAGGTGCTGAAGGAGAACCCCTACAGCCAGAACGCCCTCTCCTCCCGTATCGACGCCCTCGTCGAACTCGGCCGCTACGCCGACGCGTCGAAGGCCGCCGACACCGCGGACTCGCGGCGTCCGGGCATTCCCGTCTTCACCCGGTACGCGTATGTGCACGAGCTGCGCGGGGACGTGAAGACGGCCCGCCGGGTCCTGGAGCAGGCCCTCGGCACCGCGAGCACCAAGGGCGACATCTCCTACGTCGCCTTCCAGCTCGGCCAACTCGCCTGGAACCAGGGCGACCACAAGACCGCGGTCAGCTACTACGCCCGCGCCCTCGCCGCCGACGACAACTACCTGCCGGCGCTGGAGGGCCGCGCCCGCGCCGAGTACGCGAGCGGCGACAAGGCGACCGGGCTCAGGGACATGGAACAGCTCGTCGCCCGCTACCCGCTGCCCCAACCCCTCGTGGAACTCGGCGAGATGTACGAGGACCGCGGCGCCGCCGGCGACGAGGCGAAGGCCCGCGACCAGTACGCCCTCGTCGACGCCTGGATCGCCCTGGCCCGCGCCAACGGCGTCAACGCCGATCTCGACACCGCCCTCGCGGCGGCCGACCACGGCGACAAGGCCGCGGCCCTGCGCGCCGCACGCGCCGAGTGGGCCCGTCGCCACACCGTGCACACCGCGGACGCCCTGGCCTGGGCCCTGCACGTCAACGGCAAGGACGCCGAGGCCCTCCCGTACGCCCGGCAGGCGACGGCCACCGGCTACGACAACGCCTCGTTCATCTACCACCGCGGCATGATCGAACGCGCCACCGGCCACACCAAGGACGCCCGTGACTCCCTGAAGGCGGCGCTGAAACTCAACCCCGGCTTCTCACCGCTGGGCGCCCGTGAAGCCCGTAAGGCACTCGAAGACCTGGAGGCGGCGCAGTGACCCCTCGTCGATCGCTCGCCTCCGCCGGGGCCGTCCTCACGGCGGCCTGCGCGCTCGCGCTGGTACCTTCCACCGGCGCGAGCGCGCACCCCCTCGGCAACTTCACCGTCAACCGCTACGACGGTCTGGTCGCCGCCCCCGGCAAGCTCCGCGTCGACCACGTCGAGGACCTCGCCGAGATCCCGGCCACCCAGGCCAAGCCCGACATCAAGCGGCTCGGCATGACCGAGTGGGCGAAGGAGCGGTGCGCGAGGGCGGCCGAGGGCAGCAAGGCCACCGTCGACGGACAAGCCGCCGCCCTGACCGTCGGCAGCAGCAAGGCTCAGCTGCGGCCGGGGCAGGCCGGGCTGAACACCATCCGGGTGGAGTGCCGGCTGACCGCGCCGCTCCCCAAGGGCGACACCGTGACGCTCGACTTCCACAGCGAGGGCGCCACCTCCGGGCCCGGCTGGCGGGAGATCACCGCCCGCGGCGACCGCATGACGCTCACCTCGACGGACGTACCCAAGACGTCGGTCTCCCATGAACTCACCAGCTATCCCAAGGAGTTGCTCTCCTCCCCCGCCGACACCTCGTCCGCCTCCCTGCGTGTGCGCTCCGGCGGGCCGGCGCTGGTCGAGGAGCGGCAGGACGCCCCCGGCGCCGCCGTGCTGCCGCGCGGCGCCGACCGCTGGACACAGGCCCTGAACAACCTGGTCGCCCGCCACGACCTCACCTTCGGCTTCGCCGCGCTGTCGCTCCTCATCGCAGTCGTGCTGGGCGCGATGCACGCGCTCGCGCCGGGGCACGGCAAGACCCTGATGGCCGCGACGGCAGCCGCCCGCGGCGGCCGTGCCCGCCTCAAGGACGTCATGCCCCTGGCCGCGTCGGTCACGGTCACCCACACCCTGGGCGTGGTCGCCCTCGGTCTCCTGGTCACGGCCGGCTCGGCGGCGGCCCCCTCGGTGATCACCTGGCTGGGCATCGCGAGTGGCGTCATGGTCACCTGCGCGGGCGCGACGCTCGTACGCCGGGCCTGGCGCAACCGCGGCCCCGGACACGGACACACGCACGACCACGGGCACACGCACGACCACGACCATCCGCACCCGCACCCGCACGACCCCGGCGGGCACACGCACCCCCACGAGACCTCCGAGCCCGAGGAACGCGCCCTGGTCCTGGTCGCCGCCCACACCGAAACCGCCTCGACGGCAGCGGAGGCTCGCACTCACACCCACTCCCCCGGCCGCACACACGACCACGACCACGACCACCCCCACAGCCACGATCACGACCACCTCCACAGCCACGACCACGACCACAGCCAGGACCACGACCACAGCCACACCCACCACTCCGACCACACCCACTCCCACCACCACCCCCACTCAGACACCGTCGAGCACACCCACGGCGGCTTCACCCACACCCACTCCATCGCCCCCACCCTCCGCGGCACGATCCTGCTCGGCTTCGCCGGGGGCCTCGTGCCCAGTCCCTCCGCGGTCGTCGTGCTCGTCGGCGCGGCGGCGCTCGGCCAGGCCTGGTTCGGGCTGCTGCTGGTCGTCGCGTACGGCGTCGGGCTCGCCCTCACCCTGACCGCGGCGGGGTTCGCCGTCGTCAAGCTGGGTACCGGGATGAACCGTGTGCTGGACAGGCGCCCCCGCTGGACCACCCACCCGATGGCGGCCCTCGTCCGCAGGACCGCGCCCCTGGGCTCGGCGTTCCTCGTCGTGGCTCTCGGGGTGGGACTGGTGCTCAAGGGGGCCGCATCCGCACTCGGCTGAGCTACGTTTGTGAAGAAGACGCACGGAGTGGAGAAAACACGCGGATGCGAATGGGGGACGCCCGTGTCCGAAGAATCGGGCAGTGAACGTCTGATCGCGGGCCGCTACCGTCTTCTGTCCCCTCTCGGCGAGGGCGGCATGGGAACCGTGTGGCGGGCTCGGGACGAGGTGCTCCACCGCGAGGTCGCCGTCAAGGAGGTGCGTGCGCCCGCCGGGCTGCCGGCTGCGGACGTGGAGCGGATGTATGCCCGGCTGGAGCGCGAGGCGTGGGCGGCCGCGCGGGTCGCCAATCGCAACGTTGTCACGGTGTACGACGTGGCGACGCAGGACGGCCGGCCGTGGATCGTCATGGAGCTGGTCCGCGGTATCTCACTTGCCGAACTGCTGGACGCCGAGGGCCCGTTGGAGCCGCAGCGCGCCGCGCACATCGGTGCCGAGGTGCTGGCCGCGCTGCGGGCGGCGCACGAGGCCGGGGTGCTGCACCGCGATGTGAAGCCCGCCAATGTGCTGCTGTCGAACGACGACCGGGTGGTGCTCACCGACTTCGGTATCGCGCAGGTCGAGGGGAGCTCGGCGCTGACGATGACCGGGGAGGTGATCGGCTCGCCGGAGTTCCTGGCGCCGGAGCGGGCGCTGGGCCGCACGCCCGGCCCGGAGTCCGACCTGTGGTCGCTCGGCGTGCTGCTGTACGCGGCGGTCGAGGGCAACTCCCCGTTCCGCCAGGAAACCCCGCTCAGCACCCTGCGCGCGATCGTCGACGAGGAGCTGCCGCCGCCGCACCGGGCCGGTCCGCTGACCCCCGTCATCGAGGGGCTGCTGCGCAAGGACCCGGCCGAGCGGCTGCCGGCCGACCGGGCCGAGCAGGATCTGCGGATCATCGGAGCGGGAGGCACGCCCTACGGGTACGGCGCGCAGGCGTCGCCGTTCGCGCCGACGGTCGCGGCGTTCCCGCAGCCTCAGTCGCCGACGCCTCCGATGCCGTATCCAGCCGGATATACGCGGCCCACGCCGAGTCCCGCGACGACCGCGACGGCCGCACCGCCGCCGGAGCGCAACCGACGGGCCGGCGCCGTCCTGGTCATCGGGGTGGTCGTCCTCGCCCTGGCCATCGCGGGGCTGACGTACGCGCTGCTGAAGCGCGACAACGGTGGCGGGGGAGACAACAATGCCGACACCCCCCGTTCGGACAGCAGGACTCCGTCGACCGCCACCCACAGCAACCCCGGCGGAGGCGCGAGCCCGACGCCGACTCCGAGCAGCAGCGCCTCCACGGCGGCCCCCCAGACCGTGAGCGTCACCCTGGCCGGCTCCAACACCGACTACTCCGGCGCCTGTCCGCCCGCCCAGAGCGACGCGCCCGGGTTCACGGCGACCTTCACGGTCGGGAAGCTGCCCGCGGAGGTCAGTTACCGCTGGCTGTCGAAGGACGGGCAGATCATGGATCCGGGATGGAAGACCCTGTCCTTCCCGGAGGGCGGCGGGAAGACCAAGCAGGACAGGGCGTTCGTGACGACGTACAACAGCACCGGGACCTTCCGGAACTCGATCAGTGTCGAGGTGCGCTCGCCGAAGCGGACGACGTCCAACTCGGTTCCGTTCTCGGTGACCTGTGTGTCGGAGACCCCGACGGGCGGGGCCTCCTCCAGTACTTCGCCGTCACCTTCCGAGTGATCAGGCCGCGCTGGTCAGGACGGGCAGATAGCCGCCCGACTGGCCGGCCGCGGTGGGGTGGTACGACTCGCCGATGTTGAACCACTCGACGCTGTGCAGCCAGGAGCTGCCGGAGCAGATCTCGTGCCCGGTGAAGGTGGTGCGGACGTCGCCGAAGGTGAAGCCGTGGTCGGCGGCGACCTTGGCGGTGGCGGTGTCCAGGTAGTCGGCCGCGTCGTTGATCGCCTTCCGCTTGGTCTCGGAGAGACCGACGCAGGTGGTGCCGAGCTTGTAGAAGCGGGGGTAGCCGAGGACGACGACGTGGGCGTTCGGGGCCTTGGTGGTGATCGCCGAGTAGACGTTGTTCAGCTGTCCGGGGAGCGTCGAGTCGACGTACGCCTTCGCGGTGTTGATCCGGGAGAGGCAGGCGCTGTCGGACTGGAGCACACACGTCGTCATGACGTCGGAGAAGCCGGCGTCGTTGCCGCCGATGCTGATGGAGACCAGGCCGGTGGCGGCGCTGAGCGGGCCGAGCTGACCTGACAGAACATCACCCGTACGGGCGCCCGAGCAGGCGGTGAAGTCGAACGTCGAGGGTGAGTGCGCGGCGGCCCAGAGGTAGGGGTAGGCCTTCGTGCTGCGCTTGCAGTCGCCGCTGGCGCTGATGTAGCTGCCGGTGCCGACGCCGGAGGAGTAGGAGTCGCCGAGGGCCACATAGCCGGTGGCTGCGGCCTGCCCGGACGCCTGCGCCGCCGTGGCCCCGGTGAGGGCCGTGCTGGCGGCGAGGAGGATCGAGCTCACGAAAACGGCAATTCGGGAACGTCTCATGGAACCTCCCTTTAGCAGGATCTCTGCCGTAACCGTCGTACCAATTACACGTGTCGATGGGAAGTGTCCATGTCAAGACTTTTCGGATCCTGACGGGTCATCACCGGCGCTTCACGGGATGTTTGATTACGTGCCCATGACAGGTTTGTTGACGAACCCTCAACTCCCTTGTTCCACACCGGCCTATGACCCATTCTTTACTTCGGCTTGGGGCGGGAACGCGACGTTCCGGGCCGTGCGTGCCACCTCGCGCGCACCCCCCACAGTCGTGCGCCCGACCCAGGCGTGCGCCGCCTAGAGGAGGACTCCCTCGTAATGGCACAACTGCGCAGCATGAAGTTCCGGTTCGCCGCCGTCACCGGTCTGGCGACCGCCGCTCTCGTCGGCGGACTCACCACCCTCCCCGCCCAGGCCGCCCCGGCCGAGGGCAGGGTCCTGGCGGCCGGCTCCCCCACGGCGGTCAAGGACAGCTACATCGTCACCCTGAAGAAGAGCGCCGGCCTCAAAGCGGCCTCCAGCGCGGGCAAGGGCCTGATCAAGGAGTACGGCGGCACGGTCCGCAAGACCTTCGACACCGTGCTCAACGGCTACACCGCCACCCTCTCGGCGACCGAGGCCAGGAGACTCGCGGCCGACCCGTCGGTGGCCTCCGTCGAGCAGAACCAGCGCGTCCGGCTGACCGACACCACACAGTCCAGCGCCCCTTGGGGCCTGGACCGCATCGACCAGGCCGCGCTGCCACTCTCCGGCACCTACACGTACCCGGACAGCGCGGGCAGCGGCGTGACCGTGTACGTCATCGACACCGGCGTCCGCATCACCCACACCCAGATCAGCGGCCGTGCCTCCTACGGCTACGACGCCGTCGACGGCGACACCACCGCCTCCGACGGCAACGGCCACGGCACCCATGTGGCCACCACGATCGCGGGCTCGACCTACGGTGTCGCCAAGAAGGCGAACATCGTGGCCGTCCGGGTGCTCGACAACGACGGCTCCGGCACCACCGCGGGCGTCATCGACGGCATCGAGTGGGTCACCGAGAACCACACCACGCCGGCCGTCGCCAACATGTCGCTGGGCGGCTCCGCCTCGTCCTCGCTGGACACGGCGGTCGCCAACTCCATATCGAGCGGAGTGACTTACGCGGTCGCGGCGGGCAACAGCTCCGCCAACGCCTCCTCGTACTCCCCGGCCCGTGTCTCCACCGCGATCACGGTCGGCGCGACCACCGACTCGGACGCCAAGGCCAGCTACTCCAACTACGGCTCGGTCCTGGACATCTTCGCGCCCGGCTCCTCCATCACGGCGGGCTGGAACACCAGCGACACCGCGACCAACACCATCTCCGGTACGTCGATGGCCACCCCGCATGTCGCGGGCGCCGCGGCGGTCTACCTCGCGGGCCACACCTCGGCCACCCCGGCCCAGGTCGCCACGGCCCTGGTGAACGGCGCCACCTCCGGCGTGGTCACCAGCGCGGGCTCCGGCTCGCCGAACAAGCTCCTTAAGCTCGTCCCGTAGCAACGGCGCGAGGGGCCCGCGCGGCCTGAACCACGTTCCCCGGAGGCAGCCGAAGCCTCCGGGGAACACATGTTTAAAGCCGGATGAGAACAGCTGTGGGAGGGCGCCATCTCTTGACGGCCCGTCTGACGCTGCGCGACATTGAAGTCCGGCATCCGGCGCGCTGGGGGGCAAAGTCGCCAATGCAGACCATCCGCATCAAGAGACTCACCAACAGATCTTCGGCCGACGGCAGATCGTCGACGGACGGCGCCGAGCGGGCGCGACCAGGACCGGGGAGGGACCTGTCGCCACTGCTCGCGGGCGCCGCGACGGCCGTGGGGGGATTCGGCGCGCTGCTGGCGCTGGCCGACTCCGGCTCACCTCTGCGCGGGCCGCTCACCCTGTTTTTTCTGCTCGCCGCGCCCGCGACGGCCATCGGGGTCGCGCTGCGCGGGCTGGAGCCCTTCGGCCGCACACTCGCCGCGCTCGCGGGCGCAATTGTTCTCAACATGCTGGTGGCACAGGGCATGTTGGCCGTTCACCGGTGGTCGGTGCCCGGCGGAATCATCGCAGTGACCGTGATCAGTTTTCTGATTCTTCTGGGTTCTGTAACGGTCAAACCAACAAAAACGTGAGGCCTCGTTCCAGGTCTTGCCATACGGGTTCAATCGTCAATACCGTCGTACATCTCACCCGCATCGGTCCATCATCGAGCGGCCCAGGGGAGGGCTCAGGACCGCGATGGTTCCCGGCGTGGGGCGCGGTAGGGGGGTGCCGTGCTCGGTGACCGCACTTGTGACCGGGTCGTGCCGCGCGACCGGCTGCCGTTCGGCGGCAGACGGCCAGCTTTGCCAGCTCGCCATCGGCGTGCACGGAGATCCATTTCGTCATGCCACAGGCGTGAAACCCCCCTTTCGAACCGGACACATAACCGGGCCGCCCAGGGGCGGGCGGTCCACCGGACGAGAGGGACCAGACTCATGAGTTCTGTTCTGCGGCCGGTGGCCACGGGCCACGGTCCGTCACTTGCCGGCCATTACCGGCCGATCTCCTCTCACCTGGCCATCGCGCCACCGGTGAGTGTGGTGATTCCCGCCATGAACGAGGCGGAGAATCTCCCGTACGTGTTCAAGACACTTCCGGACTGGATACACGAAGTCGTTCTGGTGGACGGCAATTCCACGGACGACACCGTCGAAGTGGCCCGTGACCTGTGGCCGAACGTCAAGGTCGTCGAGCAGCAGGGCAAGGGCAAGGGGGACGCCCTGATCACGGGGTTCGAGGCGTGCACCGGCGACATCATCGTGATGGTCGACGCGGACGGCTCGGCCGACGGCAACGAGATCGTGTCATACGTGTCCGCCCTGGTCTCCGGTGCGGACTTCGCCAAGGGGTCGCGCTTCGCCAACGGCGGCGGCACCGACGACATGACGTTCATCCGCAAACTCGGCAACTGGGCGCTGTGCACCATCGTCAACCGCAAGTTCGGCGCCCGCTACACCGACCTGTGCTACGGCTACAACGCGTTCTGGCGGCACTGCCTGGACAAGATCTCCCTGGACTGCACCGGTTTCGAGATCGAGACCCTGATCAACATCAGAGTGGTCAAGGCGGGGCTCAAGGTGCAGGAGATCCCGAGCTACGAGTACCTCCGCATCCATGGCGCAAGCAATCTGCGGGCCGTGCGGGACGGGTTCCGGGTGCTCAAGGTGATCCTCAAGGAGCGGTCGAACCGGCGCGAGCTGCGCAGTCAGGAACGCCACTCGCCGATGCTCGACTCGGTGCGGGGAGAGGTGTCTTGAGCGATCTCGACATCTCCGTCGTGATCTGCGTCTACACCGAGGACCGCTGGGAGGACATCCTCGCGGCGGTCTCCTCGGTGCGGGCGCAGTCCCGACCCGCGCTGGAGACCCTGCTGGTCGTCGACCACAATCCGGCTCTGCTGGACCGGCTCGCCAAGGAGTACAAGGACTACCAGGAGACCGGTGAGGTCCGCGTGCTCGCCAACGCGGGCCCCCGCGGTCTGTCCGCCGGCCGCAACACCGGTATCGCGGCCGCGCGGGGCGAGGTGATCGCGTTCCTCGACGACGACGCCGTGGCCGAGCGGGAGTGGCTGCGGCGTTTCGCCGAGGGGTACGCGGATCCGCGGGTGATGGCCGTCGGCGGCCGTACGATGCCGATCTGGGCCTCGGGCCGCCGTCCGGCCTGGTTCCCCGAGGAGTTCGACTGGGTGGTGGGCTGCACGTACAAGGGGCTGCCGCCGGGCCTGGTCCGGGTGCGCAACGTCCTGGGCGGCAACGCCTCGTTCCGTCGTACGGCGTTCGACGCGGCGGGCGGCTTCGCGACCGGTATCGGGCGGGACGGCGACAAGCGGCCGCTGGGCTGCGAGGAGACGGAGTTGTGCATCCGTCTGACCCGCGCCAGACCGGACGCGATCCTGCTGATCGACGACCGTGCGGTGATCCATCACCGGGTGCCCGAGGCGCGTGAGCACTTCGGGTACTTCCGCAGGCGCGCGTACGCCGAGGGCCTGTCCAAGGCGCTGGTGGCGCGAAGTGTGGGGGCTGAGAAGGGACTTGAGTCCGAGCGCCGGTACACCACCCGGGTGCTGCCGGCCGGTGTGGTGCGGGGGCTGCGCGACGCCGTGCTGGCCCGGCCTGGCGGTGCGGGGCGGGCGGGCGCGATCGTCGCCGGGGTGCTGACGGCGGCGGGTGGGTACGTGGTGGGGAGCGTCCGGGCCCGCAAGGGCGGTGCTGCTTTTTCAGTGGTCTCCGTCGTCGAGATCAAGGGGGGATCTCATGGGTGAGGCGCCCGTACCGGTTCTCATGTACCACTCGGTCGCGACCGCGCCGAACGACGTCACACGCGCGCTGTCGGTCGCGCCGGAGGCGTTCGCCGAGCAGATGGCGATGATCGGCGACCTGGGGCTCACACCGGTCAACACGGCTGATCTGGCGGCAAGTTGGCGCTCCGGTCGACCGCTGCCGCCGCGCCCCGTCCTGATCACCTTCGACGACGGCTACGAGGGCGTGCACCGGCACGCCCTGCCGGTGCTCGCCAAGCACGGCTTCGCGTCCACGCTGTTCGTCTCCACCGGCTGGATCAAGGGCGCGTACGACACCGGGGGCGGACTCGACACGATGCTGGACTGGGGACAGGTGCGCGAACTGGCCGCCGCGGACGTCGAGATCGGCGGGCACAGCCACACCCATCCGCAGCTGGACCAGCTCGACGACGACGCGCTGCGGCACGAGCTGATCCACTGCAAGGAGATCGTCGCCGACGAACTGGGCACCGTCCCCGCCTCCTTCGCCTACCCGTACGGCTACTCCAGCCGCCGGGTGCGCGAGGCGGTCCGCGAGACGGGGTACGCCCAGGCGCTCGCCGTCGGCAACGGCCTCGCGCGCCGCCGGCAGGGGCCGTACGCCCTGCAACGAGTCACCGTGCGCCGCAGCACGGGCATCGAGGAGTTCGAGCGGCTTGTCGAGGGCCGTTCGATCGCCCGCACCTTCGCCGGGGACCGTGCCCTCACCAAGGGGTATGCCCTGGTCCGCAGAGCACGACAGGTCCGCCGGAAGGCCATCCGTTCCCGTGTCTGACACGACCACGACGACCGAGGCCGAGCAGGCCGCGCCCGAGCAGCCGGGGCGCCGTCTTCGGCTGCCCGGAATGGGCCGGCCCAACGGGGGCAGCCCGCTGTTCCGCAACGCCTACGCCCTGATGCTCAACACCGGCATCTCCGCGGTGCTGGGCCTGGGCTACTGGCTGATCGCCGCCCGCTACTACTCCGAGTCCGCGGTGGGCCAGGGTTCGGCCGCGATCGCCGCGATGAAGCTGCTGGCCGGGCTGACGGCGGTGACCCTGACGGGCGCCCTGGCCCGGTTCATCCCGGTCGCCGGGCGCCACACCGGACGGCTCATCTTCCGTACGTACGCGGCGAGTTGTGTGGTCGTGTCGTTCGCGGCGGGAGTCTTCCTGCTGACCCTCAGCACCTGGGGGCCGTCGTACCACTTCCTGCACGGGCCGATCAAGGGCCTCGGCTTCATCATGGCCGTGGCCTCCTGGAACCTGCTGACACTGCAGGACGGGGTGCTCACCGGGCTGCGGAGTGCGCCGTGGGTGCCGGTCGGCAACACGGTGTTCTCGGCGGTGAAGCTGGCGCTGCTGGTCGGACTCGCCGCCAGCATGCCCACGACCGGTGTGTTCGTCTCCTGGGTGCTGGCGATCGCCACCTCCGTCGTGCCGCTCGGCCTGCTGGTGTTCCGGCGGCTGGTCCCCCGGCACATCGAGGCCACGGCGGACCACGCGAAGCCGCCGACGCTGAAGGAGATCGGCAGGTTCCTGGCGGGCGACTACACCGGCTCGCTGTTCTCGCTCGCCGTGGTCTATCTGATCCCGGTGATCATCGCCTCGCAGGTCAGCTCCGAGGACAACGCGTACTTCTACATCACCACGACGATCGGCGGCACGATCAACCTGCTGGCCATCAACATGGGCGCCTCGCTGACCGTGGAGGGCTCGCACGACCCGGGCCGGCTGTCCGCCAACACGCGGGCGGCGCTCAGGCGGATGGCGCGGATCATGCTGCCGATCTGCGGGCTGCTGTTCCTCGGCGCGCCGTGGATCCTCGGCGTCTTCGGCCAGGGCTACGCGGACGCGGCGACGCCGCTGCTGCGCTGGTTCGCGGTCGGCGCGCTGCTCAGGGTCGTCATGGAGACGTACTTCGCGGTGCTGCGCGCGCAGAGCCGCACCGCGGGACTGGCCTGGTTGCAGGGCCTGTTGTGCGCCCTGGTGCTCGGCCTGACGCTGCTGCTGCTCCCCCGGATGGGTCTGACGGGCGCGGGCGTCGCCGAGATCTCCTCGCTCGCGGTGATCGTCGCCATCGCCGCGCCCAAGCTGTACCGGACCGTCCGGGCCGCACCGGCCGACGCCGTACCGGAGGACGCGGCACCCGACGGGGACCTCGCCGACCTGGGGGCGCGCGAGATCCCGGCCGCCGACAAGCCCCGCAGGCGGGGGCCCGCCTGGGCGCTGGACACGGACACCCTCGCCCTCGGCATCCATGTCGACTTCGACCACCTGGAACGCCGTCCCGACGTCCGCCCGGGCCCGGGCACCCCGCCCACCGGAACGCCCGTCGTCCGCGCCGACCCCCGGCCGACCTGGGCGAAGAACCCGGAGGTCGGGCTCCCCGTCGAAGAGCGCGAACCGGGGTCCGAAGCCTCCCTGGGACCCGCCGAGATGGAGGTGGACGCACCGTTCGAGACCGAGTTCGAACCCGGCTTCGACGCGGGCTTCGACGCGGGCTTCGACAGCCGCTTCGACGCGGGCGAAAAGGTCGTACGACAGGCGGAGGCACCGCTCGTACAGGAAGAGGCGCCCGTACCGGGGGCCGAACCAGCGCCGCTCTCCTGGCGGGAGCGGCTGCGGCCCACCCGCCTCGGCGTCGTCCTCGGCTGTCTGCTGGTGGCCGCGCTGCTGCTGTACTGGGTGCCCGCGCTGCGCCTGGGCGAGGCCGACCTGGACCGGATGGGCGGGCTGGGCCTGATCTCGGTGCTGCCGCTGCCGACGCTGGTCGGGGCGGCGCTGCTGGTCGCGGTGTTCGCCTCGCTGCTGTGGCTGGGCCGGGAGCACAAGGCGCTGCTGCTGGTCACCCTGGTGGCCACCGTGGTGTCGCTGCATGCGCTGCCCGCGGTGATCGAGACCGAGCCGCGGTTCCCGACGGCCTGGCAGCACCTCGGGTTCCTCGACTACATCGACCGCACCGGGTCCGCCGTACCGGACCTGGACGCGCGCTGGAGCTGGCCGGGCTTCTTCGCGGTGGCCGCGTTCGTCACGAAGGCCTGCGGGGTCACCGACCTCACCGAGCTCGTCCGCTGGTGGCCGCTGACCATCCAGCTCCTCTATCTGGCCCCGATGTTCCTGCTCGTGCGCTCCCTGCGGGCGAGCTGGCGCGCCAAGTGGACCGGCATCTGGGTCTTCGTGCTCAGCAGTTGGGTGGGCCAGGACTACTTCTCCCCGCAGGGCTTCACCTACCTCCTCTACCTCGCGTTCGTCGCCATCCTGCTGGTCTGGTTCCGTGAGCCGCGGGTGATCTGGACGAGGAAGCGGCCGGGCGAGGCGGAGGTCGAGCCGGCGAACCGCCGCCAGAAGGCCGTCCTGCTCGGGGTGCTGATCGGCCTGTTCATGGCGAGCGTCCCGGCGCACCAGCTCACCCCGTTCGTGATGCTGGGCGTCCTCGCGGTGCTCGTCCTGATCGGCAGGTCCGAACTGCGCGGCCTGCCCATCCTGTTCGCCGTGGTGGTCGCGGTGTGGATCGGCTTCATGGCCGAGCCGTACTGGTCCGGGCACTTCAACGAGCTGTTCGGCGGGGTAGGCGGCGTCAGCAGCAATGTCTCCACCTCGGTCTCCGGCCGTATCCAGGGCGGCGACTCGACCCACAAGCTGGTCCTGTACGCGCGCGTGCTGCTGGCCGGCGGTGTGATGGCGTTCGCCTGCTGGGGCTGGTGGCGGCGGCGCGACCACAAGTACCGCGAGCGGTCGCTGCTGGTGCTGACCTTCGTCCCGTTCCTGGGCTTCGGCATGCAGTCCTACGGCGGCGAGATGGCCCTGCGCGTCTTCATGTTCGCGGTGCCGGGCGCGGCCCTCCTGGGAGGCCTCGCCCTGTTCCCGCGCACCGGCATCACCGCCGAGGAACGGGAGAAGGACCGCGTGAGCCTCGCCCCGCTGGCGGCGCTGATGGCGGGCCTGGTCCTCATGGGCGGCTTCCTGGTGGCCCGTTGGGGCAACGAGCCGTTCGAGCGGGTCCGGCCCGGCGAGGTCGCCGCCATGGACTACGTGTACGCCCACGACAAGCCGACCGTCCGGCTGCTGTGGCTGAGCAACGACACCGTCAACGAGGTGACACCCGCGATGCCGTGGGGCGCGAAGGACATGGAGCGGGTCAACTACGTGCCCACGCTGGCACCGGCCGACCCGGTACTCGTGTCCGGCCTGGTCAAGGCACTCAAGGACGCGGGCCCGAACTCGTATCTGATGGTCAACGCGAGCCAGACGACCTATCTCCGGATGGACGTGGGCTACTCGGACACCTGGGAGCCGCGGCTCATCCAGAACCTGGACCAGCGGCCCGAGCTGAAGAAGGTCTACCTCAACGACGACGCCACGGTCTACGCCCTCAGGAAGCAGCCCGAGGGCAAGGTGGCGAAGCCGGATCCGGGTCCGATCGGACCGCAGATCACCTGGACGCCGTGGTCGGTCGTCGGCGCCCTGGCCGCTCTCGCGCTGATCGTGCTGCTGACGGCTCGCGAGGTGGTGCGGGTCGCGGTGCGGCCGGGAGTGCGGCAGCTGCGCTGGCTGCAGAGCAGCTTCTGGTTCTCGCTGCCGCTGCTGGCGGTGCTGCTGGCCTCGCTGGTGCAGCGGTTCCTGACGATGAAGTGACGGTGCGGTGGCTCAGCGCGTGAGCCACCGCACCTCGTACGCCTGCATCTCGAACCGCTTCCCGTCGACCTTCGCGCTGATCGACCGGTCGAGGGTGTTGACCACCAGGACGGTCTTGTCGGTGGCCAGGACGCGGACGTTGGGCACGTCGTCCGCGGCGACGGAGACGGTCGCGTACTTCGTGCCGGGCGGGAACTCCCGGTGGAAGCGGGAGACCAGGACGAACATGGGCAGCTTTTTGCCGCCGTCCGCGCTGTCGGTCGGCGTCCACATGCAGCCCGCGCAGTCGCTGCCCTTCTCGTCCTCCGGGTTCCAGTAGAACCCGGAGGAGGCGCCGCCCTTGACCATGGCGATCATCCCGGCGGCCTGGACGGCGACACGGCGGGTCTCGGACCAGCCCTTGCGGTCGTCGTTGCCGTCGGCGGGCTCGACGTAGTACTCGGACCACCACAGCGGCAGATCGTGCGTCTGCTGCCGCACCCACCTGCCGACGGCGGTGAACTTGTCGGTGGCGGCGAACTCGTTCGGCAGCATCTCGTCGTCGTTGGTGTAGCTGGAGCCGTCCACGACGACGAAGTCCGCGCCTGCCTTGTTCTTGTTCCAGTAGTCGAAGGCGTCGAGGACGCGCTGGTCCATGGCGCCCCACGGCCCCTTGAAGGTCTTCGAGGCCTCGTCCGCGCGCGGGTCGACACTGTCCATGACCAGGTACGGCCCGCCGACCATGATGTCCTTGTCGACCTTCTTCAGGGCCTTGTGGACCAGGTTGTAGAGCTTGGTGTAACCCTCGTAGTCCCAGCGGCCCTTGGCGTCGCTCCAGAAGCCCTTGAACTCGTTCCAGACGATGAAGTGGCGTACGTCCGGATAGCGCTTGGCGACGGTCGCGGCGAGCGCGGCGAAGTCCGCGTAGTGCTCGGGCTGCGGGGCCGTCTCCAGCGCGGACTTGCTCCAGTTCGTGTTGTCGACGCCGGCCTTGCCGCCCTTCATCCAGTCCGGGGAGCAGCACAGGGTGACGACCGGGGTGCCGCCGGACTTGCGGATGAAGTCGATACGGCGGTCCATCGCGTCGAAGTCGTAACGCCCCTTCACCGGCTCGGGGTTGTCCGCGCCCCATCCCATGACCGCCTGGTCCTGCGGCATCCCCCCGGCGTCCGAGATCAGCCCCTCGACCCGCTCGGTGGCGGCGGAGCTGCCCTCGTCGGCGCTGTACTGGGTGTGTGTGAAGCCCCAGCCGACCTCGGGCCTGTCCTGGTCGGGCACGGTCACCGGGGTGCCGTGCACCGTGTCGCCGTTGCGCGAGGTGCCCGCGGTGCTGGCGCCGTCCCCTGGAAGCGTGTTGATCAGGGTCACGATCAGAGCCAGTGCGGCCACGCCCACGCCGAGCAGCGCGGTGAGCCGCCACCGTCGCGCCCCCGAAGTCCACTCATGACGTCCCATCGAGGGAAACAGTAACCGGCGGAATGCCAGGTATGGCAGATGTTGTAGCAAACAGACACCGAGGACAGAGCGGGGGAAATCCAGTGCGCGGAGCGCCCGGGTGCCGGATCATGGACGCCATGTCTGCGAACCCATACGACGCTCTGCCGATCCGGCTCAACGTCGACGACAGCGACTCGCCGTCCGACGTCGTCGACGCGCTGTTCCTCGGCCGCTTCGCGACGGGCGAGCAGCCGTACTCGCATGCGGCGAACATCGACCGCGTCCGGTCCGGGGCGACGCTCCTGCCGCCGGGCGCCCGGGTGCTGCGCATGGCCCGTGACGACGACCGCAGCGCGACGCTGGCGGAGGGCGACGGCTGGACGCTGCTGATCTCCCGCTGGAACCGCGGCGCCGACGTGACGGTGACGGCGACCAGCGCCGAGCTGGCACAGAAGGTCCTCGACCAGGCGACGGAAGGGGCGGCGGACGAGCCCGAACCCCAGCCGGAGAACGTGACGATGGGCTTCTGGTACGTCTCCCCGAGACGCGGCCCGCACCGCACGACCCGGCAGATCTCCGCGGGCACGTGGGACGAGGTGCGGGAGAACTACACGGCGCCGGTGGCGGATGCGATGGACCGCCTGATGAGGACGACCCCGGAGGACATCGCGGGCCGCCTGCTCCTGCTGCACGGCCCGCCGGGCACCGGCAAGACCTCGGCCCTGCGCACGCTCGCCCGTTCCTGGCGGGACTGGTGCCAGGTGGACTGCGTGCTCGACCCGGAGCGCCTGTTCTCCGACGTCGGCTATCTGATGGACATCGCGATCGGCGAGGAGGACGGGACGGGCAAGGGCCGCTGGCGGCTGCTGCTCCTGGAGGACTGCGACGAGCTGATCCGTGGCGAGGCCAAGCACACGGCGGGCCAGGCCCTGTCGCGGCTGCTGAACCTGACCGACGGCCTGCTCGGCCAGGGCCGCAATGTACTCGTGGGCGTGACGACCAACGAGGACCTGGAGCGCCTGCACCCGGCCGTGGTCCGCCCGGGCCGCTGTCTGGCCCGCATCGAGGTCGGGTCGCTGACCCGCGCGGAGGCGGTGAACTGGCTGGGCACGGAGGAGGGTGTGGGCCGCGAGGGCGCGACCCTGGCGGAGCTGTACGCGCTGCGCCGCGGCACCTCGCCGACGTCCCTCCCGGAACCGCGGGACGGGGCGGACGCCGGGCTGTATCTGTAGGCGACCGGTGTTTTGATGGACGTATGACCCTGTTCGTCGGGACGTCGGGCTGGCAGTACAAGGACTGGCGGGGCGTTCTGTACCCGGCCGGGTGTCCGACACGGCTGTGGCTGGAGGAGTACGCGGCCCGGTTCGCCACGGTGGAGATCAACAACGCGTTCTACCGGCTCCCGACGCGGGAGAACTTCGAGAACTGGCGGGAGAGGGTGCCCCGGGACTTCGTGGTCACGGTCAAGGCGAGCCGCTATCTGACCCACATCAAGCGCCTACGGGACCCGGAGGAACCGGTCGACCGCCTCATGACCCACGCGGCGGGCCTCGGTGACCGCCTGGGTCCGGTGCTCCTGCAACTCCCGCCGACGCTGAAGGCCGACGCGGGCCTGCTGGACGCGTGCCTGGCCTGCTTCCCCTCGTCGACCCGGATCGCGGTCGAACCGCGCCACGACTCCTGGTGGACGGCTGTTGTCCGGAAGGTCCTGGAGTCCCGAGGCGCGGCCCTGTGCTGGGCCGACGTCCAGGCCCACCCCACCACTCCGCTCTGGCGCACCACCGACTGGGGCTACGTCCGCTTCCACGAGGGCCGCGCCCACCCATGGCCACGCTACGGCCGCCAGTCCCTGGAGACCTGGGTGGACCGCATCGCCACCACCTGGTCCAACGCCCGGGATGTGTACACGTACTTCAACAACGACCCTGGTGGGGCGGCGGTGGAGGACGCGGTCACCTTCGCCCGAACGGCGACGAGGGCGGGCCTCACAGCAACCCGCACACCGGAACTCACTGCCCGACGCTGACCAACGCCCCCCAAGGGGCGCGGGGAACTGCGCGACCAACCACAACGGACCCGCAGACGATCGACCAGCCGGCCGCAGCGCCAATCGCGCCCCCGGGGCCTGCTCACCCCTCGTAAGCCGCCCGCAGGGCATCCCGCACCGCAGCCAGCGCATCGGCCTCCGCGAGACCGAGCCGCCGAGCCCGCTCGACGTAAGCCTGGGCAGCCGCCGCCAACTCCCGCTCCGCCGCCGAGCCCGCGGCAGCGACAAACGTACCGTTGCGCCCCCGCGTCTCGATCACCCCGTCGCTCTCCAGCGCCCGGTACGCCTTGGCGACGGTGTTCGCCGCGAGCCCGAGCGATTCGGCCAGCCCCCGCACGGTCGGCAGCCGGTACCCCACCGGCAGCACCCCCGACCGCGCCTGCTCGGAGATCTGCGCCCGCACCTGCTCGTACGGCGCGGCACTGTCGTCGATGTGGATCTTCAAGGTCACGCTGCCGATTGTCCCGCACCGGCCCGAAAATGAGAGGCACCCGGGGGTACCTGCCCCGTAGCGTGCGCCCAATGACAGTGACCGTGCGCGATCTCCGCTCCGACGACCGGGCCGACGTCGAGAGCTTCGCCCATGTCCGCCATCTGGCCCTCCCCCACATCCTGTGGACCCCGGACGCCATCGCCCACTGCCTGGCCCGCACCCACCCCGACGCCCGCTTCAGATCCCTGGTCGCGGAAGAGGACGGGGAGGTCGTCGGCACCGCTCAGGTGCAACTGGCGTACGACAGCCCGGAGCCGGGTCAGGGCATGCTCAACATCTATGTGCACCCGGACCGGATCCACCGCGGCGCGGGCGGCCTCCTGGTCCGCGCGGCCGAGCAGCACCTCACCGAGCACGGCGCGACCAAGCTGTTCGCCTGGGTCCTGGACGAGCCCGCCAACCGGGCCTTCGCCGAACGGCGCGGCTACCGCGCCAGCCGCTCCGCCCACTTCCTCCGCCTCGATCTGACCGGCGGGACGCTCCCGCCGCTCCAGTCCCCGCCACCGGGCGTCGAGCTGCGCTCCGCGGCCGACTTCGCGGACGATCCGCGCCCGCTGTTCGAGCTGGACGCGGCGGCCACCTCGGACGAACCGAGCGATGTCGACGCCGAGCTCACCGACTACGAGACCTGGATCGAGGAGAGCTGGAAGGCCCCGCTGCTCAACCGGGAGCTGACCACGATCGCGGTCGTAGAGGGCCGCCCGGCCGCCTTCAGCGTGGCCTGGACGGACCCTGCCAGCGGCCGCTACGCCACCGCCATGACCGGCACCGCCCGCGCCCACCGCGGCCGCGGCCTGGCCAAGCTCGCCAAGAACGACTCCCTGCACCGCGCCCGCGCCGCCGGATACAAGGTGGCGCTCACGGGCAACGATGCCGGAAACGAGCCCATGCTCGCGATCAACAAATGGTTCGGATACGAGATCTGCGCATCGGAGGTGCGTTATGTCCGCGAACTCGCCTGAGAATCCGACCCAGTTGGACGTCGTCCTGGTCAAGGCGGGCCGGACGAAGATCCGTTACGGGGCGGAGCTGCTCGGCGACGACGGCACGCGCGTCGTCGTCCGTGCGCCCTGGGCGGGCGACGGCGTCCGCGACTTCGGGTTCGTCCGCTTCGAGAAGGGCGACCTCTTCACGGAGTACTACTGGCGCGACCGGTGGTACGCCGTGAAGGAGGTCCGCGACTCCGAGGGCACCCTGAAGGGCTGGTACTGCGACGTCACCCGCCCGGCCACGCTCTCCGGCACGGAGCTGGTCGTCGAGGATCTCGACCTGGACCTGTGGCACTCCGCCGACGGCAGCGACGTACTCCGGCTGGACGAGGACGAGTTCGCCGAGAGCGGCCTGGCGGAGACGGACGCGGCGGCCGCGGCAGCCGCCGTCGCCGCCCTGGACGAGCTGGAGACACTGGCCCGCGAGGGCGGCTTCGCGGCGCTGCTGGCCTGAGCGACTCACACCAGCGCCACCACGGCGTACCGCTCGTCCTCCACCTCCTTCCCCCACAGCTGCGTGTGCTGCGACAGCCGCTCCAGCCGCACCTCACCGGCGAGCGGCGCGAGGAGACCGGTGAGTACGTCGGCCGGTATGCCGACCGGTGCGACCGTCCCCCACACGCCCTCGACCAGCACGAGCCGGCCTCCCGGGCGCAGCAGCTCCCGCCAGTGCCGCAGCACCCGGCCGGGCTCGGGCAGCGCCCACAGCAGATGCCGTACGAGTACGACGTCGAAGCGCTGCTCCCCCACCGGCGGCGCCGCCGCGTCACCGACCAGGAACGCGGCGTCACGCCCGGCCAGCTTCGCTCTCGCGAGGTCGACCATGGCCGGGGAGCTGTCCACGCCGGTCACGTGATGTCCCTGCTCGGATGCGAGGAGCGACAGGCTGCCGGTGCCGCAGCCGAGGTCGAGGACGTCGCCGGCCCGCTCCGGCAGCCAGGAGCGGAGCCGCTCGGCCCAGGCGCGGCGCACCTGCGGGTCGCGCAGACCGTGATCCGGTTCGTCGTCGAAGGACGCGGCTTCCGCGTCCCAGTCCACAGCCGCCCAGCTCAGTGCGTCATTGTCGTTGGTCATGCGCCCAAGAGTGACACCCGCCACTGACAGTCGATTCGTGACAGCCACCACAGACAGACCCCGACCGATGAGTCACTCTCCCCGAAAGGGTCTACCTCCGTGAAAACGCGGAACCCGGTGGAACCTGAAGGAGGCAGCCATGCGCCGCACCACTGTGCAGAAGCCCCTGAGGAAGACGGACGCCCGCAAGGTCCGCGAGGAGCTCGACGAGCGTCCCGCCGGGCGCCCGGAGGTCCGCAAGGACATCGCACGAACGTGGTGGCCGGACGGCTGAAGCAGCCGGTCCAGCCGATCAGTCCAGCCAATCAGTCGGTTCAACCAGTCAGTCCAGCCGCTTGCGGTAGTGGATGCGGTCGTAGGGGCCGTCCACCCTTCGCTCCACGACCTCGTAGCCGAACTTCGGATAGATCTTCTGGTTCTCCCACATCATGGCGTTGGTGTAGAGCCTGACCTCGGGCAGCCCGAGCGCACGCGCGCGTGCGTCCACGAACTGCAGCAGCCGTCGCCCCACGCCCCTGCCGTGCGCGTCGGGGTGGACGGCGATGTTGTCGAGGTACAGATGGTCCGTGTGCTCCTCCAGCACGACCAGACCGATGACGGGGTCTCCGGTCACGAACACCCTGCCCGCGGCCACGTTCGCCGCGTGGTCCGCCTCCATGGGCTGCGGCACCACCCCGATGCGCTCGATGTAGCGGTGGTAGGCGGCGTCGGTCACGGCCTTCACGGCCGGTACGTCGGCGGCGACGGCCGCGCGGATCTCCTCATCGGTCATGCCGCGCACGGTATTACCTGATCCCAGGCTGAGCACTCCCTTAACGCCACCATAAGGATCTCCATCACCCGCCTCCAGCAGGCGATTTCACGGTTTCTTCGGGCTAGCTTCTGATCGCGCCCCACGGGATTCGCCCCCGCGATCCGCCCCACGCATCAGGACCGTTCCGAGGAGATTCCGCATGCCCGCACGCCGTCGCAAGGTCGCCGCTCTCACTGCCCTCGGCGCCGCCCCGCTCGCCCTGACCGCCCTCGCCGCGGCCCCGGCGTCCGCGCACGGCACGATGGGCGACCCGGTGAGCCGCGTCTCGCAGTGCTACGCGGAGGGCCCGGAGAGCCCGAGGTCGGACGCGTGCAAGGCGGCGGTCGCGGCGGGCGGCACCCAGGCGCTCTACGACTGGAACGGCATCCGGATCGGCGACGCGAACGGGCAGCACCGGACGCTGATACCGGACGGCAAGCTGTGCAGTGCGAACAACGAGGAGTTCAAGGGGCTCGACCTGGCCCGCGCCGACTGGCCGGCGACGAGAGTGAGTGCGGGTCCGTACACCTTCAAGTACCGTGTCACCGCACCGCACAAGGGCACCTTCAAGGTGTACGTCACCAAGGCCGACTACGACCCGGCGCACCCGCTGGCCTGGTCCGACCTGGACCTCGACCACCCGGTGGCGACGGCCACCGACCCGGTCGCCGCGGGCGGCTTCTACACGTTCTCCGGCACCCTCCCCGAGCGCTCCGGCAAGCAGCTCCTGTACGCGATCTGGCAGCGCTCGGACAGTCCGGAGGCGTTCTACTCCTGCTCGGACGTGAGCTTCGGCGGAAACAGCAGCGGTGGTGGTACGACGAGCAGCTCGCCCCCGGCTCCGCGCGCCTCCGCCCCCTCCGACGAGCAGATCGAGGCGGGTGCCGACAAGTCGACGGTCGAGCACCACGGTCACGGTGACGGCGACGCGAGCGCCTCCACGGACCCGACGACCGCCGCTTCAGCGGCCAACGAGCCCAAGGCGGCCGGGACGTCGGAGAACCTTGCCGAGACGGGCGCCGACGACAGCACCTCGTACATCGCCATCGGCGGCGCGGCCGCCCTGGCGCTCGGTGCGGCGGCGTTGTTCGTCTCGGTCTCCTCGGTCCGCCGCCGCGCGACCGGCGACGGCGGACGGCACGGCCGCTGACCCGGCCGAAGAGCGCGGGGCCTGTCCGGCGGCTCAGGTCGGACAGGCCCCGAGAGGTGCGTCAGCTCAGCGCCGACGCACAGGTGGTGGCGGTGGCGTGCGCCGGGTCGAGGGCGCCCGCCACCTCATGGAAGGCGATCCGGTCGGTCAGCCCGATCAGGGCGTGCTCGGAGAGGTCGAGTGCGCACAGGTTCTGCAGCAGCACGTTGTGCACGTCGGAACCGCTCAGGAACTGGCTGCTGTACGGCGTGACCACCTCGTCGTACTTGGTGGCGATGACCGTGTAGTGGACGCCGGGGACGGTGTCCCCGCCCGCGTTGAGCTTGGTGAGGAAGGCGGATCCGACGATCTGGTCGGCGAGCCCGGGCGTCGAGGCGGAGATCAGGTCCGCGGCGCCGGGGAAGTAGGGCAGCAGGTTGGTGAGCCCGTCGAGGTCGGTGCCGTGGTTGTCGGGCGCGATGCCGACGAGGGCGTTCACCTTGGCGGCTCCGCCGAGGAACTTGAGGTAGTAGCGGGGCATCATGCCGCCCTGCGAGTGGCCGACGAGGTCGACCTTGGCGACACCGGTCGCGGCGAGCACCTTGTCGACGTAGGCGGACAGCTGCTCCGCCGACTTGTCGATGGGGCCGAGGCCGTAGAAGACGGGGACCCCCGGCAGCTGACCGTAGTCGAAGGAGAAGACGCAGTAGCCGCGGTCCTCCAGATACGGTGCGAGGGCCAGCCAGTTGTCGACGGAGTTGGCGAGGGTGCCGTGGACCAGGACGACGGGCCGGGGATGGGTGGCGGACGGCTTGCAGGAGTAGTCGTTCCAGCCGCTCGACGAGGTCGCGGCCGTGTCGGCGGCATGGGCGGCGGTGGCGGGGACGGTGGCGACCGCGGCGGTCAGCAGCAGCGCGGCCAGGGGTCTGAGCACTCGTTTCCAGGGCAGCATCGTGTGATCTCCTTGCGGCTCAAGGGAGTTGCGATGGCCTTACGCCCTGTGATCCGGATCACGAAGGATGCTGTTCACTCGTCAAGTTACGGGCGAGTAGTGCAAGTGTGAAGTTACGCGTCAGTAAAAACTTCCAGTGATAACTGACTCGCCAGTAGTCGACACCGAACCCTCACCAGGCAGGCCGGATGGGCCCACAGGGAGCAATGCGCCCCAACCGCTCACCCAGCGCCCGAACTTCACCCTCACCGAGCACAGCACTCCACCCCCGCACCACCTCCGCGGCAGCCTCCTCCGCGGCCCGCGTACAGGCCCACCCCTGCTCGGTCAGCACGATCAACTTGGCGCGCGCGTCCACGGGATGCGCCCGGCGCTCGGCATACCCCTTCCGCACGATCTCTTCGACGAGCTGACTGGCAGCCTGCTTGGTGACCCCGAGATGGGCGGCGAGGTCGGTGACCGTCGCGCCGTCCGGGGCGAGCCGGGCGAAGGCGAAGCCGTGCGCGGGCCTCACCCCCTCGAATCCGCGAGCAACGACGCCCTCGTTGATGCGTTGCGTGAGCTCGCCGGCGACGGCGAGCAGGGCGGCGGACAGGGCCATGGCCTCGGAGTTGTGCACGGAGGCATTGAAACACCCTTGACGGAATGGTCAAGCAGCTTGACTATGGATCCGGAATGGATAGTCAAGCTGCTTGACCATATGGATCGGAGTCAGCCATGCCCGTCATCCGCACGTCCGAAGCCGTCACCCACGAGATCCACGGCGCCCGCTTCGTCTCGTACGCCGGCCCGCTCACCGGTAGCAAGGAGCTGTGCGCCTGGCGCGGTGAGATCCCTGCCGGGGCCAAGGCGCCGGTGCACACCGTCAGCCGCGAGGAGATCTTCCATCTCCTCATCGGAGAACTGCTCATCACCCTCGACGGCCGCACCGACCGCATCACCGCGGGCGACACGGTCATCGTCAACCCAGGCGCGACCCTCGGTGTCGAGAACCCCACCGATCAGACGGCGATCTCCTGGGTCACCACGTCCATCGGCCTGGAGGCGGAGCTGGAGGACGGCACCCGGATCACCCCTCCATGGGCCAACTGACCTCCTGATATGAGGAGTTACGCCGCCAGCGCCCCCGGCCGCACCGCCCCCGGTCCGAACTTCGCCCGTACCCGGTCCGCGACCTCCTCGATGCGGCGGGCCTTCTCGTCCACCGGGTCGAAGGTGAGCTGGTAGGAGGCCTGTTCGGCGGGGCCGAGGGACTCGGCGCGGAGGGTGAGGGCGCGGACGCGGGCGCGCTGGAGGCCCAGGGACTCGTACATGTCGTACGCCGTCCTGGTCAGGGCGGCCGAGTGGGCGGTGGGTTCCTTGAGGGTGCGGGTGCGGGTCGTCGCGGTGCGGTCGGCGTAGCGCGCGGTGAGGGTGAGCGTGCCGCAGACCTTGTCCAGGGCGCGCAGCCGGGCGCCCAGTTCCTCGGCGGCACAGAGCAGTGCGCGGCGGTGCCGGTCCGGGGACAACTCGTCGCGGGTGAAGGGGCGTTCGGCGGCCAAGGAGCGGGAGACGGCGTTCGGGACGACCCGGCCGCGGTCGACGCCGTTCGCCTTCTCGTGCAGTTCGCGGGCCGCCCTCGCACCGATCAGGCGCTGGAGTGTGGAGAGCGGTGCGGCGGCGACCAGCCCCAGGGTGTCGAGGCCGTACTCGCCCAGGGTGCGGGCGGTGGCCGCACCGACGCCGGGGAGCGCGGTGACCGGGCGGTCCGCGAGGAACTCCGCGATGCCGTCCGGATCGCCGGGGGCCTCGCAGGTCAGCCCTGGCCTGGCCGCGCCCAGTGCCACGCGGGCCAGCATCGGGCCCGGCCCGGCGCCGATCGCGCAGTCGACGCCGTACAGGGCGAGAGCGCGCACCCGGATCACCGCCGCCAGCTCGACCGCGCTGCGCCCGAAGTACCGCTCGGCGCCGCGCAGATCGGCCAGCGCGGCGTCCGGCGGAAGCGCCTCCACGACCGGCGTGAACTCCTCCAGCAACCCGAGCAGCCCCGGCAGCGCGGCCTCGGACGCCGAGGGCAGCTGGAAACGTACGCACACGATGGTCATCCCGCGCTCCCCGGGCTCTGGTGCCACAACTTCCGTACCTGTGAGGGCTCTTGACCCGCGGGCCGCAGATCGGCCCACGGGTTCATCTCGTATCCGGTGGGCAGCTGGATCCGCCGGCCGTGGGCCGAATCCCCGCCGCCCTCCGGCAGCGGCTGCGCCAGCCGCTTCGCCACCTCGTCGAGGCCGCCCTCGGCGCGCAGTTCGACCAGTTCGGCGAGGTTCCAGGCGGCGGCGCCCACCACGCTGAGGCTGCGCGGGCCGCGCCGCTGCACCACCCCGCGCACCAGCAGCAGCCAGGAGTGGAAGACGGTGTGGGCGCAGGCGTCGTGGGAGTCGTCGAAGAAGGCGAGGTCGACCAGGCCCGTGCCGTCGTCCAGAGTGGAGAAGATGACGCGCTTGCCGGAGCGGATCGGCGGGGTCTGCGTCGCCGCCTTGGCGCCCGCCACGAGGACCGTCTCGCCGTGCCTGGCCTCTCGCAGCCGGCGCGCGGAGACCACACCCAACTCGTCGAGGAAGGCCCGGTGGTCGTCCATGAGATTGCGCGAGGCGTCCATCGACAGCACTCCCAGTTCGGCGCTGAGTTTCTCCGCCTCCGACAGGTCCGGCAGCCCGGCAGGAGCCGTCTTCCGCCCGCCCGCCAGGGGGAGTTGGCCACCGCCCGCACCCCGGGCGCCCCGCTGCAGCTCGGTCAAGTGCAGTTGCAGATCACGCCGGTTGGCGCCGAAGGAGTCCAGCGCGCCGACCTGGGCGAGCCGTCCGGCCAGCGGGCGGCTCGGCCGCGCCCGCTCCCAGAAGTCCAGCAGCGAGGCATACGGCTGCCCCTCCGCGATCCGCACCGCCTCGGCCTCGCTGATGCCGTACACGTCGGAGAGGGCAAGACGCAGCCCCCACACAGCAGGAGATTCAGACACCAGTTCGATACGGTGTGCGACCGCCGACTTGTTCACATCCAACGGCAGCACCGGCACCCCGCGCCGCCGCGCATCCGCCAGCAGCAGCCGCTTCGGGTACATCCCGGGGTCGTGCGTGAGCAGTCCCGCATAGAAGGCGGCCGGGTGGTGCGCCTTCAGCCACGCCGACTGGTACGTCGGTACGGCGAAGGCGACGGCGTGCGCCTTGCAGAAGCCGTAACTGCCGAAGGCCTCGACGATCTCCCAGGTCCGCCGAATCGTTTCCGCGTCGTACCCGTTGGCCGCCGCGTGCTGTGCGAACCACACCTTGATCCGCCCCTGCGACTCCGGGTCCGACAGCCCGCGCCGCACCCGGTCCGCCTCCCCGCGTCCGCAGCCGGTCATGATGGCGACGATGTCGATGATCTGCTCGTGGAAGACGACGACCCCGTACGTCCCCTTCAGCGGTTCCTCCAGGTCCGGGTGCGGATAACGGACCGGCGCCCGCCCGTGCCGCGCCTCGATGAACGGCCGCACCATGTCGGCGGCGACCGGACCGGGCCGGAAGAGGGAGATGTCGACGACGAGGTCGTGGAAGGTGGCCGGCTGCAGACGCCCCACCAGATCCCGCTGCCCCGGCGACTCGATCTGGAAGCAGCCCAAGGTCTCGGTGGAACGGATGAGTTGATACGTCGCCGGGTCGCCGCCCTCTAGTCCGTCCAGGTCGATCCGCTCCCCCGTGGCCCGCTGCACCTCGGCGACCGCGTGCGCCATCGCCGACTGCATCCGCACCCCGAGCACGTCGAGTTTGAGCAGTCCGAGGTCCTCGACGTCGTCCTTGTCGAACTGCGACATGGGGAAGCCCTCGCCACTGGTCGGCATGACCGGCGTACGGGAGAGGAGGGAGGCGTCGGAGAGCAGTACCCCGCAGGGGTGCATGGCGACTCCGCGCGGGAGGGCGTCGAGCGCCTCGACCAGTTCCCAGAGCCGTCCGTAGCGCGCCCCTTCCCGCTGAAGCTCCCCCGCCAGTGCTTTGAGTTCGGGCAGTTCCTCCAGTGCCGCACGGGCGTCGCGGGCCCGGATGTGCGGGAAGGACTTGGCGATGCGGTCGATGTCGGCCGGGTCCATGGACAGGGCCGCGCCGACGTCACGGATCGCATGGCGGACGCGGTACGTCTCCGGCATCGCGACCGTGGCGACCCGCTCCTCGCCGAACCGGGCGATGATCGCGCGGTAGACCTCCAGCCGGCGTGCGGACTCCACGTCGATGTCGATGTCGGGAAGCACGACCCGCTCCTTGGACAGGAAGCGCTCCATCAGCAGTCCGTGCTCGACCGGGTCGGCGTTCGCGATACCGAGGAGGTGGTTGACCAGGGAGCCCGCTCCGGAGCCGCGGGCAGCCACCCGGATGCCCATGTCCCGTACGTCATCCACCACTTGAGCGACCGTCAGGAAGTAGGAGGCGAAGCCGTGGTGGGCGATGATGTCCAGCTCCTGGTGCATCCGCTCCCAGTAGGCGCGCCTGCCGGAGTAGCCGTGCAGGACCATCCCGGCCGCCGCCCGCGAGGCCAGCGCCCGCTGGGCGGTGCGGCGGCCGGCGCCCACGAGGTGCGGCTCGGGGAAATGGACGGCGCCCATGCCGAGGTCGTCCTCGGGGTCGACCAGGCACCCGGCGGCCGTCGCCTGCGTCTGCTCCAGCAGGCGGTGGGCGGTGTCGCGCCGGTAGCCCGCGGCCTCGACGATCCGCTCGGCGGTGTACAGCATGTCGCCCGCGCCCTTGAGCCAGGCCTCGCCCGAGTCCAGTTCCTTCGTCGGGTCGACAGGGACCAGACGGCGGGCCGCGTCCAGGACGTCGGCGACCGGGCCGAGGCCGGGGTCGGCGTAGCGCACGGCGTTGCTGAGCACCGGGCGGATGCGCTGCTCGGCGGCGAAGCCGACGGTACGGGCGGCCAGGCGCAGGGAGCCGGGGCCGGTGCCCTTGCGGCCGTGCCAGACCGTCTCGAGGCGCAGGGCTTCGCCGTAGACCTCACGCCAGGGGGCGAGCAGCCTGGCCGCGCGGTCGGGGCGGCCGGCGGCGAGGGCGCGGCCGACATCGGAGGCGGGGCCGAGCAGGACGGTCAGGCCGTCGGCCCGGTTCTCGGTCCAGGGCAGCAGGGGCGGGCCGTCGGCGGAGTGCGCCGCGGTGACCAGGCGGCACAGGTCGGCCCAGCCGCGGGCGCCGTCCCGGGCGAGGAAGGTGACGCGGGGGGTCGACTCGTCGATGAAGGCACCGCCGCGCACGGGGGTGCGGCGCCGTTCCCGTCGTACGGGATCGTCCTCCCGCAGCCGGGCGGGCTGCTGCACCGCCAGTTCCGCGCCGAACAGCGGACGGACGCCCGCTTTGGCGCAGGCCTTGGCGAAGCGGACCGCGCCGGCGAGGGTGTCGCGGTCGGTGAGGGCGAGGGCGTCCATACCCCGCTCGAAGGCGCGCTCCGCCAGCCGCTCCGGATGCGAGGCGCCGTAGCGCAGGGAGAACCCGGAGACGGTGTGCAGATGGGTGAAGCCAGGCATCCGCACCTCCCGCTGTCTGAGCCGTCTCCATTATCGAACACCAGTTCCCGACTGCCTCACCTCCACCATAGACCAAAAACCGAACGAGTGTGCGACAACCGTTCGGCCCTCCCCCACCTGCGGAAACGTCCGCCGCCCCGGACCGTGAGGACATGGCACAGAGCAGCTTTCTCGCCGAGGTGAAGGACGCGGTCACCCCGCGCGCCACGCTGCTGGTCGTCGGTGTGATCGCCCTCCAGCTGCTGTTCATCGCCTCCTATGTGGGAGCGCTGCACGATCCGAAGCCCAAGGACGTGCCCTTCGGAGTCGTCGCACCCAAGGCCGCGGCCGAGCAGGCGGTGGCCCGGCTGGACAGGCTGCGCGGCTCGCCCTTCGACCCACGGGTGGTGGCGGACGAGGCGACGGCGCGCGAGCAGATCCTGAACCGGGACATCGACGGCGCACTGCTGATCAACCCGGCCCGCACGACCGACACCCTCCTGGTCGCCAGCGGCGGCGGCACCGTTCTCGCGAACACCCTCCAGCAGTACCTCACCCTCCTGGAGGCCTCTCAGCAGCGGACCGTCCGGACGGTGGACGTGGCCCCCGCCTCGTCCGAGGACTTCGACGGGCTGTCCTCCTTCTACGTGGTCGTGGGCTGGTGCGTCGGCGGCTATCTGTGCGCCTCGGTCCTGGCGATCAGCACGGGCGCCCGGCCCGCCAACCTGCGCCGCGCGGCGATCCGGCTGGTCGTGATGGCGCTGGTCTCGATCGTCGGCGGGCTCGGCGGGGCGGTGATCGTGGGCCCGATCCTGGGCGCCCTGCCGGGGAGCGTGATGGCCCTGTGGGGGCTGGGGGCTCTGATCACCTTCACGGTCGGGGCAGCGACGCTCGCGCTCCAGGGGGTCTTCGGGATCGTCGGCATCGGCCTGGCGATCCTGCTCGTGGTGATCGCGGGCAATCCGAGCGCGGGCGGCGCCTTCCCGCTGCCGATGCTGCCGCCGTTCTGGAAGGCGATCGGGCCGGCGCTCCCGCCGGGCGCCGGGACCTGGGTGGCGCGGTCGATCGCGTACTTCGACGGCAACGACACGACCGACGCCCTGCTGGTGCTGTCGGCCTGGGCGGCGGCCGGGATCGCGATCACGCTGGGGGCGGCGGTGCTGCGCGAGAGACGCGCGGACGAACCTCTGCCTACCCAGGTGCAGTGAGCGGTTCGGGCTTCGTCGCGCACAACGGTGAGATCAACACCGTCAAGGGCAACCGCAACTGGATGGTCGCCCGCGAGTCGCAGCTGGTCTCCGACCTCTTCGGC